>JAXDLH010000363.1:0-12616 GCA_034666705.1 Chloroflexota bacterium
GTGTCACGCCGGCGATTGAGCGCTCGCCAATTGAATGATGGGGCGGGAAGCGTATGGTAATTGTCTCGCGCGACGAGTCTATCGACGAGCCCGGTCTGCACTGGGACGACCTCCCCGCATTTCGGGACCGGGCGCTCCTCGACGATTCCGAGGATCCGCTCCACGACCGACCCCGCCCTGCCGCCGACGATTCCCACGATGCCGACTACGTCTCGAGCGAGACGCCGGCAGCGATCTATCTCCGCGACATCAGCCGCGTCAAGCTGCTGACGGCCGAGCAAGAGGTGGAATTCGCCATGGCGATCGAGCAGGGTCGCCTCGCCGGTGAGCGACTCGCCGCGGCTGAAGCTGGTGACGGCGCTGAGGCGCTGCAGGGCGCTGCGCATGACGGCGACGAGGCGCGACGGAAGCTCACCGAGGCGAACCTTCGGCTAGTCGTAAGCGTGGCGCGCAAGTACATGGGGCGTGGCCTTCCCCTTCAGGACCTCATTCAAGAGGGCAATATTGGCCTCTCGCGGGCGGTCGAGAAGTATGACTACACGAAGGGTTACCGGTTCAGTACCTATGCGTACTGGTGGATTCGGCAGGCGGTGACGCGTGCGATAGCCGACCAGGCGCGCACGATTCGCGTGCCCGTCCACATGATCGAGTTGATCGGCGACGTGTATCGGCAGTCACGCGAGCTCCAGCAAGAGATCGGCAGGGAGCCAACCGCCGAGGAGATCGCGGAGGCGATGAACACCACTGCAGAGCGGGTTCGAGGGATCATCCGCGCCGCGCGCCAGCCGATCTCGCTGGAGACGCCGGTGGGCGAGGAAGACGAGAGCACGCTCTCCGACTTCATCGCGGACAAAAATGCATACGCCCCCCCAGAGGTGGCCGCGCAGGAGATGCTCCGCCGCCACGTCGATACGGCATTCGAGGAGCAGCTCACCGACCGCGAGCAGATCGTGTTGCGACTGCGCTTCGGTCTGCTCGACGGACGTGATCGGACGCTCGGCGAGATTGGCGAAGAGTTGGGCGTGAGCCGGGAGCGCGTCCGCCAGATTGAGGCGGAAGCACTCCAGAAGCTGCGTCAGCCGCAGCTGCGCATGCGGCTCAAGGAATACCTCGAGTAGCGGGACTACTTCGATTCGTCGCCCGTGTGGTCCTTCAGCTCCATATAGCGGAGGACGTTCAGGCGGGCAATGATGCCGACGAGCTGCCCATTCACCACGACGGGCAGTTGGTTGTAGTGCTGCTCCGCCATGTGGCGGATCGCGACGTCTACGCCATCGTCCGGCGAGACCGTGGTGAGCTGCGCGAGTGGCGTCATGACCTCACCCACTGCACGCTTCCCCCACTCAGACCGCGGAACTTTGCGCGTGTCAGAAAACGCGACGAGTCCAACGAGCTGGCCGCCCTCACGCGCTACCGCGATGCCGCGCTCGCCGCGCTTGAGAAAGTGATCTGTGACGGCCTCCTCGATGCTCGTCCACGGTGCTACCGTGTCCGGCTCTGGGGTCATGATCTGGCGCACACTAACACCCGCGAATCGGCTCTGGAGAATGACCTGCCGGTACGCGGCCCGGGCGCCGTTATAGATGAACCAGGACAGCAGCACGCCCGCGACTGCCACAAATCGCGGGTCATAGCCGAGGATCGATTGGTACGGCCGCGTGCGCTCGTCGAGTGAGACCACGAGGAGGATGATCGCGCCGGCGAAGGCGAGGGCGGCGACACCCTGGCCGAAGAGGGTGGCGAGCCGCGTCGCCCGTCGAAAATCCCCCACCCGGTACCACAGCAGGCCACGCAGGGCGCGGCCCCCGTCCAAGGGCAGCGTCGGCAGCAGGTTAAATCCGCCGAGCCAGAGATTCAGGAGGAGCATCGACTCCAGGAAGAGACTCAGCGGCTGACTGAGACCCGGCACGTAGACCAGGACCAGGGCCAGGAGAAAGGCGAGCGAGAGGCTGACCGTGGGGCCAGATAGAAAAATGAACAGCTCGTCGAGCGGCCGACCCCGCTCATTCCTGATGTCGGATGAGCCGCCAAACATGACGAGTGTAATTGCGCCGACCGCGACGCCACGGAGCCGAGCGACGACTGAATGTCCGAGCTCGTGGGCGATCCGGGAAAAGAACACGAAGAAGGCGGAGATAAAGGCGACCGAGATGTAGGTTTGTTCGGTTTCGTTCGGGAGCAGCGCTGGGTAGATCCTGCCACCGAGCAGAACAAGCGTGGCAAAGCCGAGCAGCGCGGAGGCATGGGCGCGAATCGTAATGCCGTAAAAGCTGAGCAGATCGAACGTGCGGGACAAAGGCGCCTCTTTCCTGTGGCGACACTGAAGACCGCGAGCGACCGCGGAGATCCTGGAGGATTGTACTGTGGCTTCTCGGGAAGGCGGCGGCGAGGCGGGACGATAGGTCGGCTATAATTGCGGGTTGCACATGAGCGATTTATTGCCGGTGGTGCGTACCGACCACGGGCTGAGGAGCGCCAGTTCGCATGCTACGAATGAGGCTGCGCCGGGTTGGCGCGAAGAAGCAGCCCCGCTACCGCGTCGTTATCGCAGAGGCCCGGACTCCGCGCGACGGCGCATTCGTCGCCACTATTGGCTACTACGATCCGCTTACGGAGCCAGCGACCGTCAACATCGACCGTGATAAGGCGACCGATTGGCTGACGAAGGGCGCGCAACCATCGGACACGGTAGTCCGGCTGCTGCGCGGCGCGGGTATCGCCGTAGATCTCCTCCCCGAGGCGCCGACCTACCAGCCGAAGGCTGTGGAGCCAAAGGCTGAAGCCGCCACGCCGCGCGCGGCGCGACCCGCCGCCGCTTCGGCCCCGGCGGTCGCAATTGAGCCGGAGACGGCTGTGGAGTCGCCGCCGACGAATTCGGATGAGGATGCCACGGTCGTGGTGGAGCCCGGTGGAACCGCAAGCTAGCAGCCCTACGCGCGAATTCGTCGAGTACGTTGCACGCACGCTCGCGCGGGAGCCGGACGAGGTCGAGGTGACCGAGAGCCTCGACGGCAACACGCTGGTGTACCATTTGAAGCTGGCACCCGACGACGTCGGCCGCGTGATCGGCCGTGAGGGCCGCATCGTGCGAGCGATCCGCTCGCTGCTCCGCGCCACGGCGATGCGCCAGGGCGTGCGAATCGGGCTCGAGATCGAGTAGCGGCGCGGCGATGCGCCCGTGTGCGTCACATCGCCGTGGCCCCGGCGCCCGATCACGCGGATTTCATGCTCATTTCTGGCCTTGGTCTGCGCATGGCTGATCCCCAAACATTTCTTGCCGTGGCGCGTATTACGTCCGCCCACGGCGTCAAAGGCGAAGTGCGTTGCGAGGTCATCACCGACTTCCCGGAGCGCTTCAAGACCACGCGCCAGCTCTTCGCGGGCGAGCAGCACGCGCCCATCGAGCTCGAACGGGCGCGCCTCGACAAGCGCCATGCGATCCTCAAGTTGGCCGGGGTGGAGTCGCGCGACGAGGCTGAGCGGCTGCGCGGGCAGACGCTCTATGTGGACGAGGCCGACGCCGTAAAGCTGCCGAGTGGCACCTACTTCTGGCACGACATCGTGGGGCTGACCGTCAAGACCTCGGCTGGGGAAGCACTCGGCATCGTCAGTGAAATCCTGCCAACGGGGAGCAATGACGTCTATGTAGTGCGGAGCGGGAGGCGCGACCTGCTCATTCCGGCGATCAAGGACGTCGTCCGTGAGATTGACCTTGACCGACGCATAATGATCATCGACGTGATTGAGGGCCTCCTCGATTGAGCGGGTTGGCCGGATAGGGAAGGTCAGAGGCTGGTGGCTCGCTCGCGCGTCTACGGGACGGAGTTGATCGCGCTCAAGCGGATGGACTACTCCGAAGCCGACCGCATCATCACCGCCTTCACGCCGGAGTACGGCAAGCTGCGGGTACTGGCGAAGGGCGTACGCAAGTCCACCAGCCGCAACGCCGGGCACCTCGAGCTCTTCGCGCACGCCCACGCGATGCTTGCTCGCGGCCGCGAGCTTGACCTCGTGACGCAGGCGAGCACGATCGAGCCATTTCGCGGAGTGCGCGAGAGCCTCGTCGCCGCGTCCTACGCGTACCATCTCGGCGAGCTCGTCGACGGCTGCCTCCCCGATCGCGACCCACACCGTGACGTGTTCGATCTGCTGCGCGGTGCGCTCGCTGCACTTGCCGATGAAAGCATCGCCCCGCAGCTCGTCGCGCGCCATTTCGAGCTGCAGCTCCTGACGGCGATTGGCTTCCGTCCGCAGCTCACCACCTGCCTCGTCTGTAAGGCGCCAATTGAGCCGACCGCGAATGGGTTCAGCGTGGCGCTCGGTGGCATCGTCTGTGCGGCGTGTATGCGTCAGGAGATATCGGCGGCGCCCATCGCCACGGATACCCTCAAGCTCCTGCGTCATCTGCAGCGGCTCGAGTCGGTCCGCTCGGCCACGATTCGCGTGCCCGAGCCCGTGCTGCACGATGCGGAGCGCGTGCTGCGTCGCCAGCTCGAGTTCGTGCTGGAGCGGCGGTTGCGGGCGACCGAGTTCGTCCGGCACGTCGCGGAGAACGCCGCGAGCTACAGCGCATGAGTGAGGCGCTGCAGTCCGAGTTGCCGGCGGACCGCCGGGCGCTCTATCTGCGGTGGCGCCCGCACCGGTTCGCCGACGTTGTCGGTCAGGAATCGGTGACGCGCACGCTCCGCAATGCGGTTGCGCGGGGCACGGTCGCGCACGGCTACCTGCTCTGCGGCCCACGCGGCACGGGGAAGACGAGCATTGCGCGCATCCTGTACAAGGCGCTGAATTGCGAGCAGCCGCTCGACGGGGATCCGTGCGGTACCTGCAACTCCTGCGTCGCTGCGGATGCCGGCCGGGCAATGGACTTGATCGAGATCGACGCAGCCTCGAACCGGGGCATCGACGATGTGCGCGCACTCCGCGAGCGCGTACGTTTCGCCCCCGCTGAGGCGAAATCCAAGGTCTACATCGTCGATGAGGCGCACCAGCTAACCGCACCGGCCTGGGATGCGTTCCTGAAGACGCTGGAGGAGCCTCCTCCGCACACGGTGTTCGTGCTTGCCACGACGGCGGCGCACAAGGTGCCGGCGACGATCGTCTCTCGCTGCCAGCGCTTCGATCTGCGGCGGATTCCCCAGGAGCAGATTGCCGATCATCTGACCGCGGTCGCCACTGCCGAGGGGATCGTCCTTGGCCCTGAGGTCGCCGACCGACTGGCGCGGCTCGCTCGGGGTGGGCTGCGCGACGCCCTCAGCACCCTCGAGCAGGTGGCATCCTTCGCCGGCTCACCCGTGACAATCGACGAGGCGCGCCGCGTCCTCGGCCTGGTGCGGGGCGACGCGCTCCGCTCGTTCGTCGACGCACTGGCCCATCGAGATGCGAGGCAGGCACTGCTGGTGCTCGAAGATGTGGCCCAGGAGGGCGCCGACCTCCGTCAGTTCATCGGCGAGCTGCTCGGCGATCTACGCGCCGCGCTATTGATCCGGGCCGGCGCTGAGAGCGCAGTGAGCAGCGAGCTCACTGGCGAGGAGCGGCGCTGGCTCGGCGACGTGGTCCTGCACTGGGCGCCGGGCGAGCTGGTGACGATCCTGCAGACGTTTGGCGCTATCGAAGGCAGCGGGCTCGACGAACGACAATTGCTGGTGCGACTGGAACTGGCGACGGCGCGTGCCGCGGGCCTCACTGCTTCGCTGACCGACGGGAGAGCGCCCGGCATCGTGAGCCCTCCGGCACCCTTAATGGTCCCGGTAGCTGCACCGGCGCTACCAGTCGCGGCACGCGAGTCGCGCCCACCCTGGGAGGAGTCAACGCCCGGAGCGTTCCCATCGGGAACGTTGCCAACGTCGCGTCCACCATGGGAGGAGCCAGCGCCGCCGCCGGGAACTCCTTCCGTAGACCGGCCTGCATCATCGCCGGACGAGGTTGCAGTCGAGCCGCCCATGGAGCGGCGTGCGTCGTCCGTTGTGGACGCGGTGCCTGCGGCGAAGATGGCCGCGCTTGGAGAGCCGTCCGCCGGGTCGGTGGACGCGCCCGCCGCCAGCGGTCCAGCGCCGACGATCCCGTCGCTGGCTGCGCTCCGCGCGCGCTGGGTCGAGGCGGTCGCGCGATACCAGGGCAACGTGCTCGTGCGTATGTTGCTCGAGCGCATCGGGCCCGTCCGTGCGGATGGCGATCTGATTACACTCGCCGGTCCGCTCACGGCGATCGACGCTCAGCGACTCGAGAGTAAGTATCGTAAGGAGCTCGAAACGCTCTACGAGCGCGTGCTCGGCCTCCCCGTGCGGCTGCGAATCACGATCGGGGACGTCGAGCCCGTCGAGCCGAGCCCAGAGCCGGCTCCACCACCGGCGGCCCAGGAATCCTTCTCCATTGCCGAGCACGCATCGGTGCTCTTCGGTGCCCGGCTCGTGCCGCTGCATGACGAAGAATGATCTGCCGGCCCGTATGATGAGCAAGACTGGAACCGTGGAAGGAGCGAGATGCTGAACCGCAACATGATGCAACAGATGCAGAATCGACTCGCCAAGATTCAGGAGGAGCTGGCGACAGAGACGGTAGAGGCAACCGCCGGCGGTGGCGTCGTCACCGCGACGGCGACGGGCCAGCAAAAGCTGGTGAGCGTGGCGATCGATCCCGCGGTCGTCGATCCCGAAGATGTCGAGATGCTCCAGGATCTGATCGTCGTCGCAGTAAACGACGCGCTCAATAAGGCGCAAGAGCTTGCAGCTCAGCGGCTGTCGAGCCTGACCGGGGGAATGAAGATCCCCGGGCTGTTTTAGTACTCGTGATCCGTCCCCCTCACCTCCCGCAACGTGGTCCGTCCGGGGCTTGTCGAGGGACTCAGGATGAGCTGAAATCGCAAGGAGCGCTACGCCGTTGATGTATGGAACCATTCAGCCCGTCTCCCGCCTGATCGAGGCATTTGCCCGGCTTCCGGGCGTCGGGCCGAAGACCGCGCAGCGCCTCACGTACTATCTTTTGCGGGTGCCGGCGGAGACATCGCGCGAGTTGGCCGAGGCGATCATGAGCATGAAGGAGTCGGTGATCTTCTGCTCTGCCTGCTTCAATATCACGACCGACGACCCCTGCGGGATCTGCAGCGATGCGCAGCGAGATCACGGGGTGATCTGCGTGGTCGAGGAGCCACTCGACGTACTGGCGCTCGAGCGCTCCCGCGGCTATCGTGGCCTGTACCACGTGCTGCATGGCGCATTGTCCCCGATCGAGGGGATCGGTCCGGACGATCTCAAGATCTCGCAGCTCGTCGCGCGCATTCAGGGGAGCGACGTTCATGAGGTGATTCTGGCTACGAACCCCAACGTCGAAGGTGACACGACGGCGCAATACCTCATGCAGTTGCTGCGTCCGCTCGGTCTCCGCGTGAGTCGCATTGCGCGCGGACTCCCCGTAGGAGGCGACCTGGAGTACGCAGACGAGGTGACATTGGCACAAGCGCTGGAGAATCGCCGCGCGATGTAATTCGCCACCGTTCTGGAATCGTCAAACGTTGACTAATGGCGTGCAAGAAGTCGGAGTATACTTCCGGAAAGTCGCCGCCGTTTTGGCAGCGAAGGAGCAGCCGATGGGCGAGTTCCCGCGTCCCGGCACCAGGCTCGAGCAATGAGCGAGACCGATTCGAACCAGGAGATGATGAGCCTCCTGGATGAGGGACCTTCTGGCTATCGCTCGCTGCGGCGTGGCGAAGTCATTGAGGGTGTCGTGGTTCAGGTTGGCCGCGACGAGTTACTCGTTGATATCGGCACGAAAGCTGAAGCGGTCATCCCTGCCAGCGAGCTCGGGGTCTCCTATGCCGATCCGGCCGCGGCGGCCAAGGTGGGTGACACCATCCTCGCCATGGTTGTGGAGACTGAGGGCCGAGAGGGGCACGCCATCCTCTCGCTGTCCCGAGCGGAGACCGAGCGTGGTTGGCGCCGCCTTGAGCAACTTGCAGAGACCGGCGAAACGATCGAGGCCGAGGTGGTGGATACCAACCGCGGCGGGCTGATCGTCCACATCGACGGCGTCCGGGGTTTCGTGCCGCTCTCGCAGATCGTCGATCTGCGCCAGCCCGGAAGTGAAGAGGAGAGCGTCGAGGCGCGCCTGGAACGGATCCGTGGCCGCACGCTTGCCCTCAAGGTTATCGAGATCAACCGCCGCCGCAACCGCTTGATCCTTTCCGAGCGTGCGGCCGCCCAGGAGCGCCGCATGCGCGAGCGCGACCGGCTCTTCGAAGAACTCGAAGAGGGACAGACTCGCCAGGGGCGCGTAAGCAGCATCTCCGACTTCGGTGCGTTCGTGGACATCGGGGGCGCCGATGGGTTGGTGCATCTCAGCGAGCTATCCTGGACGCCGGTTTCCCACCCAGGTCAGGTAGTGAAGATTGGCGACGAAGTTGACGTGCTCGTGCTTGGCGTGGACCGCGAGAAAAAGAAGATTGCGCTGAGCCTGAAGCGGCTGCGCAGCGAGCCGTGGCAGGACATCCTGACGAAATACTACCCGGGACAGATTGTGCCGGCGCGCATCACAAAGCTCGCTCAATTCGGGGCCTTCGCGGAGATTGAGCCGGGCATCGAGGGCCTGATCCACATCTCCGAGCTCTCGGACGAGCGGATTCAGCATCCGCGTAGCGTGGTGCAAGAGGACCAGCCGGTCGTGGTGAAGATCCTGCGGATCGAGTCCGAGCGACGGCGGTTGGGCCTGAGCCTGCGGCAAGCTCGGGAAGAGAACGAACGCTTGGAGATGGAGCACATGCCGCTCGTATACGGCGACCAGGCTCAGCCCACCCTGGGCGACCATGCCTGGATTAGTGCCTCGGAGAGCTACGGCGAACCCGAGGCTGCTCCTGCACCCGAGGCAGAGCCTGAGGCTGAGCCCCGTTCAGAATCCGGCTCCAGTACCGAGGAGTCGGCATCAGTAACGGTTCCGCCAGCAGAAGAGCCCTCTCCGGGTAACGGGTAGCGCGGTTTCTGTCACCCAGAAGGCCGTGGAATCCGGACTTTCGCACCAGTGCGTATCGTTCATATAGTGTAAAGCTATCGCTACACTGGGCTTCATGCCGCCTCGGTATGGCGCTCGCGCTGGCTATAATGAGGGCAGACCGAGCAATGGCGCTCATGCTGCGACACCCCTCGAATCGGAGATAAATAAATGGCCGAACGCTTCGACAAGTTTACGGAACGTGCGCGAAAAGTCTTACAGCTCGCCCAGGAAGAGGCGCAGCGGTTCAACCACAATTACATCGGAACCGAGCATCTTCTTCTTGGGCTCGTACGTGAGGGCGAGGGTGTCGCAGCCAAGGTCCTTGCGAATCTCGGTGTGGACCTGAACAAGGTTCGGAGCGCCGTCGAGTTCATCATCGGTCGTGGCGAGCGCACCGTGACCGGCGACATCGGTCTTACCCCCCGCGCGAAGAAGGTCATCGAGCTGTCGGTCGAAGAAGCCCGCCGGCTGAACCACAATTACATTGGAACCGAGCACCTGCTGCTTGGCCTCGTTCGTGAGGGCGAAGGCATTGCGGCTGGGGTTTTGGAAAGCCTGGGGGTGAGCCTCGACAAGGTTCGCCAGCAGGTCAACTACGTGCTCAACCAGTCGAGCACCTACTCGCAGCAAGAATCGCGTCACTCGTCCAAGACACCGGTCATCGACCAGTTGGGCATGGACCTCACGGCGGCGGCTCGGGCGAACAAGCTCGATC
The DNA here is from genome assembly GCA_034666705.1 of Chloroflexota bacterium. Lineage (GTDB taxonomy): Bacteria > Chloroflexota > UBA6077 > UBA6077 > SHYK01 > JAXDLH01. The sequence continues at coordinate 9,698 of JAXDLH010000363.1, forward strand.
CGTGCATCGGCCGCGAGAAAGAGCTCGAGCGCGTGGTGCAGATTCTCTCGCGGCGCACCAAGAACAACCCGGCGCTCGTCGGCGAGCCTGGGGTTGGCAAAACCGCAATTGTCGAGGGGCTCGCCCAGCGGATTGCATCGGGCGACGTGCCCGAGACCCTGATCGGCAAGCGCCTCCTCACCCTGGACATCGGATCGCTCGTCGCCGGTACGAAGTACCGAGGCGAGTTCGAGGAGCGGCTCAAGAAGATCATCGAGGAGGTGCGCAGCTCCGGGAACTGCGTGCTGTTCATCGACGAGTTGCACACGCTCGTCGGCGCGGGCGCGGCTGAGGGTGCCGTGGATGCGGCAAACATCCTGAAGCCGTCCCTGGCACGCGGCGAGTTGCAATGCATCGGCGCGACAACCCTGGACGAGTACCGCAAGTACATTGAGAAGGATGCGGCGCTTGAGCGCCGCTTCCAGCCTGTGTTGGTCGAGGAGCCCACGATCGAAGAGACCGTTCTCATCCTCGAGGGCATCCGTGACCGCTACGAGGCGCACCACAAGCTGCAGATCAGCGACGAGGCGCTCCGCGCGGCGGCTGACCTGGCTGCGCGCTACGTCCCCGACCGGTTCTTGCCCGACAAGGCGATCGACCTGATCGACGAGGCCGCGTCGCGGGTGCGGATGCAGCGGGCGAGCACACCGCCGACTCTGAAGGATGCACTGCGCGGCCTGGAGTCGGTACAGAGCGAGAAAGACGCGGCGATAGGAGCTCAGCAGTATGAGCTCGCGGCCGAGCTTCGTGACCGCGAGACGAAGCTGCGCGAGAAGATCGAGGGGCTGGAAGCCGGCTGGCAGAACCAGCAGGGCGTCGAGCGGCCGGTGGTTGGCCCTGAGGACATTGCGCACGTGGTGTCGATGTGGACGGGTATCCCGGTGATGCGTATCGCCGAGGAGGAGTCCGCACGCCTTCTGAAGATGGAGGAGGCGCTCCGCGGTCGAGTCATCGGCCAGGAAGAGGCAATCACCGTCGTCTCCCGCGCCGTGCGGCGTGCCCGCGCAGGCTTGAAGGACGCGCGGCGACCCATTGGGTCCTTCATCTTCCTTGGACCTACCGGTGTTGGCAAGACCGAGCTGGCGCGGGCGCTGGCGGAGTTCATGTTCGGCAGCGAGGAATCGCTGATCCGCATCGACATGTCGGAGTTCATGGAGCGGCACTCGGTCGCTCGGCTGGTCGGCGCACCTCCCGGCTACGTCGGCTACGAGGAAGGCGGTCAGCTCACGGAGGCCGTGCGGCGAAAGAGCTACTCGGTGATCCTGCTCGACGAGATCGAGAAGGCGCACCCTGAAGTCTTCAACATCCTGCTCCAGATCCTGGACGACGGCCGCCTGACCGATGCGAAGGGTCGCAAGGTCGACTTCCGCAACACGATCATCATCATGACGTCCAACGTGGGCACCGAGGCGATCCGCAAGGACAGCCGAATGGGCTTTGCATTGACGGTCGATGAGGAGAAGGCGAAGGAAGCCGAATACGAGCGCATGAAGGACAAGGTGCTCGGCGAGCTGAAGAACGTCTTCCGCCCCGAGTTCCTGAACCGCATCGACGCGACGGTCGCCTTCCATTCGCTGACGAAGGAGGAGATCCGCCAGATCGTCGATCTCATGCTCAATCGGGTTCGCACCGAGCTGGTGGAGCAGGAGATGCAGATCGAGGTCACGATGTCGGCGAAGGACTTCCTCGTCGAGAAAGGCTTCGACCAGGCGTTTGGCGCGCGACCGCTGCGCCGCGCAATTCAGAACTACATCGAGGATCCGCTCGCCGAAGGCGTGTTGGAGGGCCGCTTCCATCGCGGCGACAACGTGCTGATCGACGAGCAGAACGGCGAGCTCGTGATGACCCGCGCGGAGCATGAGGCGCTCGTCGAAGCCTAACTACACGAATCGACTACTGGAGAGCGGGCCGGGGCCGCCGCTGGTGGGCCCGGCCCGCTCTGTGCGTCTGACGCAGGAGAGCCGGAGAGACGCGTGGCCAAGACGAGGACTGTATTCGTGTGCCAGGCCTGCAGTGCGCGGTTTCCGCGCTGGATGGGCCAATGCACGACGTGCGGGCAGTGGAACTCCCTGCAGGAAGCAGTCGAGAGTCGGAGTGTTGCCCAGCGCGAGCGGCCGCGCCTTGCGGCCGGGCTGACGCTGCGCAAAGTCGGCGACATCGAGCTGGAGGAGTATCCACGCCTCAAAGCCGGCGTCAGCGAGTGGGACCGGGTTCTAGGCGGCGGGATCGTGCCAGGCTCGGTGGTCCTCGTGGGGGGCGACCCGGGCGTTGGCAAATCCACGCTGCTGCTCCAGGTGGCGGACGCCGTCGCACGCGGCGCTGCGCCGCCAGGCCGACAGGGCAGCGGTGCAGTCGATCGGGATCGGGTGTGGTACATCTCGGGTGAGGAGTCGCTGCCGCAGATCGGCCTCCGCGCCCGGCGGCTGGGACTCGATCCCAACGCCGTCAGCCTGAGCTCCGCGACGGATGTGCACAGCATCATCGAGGCTGCCGACGAGAACCCTCCTGAAGTGCTGATCGTCGACTCGATCCAGAGCGTCTACGACCCGGCGATCGACTCGACTCCTGGCAGCGTCACCCAGCTCCGCGAGTGCACGCTGCGGCTCCATCAATTTGCGAAGGAGCGGCACGTCGCGGTGCTGCTCGTCGGGCACGTAACGAAAGAGGGAGTGATCGCGGGTCCGAAGACCCTGGAGCATATGGTCGACGCCGTGCTCTACCTCGAGGGAGAGCGGCTGCAGGCGTATCGGCTGCTCCGGAGCGTGAAGAATCGCTTTGGCGCGACCAGCGAGGTCGGTGTGTTCGAGATGCAGGATCGCGGCCTCGCCGAGGTGCCGAACCCATCGGCCGCATTCTTGTCTGATCGGGTCGAGGGCGGAA
>JAXDLH010000364.1:0-8149 GCA_034666705.1 Chloroflexota bacterium
GAGGTCGGCTCGTACGTCATCTCGACGGTGCGTGCCTCCGGAGGGACGAACACGGCCTTGAAAAGGACGTCCGCTCGGTAGACCACGGTGGGCTGGCCGTCGATCCTTGCCGTCCAGCCCGGGAACCAGGCATCGGGCACCATCAGATAACCGCCCGCGCTGCCGCCTGTGCGTTGGAAGACGAGATGCTCCGGGGTACTCCCCACGGCGACCGAGAACGCGCCATCCGCGCTGCTCGTCGACGCCGGCGCCGGGCCCACAACCGTCTCTGGCGCTAACCATACCGTGGCGCGCAGTTGCTCGTCGGAAGCCAAAGCGAGCGCATCGAGCGTGGCGTGGTCATCGCGAATCTCTCCATTCGGGATGAGCGCAATGCTGGCGGGCGCGGGATCGCGCTCGAACAGCTCGATGATGCCGAACTGGGTGCGGCGCATGCCAGGCTCGAGGATCAACGGCTGTTGGGTGCCCCCGACGAGCAGTGTCGCCGCCCGTAAGTTCCATTGCCCGGGACCGCTCCACTGCCACGTCAATTCGGTCAACGGTGCATCGCCGGTGAGCGGCAGCCGCAGCGCGGAGTCGGAGAGGCCCTCGCGACTCAGTCCCGCTGTCGGCTCCGTCGCATTCACGGGCCCCGGGGTGTGCTCGTCGAACAGCTCGGCGCCAGGGTGCAGCTCGACCACCTGCTGCGAGCCATCGGAATAGCTCGCGGTCATGCGGCCGGTGCTGGCCTCGGTGGCGCCGCGCAGGCTGCCGAGGATGCCGATCGCCGTCGCGCGGATGCCTGGCTGGACGGCAACCCGTACGGCACGGCCGTCCCGCAGCTCGCGGGCCGTGGCGACGTCGTAGTGAATGGCGTCAAGGTCCTTGTCGGTCACGTGATTCGCGATTACTCGCGTCACACCCATCAAGTCCAGCAGGCGGGTCTCGGGCAGGGTGATGAGGCGCGTCCGCAGGACCCCGTCGCTGCGAATCTCCGATGCTGATGCGAGCAGCGACGCGAAGTCGAGAAATCGGTGCAGTGGCAACACGCCGCCATCGTACCCGTCGGCGGTACCGAGGCCGTAGCGCAGCGGCACGTTGGGCGTCATTACCTCGTCGAGCTTGAGCGCGGAGTCGAAGTCGAACTGCGTCGGCTGGTCGAGACCGGGGAAGCGGCGGTCGATAGCAGCGCGGTCTTCCAGCTCATACTCGGTTCGAGCGACGCTGAGCAGCCGACCTTCCTTATTGCTCACCAGAGCGCCTGGAAGGGGGCGCATCGCAGTGGGCGGCAGCCGCTCTTCGGCTGCGAAGCTGGGCACGGCATGACGCAGCGCGAGGTCACTGGCGGCGCCACGCAGCTCGAGGAGCAGCGCGACCGCCATCAGCACGCCAACCGCCGGGCCCGGCCGTCGCCGCGCCAGGAACCCGAGCCCCCCCGCGGCGCAGAAGCCGAGGATCCAGAGCAGGACGATGCGGCCGGGCACGTCCTGCGCGGTGGGGACCGTGAAGACGAAGAGTGCGGCGACGAGAATGGCAACCGCCACCACGCGTACCCGTGCGGCCGGGCGCCGCGCCGCGTCGAGCAGCCAGTCCGCACCAAGTGCCGCCAGCGCGCTGGCACCGAAGCTGTAGACGAAAAGCCAGCGCGCTGGCACGCGGAACAGGCGTAGCCCAGGAACGTGATCGAAAAGGGACGGGTAGATCGGGTTCGCCGCGCCGACCGCGAGAAAGAGTCCGAGGGTGGCGAGCAGCACCGCGCATATGACCGGCCCCTTGCGCCCGGCGGCGAGCGCGATGAAACCGAACCCGAGCGCAATCGCCCCGATGTAGCCGATGTATTCTCCGGACGGCACGTTGTACCAGTAGCCCGGCAGCAAGCTGCGCGCCAGCAGCGGCGGCGGGAGCGAAAACGAGGTGCCTTCCGCGAACGACATCCCGCCGGCGCGGATTCCTTCTCCGGTAAGCTCGGCCGTGGGGATGAGTTGCACGGCGGCGAGTCCAAACCCGATCACGCCGATGCAGCCGGCCACGACGACGACGCCGACGAGAGGCGGCACGATATGCTCCAGCGCCACCTGTCTCCCCGCGCGATGGTTGGCAACCGTCTCGAAGAGTCGCCGAAGGAGCACCGCGCCCACCACCCAGAGCGTCATATAGCTCTCCTGGGCATGGCCTGCCAGCAGTTGCGTTGCGAGCAGCCCGCCGCCGGCGACCACCCATCGCACGCTCTGGCGCTGGAGCGCCCGGTCCGCGGCGAGGGCAATCCCCGGAAGCAGCGCGGTGGCGCTGAATTGATTGATGTGGCCAACTTCGCTCGACATGAAGCCGCCGAACGCGAACGCCGAGGCCCCGATGAAGGCCGGAATGCGCCCCACCTCGAAGGCCCCGCTCAGGAACGCATACATGAGGAGGGCGCCGAGCAGCGCGTGCGCCAGCAGCGTCAGCGAGTAGGCGTATGGCGTCGGCAGGAGGTAGAAAAGCGCGCTCCCCGGGTAGAGGAGCGCCGTCTGCGGGTTCGCGAAGAACGGCGCTCCCATCCAGGTATCCGGGTTCCACAATGGAAATCGGCCCTCGAGCAGCGCCCGTGCCCCGTACGCCCGCAGTGGGTAGAAGTACGTCCAGGTGTCGTAGTCGGCGAGGATGCGCACCGGGAGCAGGATCTCGGTGTAGAAAAGCGCCACAGCGGCCACAAAGCCGAGCGTGGGCAATGCAGCGGACAGAACCCGGAGCGTCGCGGATTGCGAATCGCGGGATGTCGACTCGGACGAAACGAAGCTCGCGCCCGTCCGCGCGCTAGCGTCCACGCTGCCGCGCTCCGCGCGACGTGCTCACGGTGTCGATGGTCGCAGTGTCAAATGCAACGCTGCCGTGCGCCCTATTCCGCAATGTGCGGTCCGCAATTGTGAATCAGAAGATTCGGCATCGGATCAGCGTGCCGATCACCGTCAGCGCATCTCGAGCCGAGATCTTCTTGCCTTCGTTGAACTCGCGCCCGGTGTACGAGATCGGTACCTCATAGATCCGCTCACCGCTGCGCAAGATGCGCGCGGTGATCTCCGGGTCGAAACCCCAGCGTGGCGAGCGCAGGCGAATTCGCCGGGCCACGTCGGAGGTGAACATCTTGTAGCAGGTTTCCATGTCGGTCAGCGTCGTGTCGTAGAGCACGTTCGTGGCGAGCGTAAGCATCTGGTTGCCGACGCTGTGCCAGAAGTACATCGCCTTGTGCTCCCCGAGGAATCGCGAGCCGTAGACCGCCTGGGCGCGGCCCTGGAAGATCGGCCGCAGCAGCACCGTGAAGTCTTGCGGGTCGTACTCCAGGTCGGCATCCTGCACGACCAGGACGTCGCCGGTCGCCTCGCGGAGCGCCCGCTGCACGGCCGCGCCCTTGCCCCGGTTCACCGAGTGGTAGTACGCCTGGATGAGGCCTTCAGCCGCGAGGCGCTGCACGATCTCGCGGCTGCCGTCGGTCGAGCCATCGTCGACCAGGACGATCTCCTGTTCGAGACCGGTCTCGACTGCGCGCACGCGTCGCACGATCTCTTCGAGAGTCGCGCGCTCGTTGTAGCACGGTATGAGCACTGAGAGCTTCTGGAAGCGACCGGTCTCGATCGTGTACCTCTAGTCCGGGTCTGAATCCCTCGCGTCGTCGAGCACCTCGCGCGAGCGCCCGTCTTGCGACGAGCCGATCACGCCACGCTCCTCCAATAGATCGACGAGCCTCGCCGCGCGTGGGTAACCGATCGCGAGGCGCCGTTGCAGCAGGGAGACGGAGATGCGGCGGGTTTCCCGCGCGAGCTCGACGGCCCGCTCGTACAGCTCGTCGTCGGCTGGCTCGGCGGGGCGTCCCAGGGATTCGACCTCTTCGAGATCGTCATCGCTGTATTGCGGGGAGCCAAGGCCTTTCCAGTACGCGACGAGCGCGTCGATCTCCTGGTCGGAGACGTAGGTGCCTTGCAACCGGACCGGCTTGCCTGCCTCCGGTGGCAGGTAGAGCATGTCTCCCCGCCCTAGAAGTCGCTCTGCCCCCACCGAGTCCAGGATGACGCGGGAGTCTACTTGGGAGCTGACGGCGAAGGCAATGCGCGTCGGAAAGTTGGCTTTGATCAGCCCGGTCAGCACGTCGACCGACGGGCGCTGCGTCGCCACCACCAGGTGGATGCCCGTGGCGCGGGCCAATTGCGCCAGGCGGCAGATCGACTTCTCGACGTCCTCGGGTGCGGTCATCATCAGGTCGGCCAACTCGTCGATGATGAGCACCATATAGGGCAACGGCCGCTCACCCGGCCGTTCCCGCACGCTGCGGTTGTAGCCGTCGATGTTGCGCACCGCACGCGCCGCGAACAGCTTGTAGCGTCGCTCCATCTCCTTCAGTGCCCATTTCAAGGTGCCCACGACCTTCTCCATGTCGGTGACGACCGGCATGCGGAGGTGCGGCACGCCGTTGTAGGCGACGAGCTCGACCATCTTCGGGTCGATCATCAGGAATTGCAGCTCGTCCGGCGTGAACTGCGAGAGCAGGCAGGCCACGACCGAGTTGATGCACACGCTCTTTCCTGAGCCCGTAGCACCGGCGATCAGCAAGTGCGGCATGCGCGCGAGATCTGCGACCTGCGCCTTACCGGCGATGTCTTTGCCGAGTGCGAGCGGGATGCGCGCTTTGGCACGGTCGAACGTGGGGCTCTCGATCACCTCGCGCAGCATCACGACGGAGATCGACGCGTTCGGCACTTCGATGCCAACCATCCGCCGGCCGGGCACCGGCGCCTCGATGCGCACGGTCGAGGCGCTCAGCCGCAGGGCAAAATCGTTGAGGCGCGACGTAATGCGGCTCACGGGTACGCCCACTGCCGGCTCGATCCCGAACTGCGTGACTGCGGGCCCCTGGTTGGCCTCGACCACATGCGCGTCGATGTTGAAGCTGGCAAGCGTCTCGTCGATGATGCGCGCCTGCTCCTTGAGCTCGCCGGTAGCAGGCTCGACCGCCTTTCTCGCCTGGAACATAGTGACGGGCGGGGTCTTCCAGGTGCCATCGGCGCGCTTCGCGGATGCGAGCAAGGTCGAGTCGTCCGGCCCGGGCGGAAGCGGGGCCGGCAACGCCGGCGGTGATGACTGCTTGGGGGTGGGAACGACCTCGCGCAGACGTACGCGACGCGGCCCAGGCGTCTGCGGGTTGATCTGCAGGCGAGGCCGGCGGAACTGCGCCCAGAGCTGCCGCCCACTGCCCCAGACCCTGGCACTTGCCCACGCCAGGCCGCGCAGCACCTGGCTGGGCCGAACTGCGGTGGCTACGAGCATCGAACCGGCGAGCAGGACGACGAGCACCGCCACGGTGGAGGGGGTGCCGAGCGACTCGGCTAGCGCCTGCGCGATGTTCCGCCCGAGGACTCCTCCGCCCGGGCTCGTGGAAAACGGGCCGTCGCGCCGCCAGGCTTCCAATGCAGCCAGGCCGAGCAGCGCGGACGTGGAGAGCAGCGCGCCGCCGAGGCGCGGCCAGGGCCATGGGCGCGGGGCGACGCGGTGCGAGATCAGGAGGACCCCGCAGGCGGCAATCCACGCTGGCATCAGCCAGGCAAGCCAGCCGAAACTGAGCGTAAGAAAGCGGCCGGTCGGCCCGGCCACGGCGCCCTCGGGCGATAGCAGCGCGAGGATCGCCAGCAGGCTCGCAGCGATCAGGGCGAGCCCCGCGGCGTCAGGGGCGTAGCGCCAGCGCAGGAAGTCAAGTCCCGGCGGCGTCGCGACCGCCGCGCGGCGCGGTGCCGGGCGACTCGCCGGGCGCCGCCGCGTCGGCGCGCGTGGTGCTGCTTGTCCCTTCACGTCAACTCTCTAGAACAGCGACATCTGTTCAGGGGCCGGATCGTCGGGCGGCTCATCCACCGCGGCACTTTCAGGCGCCGCCTGGCGAGAGCCCACCCGCGCGATCATCGCGGGCAGGTTGCGAAAGTCTTGCTCCAGGACGGAGCGAAGACTCTGCTGGTGCAGGGCCGCGGCGGGGTGGTACATGGCGCACACGGTCAGGTCGCCAATGGTCATCGCTCGCCCGTGGACGTCGCGCATGGCCTTCACGCCCGGCATGAATTTTGCCAGGGAGAACCGGCCCAGCGTCACGATGACTTTGGGGTGGATCGCGGCGATCTGCGCCTTCAGGTAGGCGTCACAGGCTTCCAGCTCGTCGGCCTCCGGGTCGCGATTGCCCGGCGGGCGGTGCTTTACCACGTTGGTGATGAACACATCCTTGCGCGCCATTCCGGCGACTTTCTGCAGCTCGTCGAGGAGTTGGCCGGCGGGCCCGTCGAACGGCCGGCCCTGCTGGTCCTCGTAAAAGCCGGGCGCTTCCCCGACCATCATCACGTCCGCGTGAGGATTGCCCTCACCCGGGACGCCTCGTGCCTTGCCTGTGCCGAGCTTGCAAAGCCGGCAGCGATCGACCTGCGCGGCTATCTCTTTGAGCGCGGCGACGGTATCGTCCTGCACGCACTGGGCTCCTTTTTGAGAGTCGGCGCGCGTGGAAGGCCGCGCCTGCGGGTCTCTGGCCCGGATCGTAGCACCGGCGAAAAATGAGCGTCAACGCATTGCCGTGACATGTGATGAACCCGTGATTCGGGCGTTGTACGGAATGTGGAGGTCCGTCGCCGACGTTATACTTGGCGGAACCTCCCGGTTTTCGACCAGAAAGGACTCCAACCCGCGTGGTAGTCCAACCCGATACGGTCACCTCGCCGCTGACGTGGCGGCCACTCCAGGACCTCGCCAGCGGTCCGGCGCTCGAAGGGCCGCTCGTCGATAGCTTCGGGCGCCATCTCGAAGACCTGCGGGTCTCGCTCACCGACCGCTGCAACTTCCGTTGCTTGTACTGTATGCCGGAGGAGGGGCTCCCCTGGCTGCCGCTGGCCAGGGTGCTCACCTTCGATGAGATCGAGCGTCTCGTGCGGTTGCTCGTGCGGATCGGAATCCGTGAGGTGCGGCTGACGGGTGGCGAGCCAACATTGCGGGCAAACCTGCCCGATCTCATCCGTCGCCTCTCCGCAATCGAAGGCCTCGACAGTCTGAGTCTCACTACCAACGGATTCCTCTTGAAGCAATTTGCTGGACCGCTGGCCGAGGCGGGCCTCACCCGCATCAACGTCAGTCTCGATACGCTCGTCACGGAGAAGTTCGAGCGCATCACCCGGCGCGACGCCTTGCACCGGGTGCTGGAAGGGCTCGAAGAGGTCGAGCGTTGGCCGACGATCTGGCCGATCAAGGTCAATGCCGTGGCGATGCGCGATTTCACCGAGGAAGAGATCATTCCTTTCGCGGAGCTGGCGCGTCGTAAGCCGTACGTAATCCGTTTTATCGAGTTCATGCCGCTCGATGCGGATGGCAATTGGACGAACCAGCAAGTCCTGACGGGCGAGGAGATTCGCGAGACCGTCCACGCCTGGAAGCCGCTGGTGCGAGTCGAGACCGACGGAGCCAGCTCGACATCGCGCAATTACCGGTTCGCGGATGGCATCGGTCAGATCGGGTTCATCAACCCGGTGAGCGAGCCGTTCTGCGCCACCTGCAATCGCATTCGACTCACCGCGGACGGCGGGTTGCGGACCTGCCTGTTCTCGGTCGAGGAGACGTCGCTGCTTGGTCCGCTTCGCGCCGGCGCGTCTGATGAGGAGTTGGAGCGCGTGATCCGCCAGGCGGTGTGGCGCAAGGAGCTGAAGCACCACATCAACGAAGGAGAGTACTTCCAGAAGCCGAACCGCTCGATGTCTCAGATCGGCGGGTAAGGGGTCGGTCCCCTTGGGGGCGGCCCTGAGCATCGGTGGAAGGTCGCCGCGGCGGTCTATATCCTATAATTGCAGTAGGAATTAGGGGACGACGAATGCTTGAGGTATCGGAGCGCGCTCACTACGGCCTCCGCGCCATGACTGAGTTGGCTAGAGCGTATGGCCAGGGACCGGTGGCGCTCACCCGGATCGCTGAAGCCGAGCATCTACCGGCCGGATACCTAGAGCAGCTGGCGATGCCGCTGCGGAGAGCCGGGTTAATCGAAGGTCACCGGGGTGCACACGGCGGATATGAGTTGGTCCGAGCTCCGAGCGAGGTAACGGTCGCCGCGGTGATGCGGGCACTCGAAGGCCCTATCGCTCCGGTCGAATGTCTCGCTGAGGACTATGTGCGCGGAGCTTGCGAGCGA
>JAXDLH010000365.1:0-12402 GCA_034666705.1 Chloroflexota bacterium
CCCCCCCCCCCCCCCCCCCCCCACGCCGCTGCTCCACGCCGCCAAGCACGGGTATGCGGCGATCACCCGGGCGCTCCTTGCAGCCGGCGCCGATCTCGAAGCGGCCTTCCAGGGCTGGCCGGCGCTCGTCTGGGCACCAGGCCACGGCCGCGACCTGGAGACCGTGCGCGCGCTGCTCGACGCCGGCGCGAATTCCAACGTGCGCGGCCGCAGCGCTGCAAGCCCGCTCCAATTGGCGGCCTACCTTGGCCCAACCGAAGCGGTCGAACTGCTCCTCGCCCGCGGCGCCGACCCCAACCTGCCCGACGAGCGCGGCCAGACACCGCTCATGCTCGCCGCCGAGCACGCCCGCCACGACGTGATCCGCCTCCTCGTCGACGCCGGCGCCGACCTGAACGCGCAGGACGAAGACGGCCGCAGCGTGCTCGCCCACGCCGACTACTGGGCCGACTACGCCGGCACCGCCGACCTGCTCATCACCCTCGGCGCCAACGAGGAATAGGGCTCGGAGGTGATCATGCGCGCGGCGGGCGAATCCGCGAATGGGGTGGCGCACGATGCGCCCTGGCTCCCGACCAGCGAGGAGCTGCGCGATCGGCTGCGGGATCTGGTGGCGGCCTCGGGGCTCAGCCAGGCGGAGATCGCCCGGCGCCTGGGCGAGGAGCGCGAGTGGGTGAACAACCGCCTGCGCGGCAAGGTCCAGCTTGCGGCGGAGGATTTGCCGCGCTTCGCCGCAATTCTGGGCGTCGGCCCGGCGATCTTCTTCGAGGAACGTCCACTGATCGTTTCTCACGTGGACGAAGAGGTGTCAACAGCCGGTGTACCGGAACCTGCGACCGGCGCATCCGAACCCGGCCTCACACCCATCGAGCACCTGACCCGCGAGCTTGCAGCCTGGTCGGAGGCGGATCGCGAGCGGATCCTGGCGCTCGTCGACCAGCTCACGCAGCTCCTGGCGATTGAGCTCGCCGAACAGCTCGCGACTGGCGCCCGTACTCGGCTCGTCGAGCTGCTCGGCGCCCGTCTCCGCGCCGAGTAGGACGCCGGTCGCGCCTCCAGCCGCGGGTGGCCGGGGGCGCCCTGCCACCTACCGGTCGCGGCGTACGCACCGTACAATTGCGCCGACGCCGCAGCCGCGCGACCAGGAGGGACGCCCACGAAGCCCACCGCCTCGCCGGTGCCGCAACGTGCGGCCCTCTACCTCGCCGTCGTCCAGTTCTTCTTCGCCACCACGTGGACCGTGTACGTGGTCTTCCTGCCTACGCTGGCGGAGACGGTCGGCATCCCGCGTGAGCTGACCCGGTGGATCCTCGTCGCCGACCAGCTCACGTTTACGGTCACCGATTTCGCCATGGGCTGGGCCGCCGATCGCACGCTGCGCCTCATCGGGCGCCTCGCGCCGGCCATCGTCGCCGTGACGGCCATCTCGACACTCGCATTCCTCGCCATTCCCCACCTCGCCGGGCTGGGCAGCGTCGGGACCGGATTCTTCATAGGCGCGCTCGTCATCTGGGCGGTGACCTCATCTGCTTTGCGGGCACCGCCGTGGGTCGTCATCGGCCGCTACGCCGCCAACCCGAGCCTGCCACGGCTGGCCGCGCTCGTCAACGTTGGCGTTGCCGTTGGCGGCGCCTCGGCTTCGTATCTCGGCGCGACCCTGCGCAACTTCGACCCGCGCCTGCCGTTCGCGGTCTCCAGCCTGACCCTCTTTGCCACCACTGCCGGCTTGATCTGGGTCGAGCGCTCCCTGCGCCGCCCCTCCGCGATCGAGGCGGCCCCTGCCAGCCCACCAGAGCCCATCGTGCAGGGTGCACGTTCCACGTCGGCCACCGCCGGTTTCCTGCTCGGCGCCGGCCTGCTTGCGCTCGGCTTTCAGATCCACCTCTCTTTCAACTCGTACGACCAGTACCTGCGCTTCGCCACACCCGCCGCGCTCGACTACCTGCTGCCCATCTTCTGGGTCGGCTTCAACCTGCTCAGCTTCCCGGCGGCGGGCATCACCAACCGGTGGGGCGGCCCCGGGGTCATGGCCGCCGCCGCGGTTCTCGCTGCCCTCGCCGCCACCATCGCCGCCGCCGCGCCGAACCTCGTCGCGACGATTGCGGGGCAGACCCTCGCCGGCGGCGCGTGGGGCTCGGTGCTGACAGCCGGCATGGCGACGTCGCTCTACCTCGGCCGCACCGGTCGCGAGGGACGAACGGCTGGATTGTGGTTCTCGATACAGTCGGCCGCCACGTGCCTGCGCCTCGCGGTCTCGGCACTGGGACTCGACAGCCTGCCCGAGTTTCCGGTGCTCACCGCCTGGGCGCCGACCGTGCTATGGCTCGCCTCCGCCGCGATCCTGGCCTCCATCGCCTGGCGTGCCGGCACGCGCACCCCGGCACTCGTCCCCCAGGCCTGAGCCGCGCCACGCGATCTGATCCGCGCATGGCGCTGCGCAATCTCGGCGTTGGATTTCTGCTCGACCGCCAGTGGCACGCGTTGCGAAGCGAGATGGAGACGACGATGCGCCCCGCACTGAGCTCATCGCCTCGGGATTCCGATCGACTCGCCGCGTCGTCCACTCAGAGCATTGCCTCTGACCCGAGGGGGTTCCGATTCAGTTCACCGACCATCCAGCGGTTGCATCAACAATCGAGCGGGCGCGAGCGATCGAGCTCGGCGACGTCCGGCTCAGCGTGCTGGGACGGTCCGACCTGCTTTACGAGAAGCTGCGCGCAGGCGCCGACCCTGCCCGCCGCCGCTTGGAGCGGCGGCGGGACCTTGTCGACGCTCAGCGGCTCGTCGAGGAGACACCCGAGCTGCGGGCTGAGCTGAGCGAGGCCGAGCAAGCGGTGCTCGATTCGCTGCCAGCGTAGGAGTCGCGCGAGCCCCGGATCACTGCTTCTAGCCCGCATACCAGCCGCGGCGCCGCAGCAGCGCTGGTCCCCAGACGAGAAAGACCATGCCCAGGAGCGCGCAGACCGGGACGGCGATCGCCTCGATCGCGCGACCTCGATCCCACAGCCACACTACGCGCTCCCCATCGAGCAGCGCCACTCGCGTCGACGCTCGGTCCCACGTGCGGTATGCCACTACCACGGTATCCCCGGGCGTCAGCTTGTCGTAGACGTCCCCGCCCATTTCGAGCTCAATCGACCGAGTTCCTCCACAAGGGGCCTCGTCCGGTGGGCAGGGCAGCGCCACATGGTCGCCCTCGTGCAGCGCCAGCACCTCGCTCAGGTCCATCGGGGTACCGGCTGGGAGGGAGGTAAAGAAGCTCTTGGGCCCGTCGTGCACGTCGATCGTGCCGAACGCTCCGAGCTCACCGTACGCCGCCTGCTGCGGGCTGGCGAGCGCGATCGTGGCGAACACCCCGGCGGCGAGCAGGAACCCGGCGCCGGCCCCCGCCGTGCCGAGCCAGCCCCATCGCCTCATGCCCATCGCCCGGCGTACCAGCGAGAGCAACCCGCCGCCGAGCAGCAGCACGATGAATAGCGCGGCTAAGGAATACCCGGACACCTGGCCGCCGTGTATCGCTTGCTAGCTTCGCGCTCCCGTGGCGGCGCGCCAGATGGCGCCGACTTCGTCCGCCTGCACCACCGTGCCGAAGAACTTGCGCACGTTGTGCAGCGTCGCCTCGTGCGCTGGCAGGTCCGGCGTGGCCGACGCGTCCGCGGGGAGCACGACGTAGTAGTCCAGCATGTGGCCGTGGCGTGCCGTCGACTCGACGCAGACGTTGGTCGCCGTGCCGGTCACCACGATCGTCCGCACCCCTCGGCTGCGCAACACGAGGTCCAACGAGGTGTCGACGAACGCGCTGTAGCGGTGCTTCGTCACGACCACGTCTCCCGGCTGCGGCACGAGGTCGCCGTACCACTCGGCGCCCCAGGTACCCTCCCAGCACGGATTCGCCTTCCGCCCGACCCGCCGTTCGAGATATACCTCGGAGTTCGTCGTGTCGTCATGACTGACCCGCACGAACACCACGGTGGCACCGGCCGCCCGCGCATCCGCCGCCAACTGCTGGATCGTCGGCGCGATCGCCTGCACCACGCGCACGTCGTCGCCGTTCTGGGCGCAGGCGCCCTCGTCGTCGCAGAAATCGTTCTGCATGTCGATCACGATCAGCGCCGTATGCGCGGGCGCCACCTTTGCCTCGAGCGTCGCGAGCATGAGCCCCCTCCGAGCGTGCGGAACGCGTCGAACGTCGATGCCGGCATTCTAGCATCGCGTTTCGGCAATAACGCAGAGGATCGCCAGCAGATATCCAGCCGCTATCGGACGACGTTGCAGGGCAACACAGCAGGCAGGCAATCAACGATCGAGCGCCCGGCGCACTGAGCCAGCTCACACCCGTCCGGTCGTGTGCGGGCCTCAATCAGTCCATCGCTCGGTCATGGCTGCGGCGCGTGGAACGCGCCGTCGTAGAAGCGCAGGTAGTCGGGGATGTGACTGGCCCAGTAATCGCCATCGTGCTCGCCGGGCGTCACCGCGTAGGTGTGACCGATGTGGCGCGCCTCCAGGGCATCGTTCAGTTGCTCCGCACGTGGCAGCCAATCGTCGTCGTCGCCGATGTCCATCCAGACTGCCAGCCGAGTGAGCCCGGTGGTATTGAGCGCCAGGGAGACGGGGTCGCGGTCCCGGAAGTCTGCTCCTTCCCCTAACATGTCACGCTCACCCTCCTGAGGCAGCGCCGGGCTGTGTGCACCCACCGCTCCCCAGATGTTCGGGTGGCGGAAGGCGTTCACGAGCGCACCGGTTCCGCCCATCGAAAGCCCGCCGAGCGCCTTATTGCGCGCGCCAGGCAGCACCCGATACGTGCTGCCGATGTGCCGCACGAGATCGACGTTGAGATAGTCGGCGAACCGCGGACCATCGTCGGGCCAGTTGACCCAGTAACTGCTGAGACCGCCCTCCGGGAGCACGATGATCATCGGCTCGATCTCGCCAGTCACGATCATCTCGTCGGCGAGATCGACGAGCCCGTACGCCAGCCACTCCTCATTGGACCCGCTGTTGCCGTGCAGCATATAGAGCGTCGGGTAGCGTCGCTCGTCATCGTCATATCCCGGCGGGAGATAAATGAAATATGACATGTTCGCATAGAGGGCCGAGCTGAAGAACTGCTCGCTCTCGAGCGTGCCGGCAATCTGCCCATGCAGCAGCTCTCCGGCGAGATAGCGCGCCCCCTCGCTACCATTGGGACCGGCCGAATCCGGCGCAGCAGGATCGGTCGCGGGCGCTTTCCTGGGAGTGGGCGTGCCAAACGCGCGGGCCACTCGCGCTTCCCGCGAGTCGGGCGCCGCGCTCGCGAGGTTAGCCGTCGGCGTCTGAGGAGCCAACGGCAGCAACAGGAGACAGGCTGCGGCGGCGCTGGCCGGCCACGCGTACCGGCGCACGCCCGGCGCCTCCCCCACCACGAGCAGGCCATGGCGCGCCAGGAGCCAGATCACCAGGATCGCTGCCGCCTGCAACGCTGCGCTCACCAGCCGGGGATAGGCGCTCGCCAGCGGCAGTCGATCGAGCAGGAGCGCGATGGGAACTGCCAGGAGGATGTGCGCCGCGTAGGCATACAGGGCACGCTCACCCAAGGGGAGGAGCAGCCAACCGGCGAGGCGGCGGATCGGCCCCCACAGCTCGGTCACCAGCAGATACAAGAACCCAAACACGATTGCCGTCGCCAGCAACCGACCGGGGCGGACGTCGCTCTTGCTGAACACTGCTTCGATCAGGAAGAGCTGGATGTCGCTGGCGCGCTGCGGTGCGTCCGACCAGAGGGACAACAGCGAATCCTGGATGCGATAGGCGGCGATCAGCGCGGCGGAGAGCAGTCCCAAGACGACGAGGACGGGACGGCGTGGGATGCACGCAAGGCGCGCTGCAATCTGCTCGCGGTGCCAGCCGAGCACCATACCCGTGAAGAAGAAGATCTGCCACGCCGATAGAAAGAACAGGTGATTGCCGGCGATCGGCCACGGCACACTCGTCTGTTCGGGATAGAGCTGGTACGCCAGCCAGAGCAGCCAGGACCCCATCAGCACGACCGCCGTCCGCCCCTGTGAGAGCAGCACCAGCACGATCGGCGCTGCCATGAGCAGGAGCGTGTAGAGGAGTGGAATGTCGACGAGATAGTAGGTTCGATGCAGCGTGAGGATAGAGACCACGAACGTGAGGGGATCGGGGAACGCTTCCCCCTCGGCCCAGTGCATGCCAAGGAGCTCGGAGGCGGGGATGAAGAGCAGGGTCAGGGTTACGGTGACGAGATAGAGGGTTACCGCCCGCTCGAGGGCCCGCCGCAAC
This sequence comes from Chloroflexota bacterium, assembly GCA_034666705.1. Lineage (GTDB taxonomy): Bacteria > Chloroflexota > UBA6077 > UBA6077 > SHYK01 > JAXDLH01. The sequence goes on from JAXDLH010000365.1 coordinate 6,283, forward strand.
GCGAGCCCGAGCCCGTCGCGTGCCACGAGGCGCCGATACGCCAGCCCCATGACGAGGCCCGAGATGAGGATGAAGCCCTCGGCCGCCGAGGTGTAGAACCGATTCCCACCGGTGATAGCGTAGAGGTACGAGGGGCCCGCGAGATGGTCGATCACCATCGCCACGACGCACAACCCGCGCAGCAGGTCGATGCGCGCGTCGCGCCCGGATCCCGGCGCACCCCTGGGGAGCGGCAAGCTCGCCGGTCGGAGCCGGGAGATGCGCCGCAGCCGGTCCCGGGGCTGCACTCGCGACCGTGCTCTTATGCTACTCTTAGGCACATCGTCGTTCTTGGAGGCACGTTGGGGGGAGAACTCGCGCGGCGCCGGCTCGCGCGCAGGCGGCGGCGTCAGAGCGCCGACTTCCTCACGGCGCTCATCGTGATGGCCGTCTGCGTTCTCGGCGCCGTGATGACCGCCCACCTCACGACTCCCTCCGTCGCCATCGCCCAGGAGGGGCCCCCGCCGGCTGCGGTCGTCGCGGGCACGCCCGTCATCGGCTCGGATACCGACCTGGTCACGGACGAGTTCTACGTCCATATTCCAGCCACCGCGGTCGCACCACTCCAGGTTGTGGTCGTGCTGCACGGCATGGGCGGGAAGGGCCCCGAGTTCACCGAGCTCGCTCGCGACCGCGCCGACCAGCACAACTGGGTCCTGGTGGCACCCACATTCGAATACGGGAACTGGTTGGATCCGGCGGTCGTCACCCGTGAGGCTGCGGCCGAGCTGCCCGACATCGCATCGTTCATCGATCGCCTCCCGGCCGTTATCGGCAAGGAGATCAAGCCGCGCATCTTCCTGTATGGCTTCTCCCGCGGGGGGCAGACCGCCAATCGTTTCGCCCTCGTTTATCCGCAGCGCGTCGCCGCCGTTGCCATTTGCTCCTCCGGCACCTACACGGTGCCCGCTTTCTCGATTCCCAATCCCGACTCCTCTGACGGAGTTGATCCCCTCTTCTTCCCGTACGGCGTCGCGAACCTCGACAGCTTGTTCGGCCAGCCCTTCGACGGCGCCACATTCGCGCACGTCCCCTTCTGGGTCGGCGTGGGCACGGAGGATCGCAACCCGGCGGACGTCCCGCACCAGTGGGACCGCACGCTCGGCAGCAACCGGCTCGAGCGAGCGCAACAATTTGGCCAGTGGCTCCGCGCTGCCGGCACGCCTGTCGACGTGCAGCTCTTCGCCGGCCTCAGCCACGTAGAAAGCGAGACGATGCGCGACGACGCATTCGACTTCTTCGCGGCACAACCCGATACCGGAAGTTGATGGCAGCCGGTTGGAGCTGATGCGAGGGGCGAGCGCTGGAACGCGATCTCACCCTTCAGCGGCCTCGCCGATCGCCCAGATGATGAAGGCGATTGCGAGCGCGAGGCCCATTGCGATGAGCGGTCCCCACGACATAAACGCCCCGTGCTCGATCATCCCCATGCGACGCTCCGGCTTCCGGTGCTGCTCGCTTTCAGGCTAGGGGCCAGAGATTAACCAGCCGTTAAGCGAAGCAAGCGGCTAGGTGAACGGCAATTTTGGGCTCTGCGAGCCGCCAGGCGCGTCCCCGCTTGAGGGCTGCGGAAGCGCAGCTACCTATCCATTCGAGTTGCTCGAGCAGCGCACGCACGCGATGCCGATTGGCATTGGCGGCATTGCGGTGAGGGCCGGTCCCGGGTACGATGCCCGGGCGCGCCGAGCCGGTCGGCGTCCGATGGGCCCTCCGGAGACGCCACATGCATCCAGCCCGCATCCTTTTCATCGCGCTGGTAGTCCTCGCGCTGCTGGTTCCGCCACTTGCCACGGCCCCGGGCGCCTCAGCGCAGCCCGCGGCGCCTTTCGTAGCGAGTGCGCTCCTCACCGCCGATGACCTCGGCGCCGACTGGGAATGTGACGGCGCGACGGTTGCCAGCGGGGCCTTCCGTAGCCTCCAGTCCTCATGCGTCGGGCCAGAGGACGACGACGGCGCTCCGTCGATATTTGGGACGCAGGTCACCTACCAGGCCGACGGTGCGCTGCTCGATACGGGCAGTCTCGACGCCGCGGCCCTGGCCGCCACGACCGATCAACTCGGGCAACAGGTCGGCCCCGCGGGCCAGTTGCCGCGAGCCCGAACGAGTTTCGACCCGGTGGTCGGCGACTTCGCCTACTGGCTGCGCGCTTCCGTACAGGATGATGGCCGCGATCTGGACGTCATCGTCGTCGCCTTCCGGGTCGGGAGCTACGGCGCGGGTACCTACGCTGTCGGCCCAACTGGCACGCTCGACATGGCCGATATGGTCATCTACGCGGGCGTGGTTGCGGAGCGCATGGCCGTGCTCCCGCCCGTGGGGAGCGCGGCTCCAACCCCGGCCCCTACGGCGCTTCCAACCCCGGCGGCCCGGCCCACGGCGGTCGGGCTGGCCACCGCTCCGCCAGCACCCGGCGCCACGTCCATTCCAACGGTGGCAACCGCGCCGGTGGCCCCAGGCGCACCAACCGGTGGTGGCGGCATCACGGCCGCCCGAGCCGGGTGCCCCGCCCCCGCGGACCTCGGCCCGACCTGGCAGGAGCTCCCGAATGGCGCGCTGGAGAAGACCAGCGGATCGATCACCACGGTGGGTCGCGGGCTCGTCAACCCAGCCGCCCGCACCGGTGCCGTCGGCATCATCTGCGTCGTCGCGTTCATGCCCAGTGGCACAGCACCCGGAGACAGCGACGTGCTTTCCGGGACACAGGCATTTGCTACTGCCACGGTGCCCGGCGCAACCGAGATCAGCGGACCACCTGTAGGCCAGGCGACCCACTGGTTTCAGGGGCAAGATCAGGTCAATGGCCAGCCTACCGCATTCCTCATCGTGGGCTTCCGTGCCGGTGGGGCACTGGCGCTGCTCACCGGATTAGGCGACCCGGGCCGCCTGAGCCCGGCCGACGTGCTCCCGGCGGCGCAGATCACGGCGAACCACCTCACCGCCAACCCGCCGGTCGCGAGCCCGACAGCGCCCCTGCCTGCGGCAACAGCGCAACCGGTAACCGCGCCGGGTTCCGCGGCTCCATTTGCGCCCGGAGCTACCGTTGTACCCGCCACGATCCCGACGCGCGTTGCGCAGACCACGGTCGCGCCTGCGGTCGCCGGTCGCGCCAATCCCGCCGCGGCCCGTGCCGACGTGCTGGCCGTGTCCGACCTTGGCGCTGGCTGGCGCGAGAGCGCAACGAGTCCGCACGAGGACAGCGACAGCGGGTTCTTCGTCTTCCAGCGAGCCTTTGGTGCCACGAGCGCACGGACCGGTCCGCGCGCCATTTCAAGCGCAATCATTCTGGATCTCAGCAGCATACCCGCGACCGACAGCGACGTGGGGGACGTGATGCAGAGCATCATCGGCAAGTACACCACCGGGCAGGGCACGAGTGAGGTGGCTGGGCCTGCGGTCGGTCAAGGCACGCGCTGGGCCATGAGCCAGTACACGTCGAGCGACGGCAACACGTCGGACGAAGTGCTCGTGGCGTTCCGGGCCGGGGGTGCGGTCGCCTTCCTGTACGCACTAAGCCTGCCTGGCCAGGTGAGTCCCGGCGACCTCGCCCCGCTCGCGCAGATCGTCGCCGGCCGGATGACCACGAATCCGCCCATCGGGAGCTAGTACCGCCGGGCGCATGTTTCTCGTTGATTGCCGCCGCGTTGTAGTGGCTGGCTATGAAAGTGGCATAAAGTGGCCAGGCCTCGTGATACTGGGGTCTGGTACTATCCACGTGCGACGCGCCCTGCCGCGCGAGCGCGATAGCGAACGCTATACTACTGGCGTGGTCAAGGTCGCAAACATTAGGGTTTTCCCTGAAGACCACGCTGGACTGAATGATGGCGACCGTCCCTGGTGTGCAACCCCATCGCTGAGAGGGTGCTGCGATTCATGCCTACGGCGGTCCCATTGCGGCTTCCTATGCACCCGAGGTGACGGTGTCGCCCCGGGTGCTCGTCGTGGACGACGAGGACGCAATTCGCGCGCTCGTCGCTGCGGCGCTCCGTGCCCGGCAGTACGAGGTGCACACGGCGGCCAACGGCCGAGAAGCGCTGAACGTCGTCGCCGAGTGGCTGCCCCAATTCGTCCTCCTCGACGTGAACATGCCAGTGCTCGACGGGTATGGTTTCGCCCGGGGCCTCTGCGAGCTGGGCATCAAGCTCCGCATCTGCATCATGACCGCCACGCCCGACCCCGCCGGCGCGGCCGCGGAGATCGGGGCTGAGGCATACCTCCGCAAGCCGTTCACCCTGCCTGAGCTGTACGCCATGGTGTCGCGCATCGCCGAAGCCGCATAGCGGCATCGTGGCCCAGATAAAACGCAGAGCGCCGCAACCGATCGATGCCGTTCAGCGCCATCGCGGGCATGGTGACCATCGTTCCCTCGCGATACCTACGCGGGTGGGAGCTCCTGCAAGAAGCGGGCCACCTCGCGGTTGTAGGGCCCCAGATTGTCGTCGTGCACGGTGTGCGAGGCGTAGGGGATCTCGACCCAGCGGATGTACGGGTTGGCCTCGCTCATCGCCCGGGGCATCTCCGCCGACAGGATGTCCGACATCCCACCGCGCAGCACGAGGGTGGGGCAACGCAGGTTGCGCACGTGCGGCCACAGATCACTTGGCGCCTGCCCACCGGGTCGGGCGCGGGCCGCTCTGATGCCAGCCAGGTCGTATCGCCAGGTGACTGTGCCGTCGGGGAGTTGCTTCAGCGAGCTCTGGACCACGGCCTGAAGCGTCTCGGGAGACAATGTAGGACGGAGCATGCGCATGTGCGCCTCGGCCTCGACCCAGGAGGCGAAGCTGCTCGGCGTCGCGTCCAACTCGCGGCCGATGCGCGCACTGCCAGGCATAGGCGGGTCGGTCGCCGGGCCCATATCCTCGATGATGGCCGCCCGCACACGCTCCGGGTGCTTCGCCGCATAGACGATCGCATTGGCGCCACCCATGGAGTGCCCGTGGAGCACGAAGCGCTCCAACCCGAGCTGCGTGACGAACGCCTCGAGGTCGGCCACGAAGGCATCGCGGGTGTAGTCGCCGTGCGGCGCCCAATCGCTGTCGCCCCGGCCGCGCTGGTCGAGCGCGAGCACCCGGTACTGCGCGCTGAGTGGCTGCGCCACCGGGTCCCAGGTACGGGCCGAGCTGCGCAATCCATGAAGCATGACGATCGACGGGACCGCCGCGTCACCCCACTCGAGGTAGTGCAGGCGCAGCCCATTCGCCTCGAGAAATCCGTCCTTTGCCGCTGCCTGAATGGCCACTGGGCTGCCTCCTATCGGGTGGACTACTCCTACTCTACGCCGGTTGGGTCACGACGGGAAGTGCGCAGCAGCCTTGCGCTGCGCGAGCTCCGCCGCGATTCGTTCCTATTCGAGACGGACAGGCGGAAGAGACGCTGCATCGCGCCGCTCTCGACCGGGCGCCCCACTCTTCATACAATGGGCACACACCGCCGGCGGGCCCGAACCCGCCAGCGCCGCGGGGCAGCGAGCCGCCCGCATCAGCACCTACAGCCAAAATGTAAGAGGAGGCATACGCCGGATGGCACAACTCGTTGGGAGCTTCTTCCACTCACACGGTGGCACAACCACGATCCCGGGTGAGCTGTGGCGCGAGAAAGTACGCCTCGGCCGCCCCGTGCGCGAGGATGTCCCCGTCGAAGACGACGAGACGAACGTCGCGAAGGCGGCACGAACCCACGAGGGGTTTCGCGTACTGCGGGAGAAGATCGCCGAGCTGAAGACCGACGTGCTGATCTGCTTCAGCGACGATCAGCTCGAATGCTTCGACTTCAATAATTACCCGGCCTTCGCCGTCTACGTTGGCGAGGAGTTCCGCAAGACGCCGCGCGAGCGCTTCCCTGGCCAGGCCCAGGCCGGTCGCCACGCGGAACCAGGCTCGACGTTCAAGGGGTGTCCGGAGCTGGCGGTGGGAGTGCTGACTGGCGTCATGCAGCGCGGCTTCGACCCATCGTTCTGCATGGATATGCCCAAGCCGGATCGTGGCATCGCCGGGGGGATCATCCGTACCGCCGAGGAGCTGACCGACTGGAGCATGCCGATCGTCCCGATCATGATGAACCTCTACTTCGCCCCGCAGCCGACG
>JAXDLH010000366.1:0-5335 GCA_034666705.1 Chloroflexota bacterium
ACTTCATCATCGAGGGCAGCGGCTACGACGAGATCGACGGCGTGCGGTGGGATTGGGACACCCAGGACGTGGTAGCGATCCCGAACCTGGCCACCCACCAGTCGTTCAACGCCGATCCGGACCGGCCCGCGAAGTTCCTGGTCTACAAGTCGCGCACATTCGACTACGCGAGCTTCGCGGGCATCGAGCACTTCGAGGACGCCTATCCGCTCGGCTCAACCAACGGGGCGCACTCGTAAACAAGCGGATCGGGGTGGGATGCCCATTTGGGGCGGCTGACTTAAGCGTCCGGTGAATCGGTAGGGCTGAGCACGGGCATCGCATTCGTGTCCAGTCGCTCGGGGAATAGCCAGCCCGCGGCGTGAGGCCGCAATGTCCTTGTCATCCTCGAGCGAAGCGAAGGATCCGTGACCTCGATGTTGGCGTTACGGATCCTTCGCTTCGCTCGAGGATGACCCAATGGGGGTGGCTTACGCCGCCACGCCTCACTCCTGAGGCCGGAGGCGAACGGACCCGTGGTCATGACGTTGGCGACACCAGTGTGTCGGTCACCGATCCTTCGCATAGTTCAGGATGCGCCAACACAGGCCGCTTAGGCCGCCAGGTCCCACTCCTGGGGCTGCCAGCCAATGCCGGCTGGGACGTCCTTCAGGCGGTTGGCGGTGAGCCGCACCGGGGCGTCGAAGATTACTCCCATCCAGATGAGCTGGTCCGACGTGAAGTTGACCACCTGCCGCACGACGTCCATGCGCGGGCCCGGCGGGATCGTCGTGAGATAGCGGTCGATCAAGCCATCCAACTCGGCGCTGGCATACCTCTGGCGATTTCCGCCCGCCCAGTTGGTGGCCGCGGTCGGGATGTTGTCCCGCTTGACACTCGTAAACGTGTCCACGCTTGCGCTGGGGCGAATCAGCTCGACGCCGGGGAAGGTCGAGCGGTACTCGCGGTCGTTGGTGCGCTGCGGCGGCACCTCCGCTACCTCGGTGCCGATGCCGGCTTGCTGCCAGTAGCTCTGCACGGCGTAGCTCGACTTCAAGTTGATGTCCGTCTTAGGGGCGCGGATCTCCACCGTGAGCTTGTTGCCCGCCGCGTCGTGGTAGAAGCCGTCGCTGCCTTTCGTGTAGCCGACCTCCTCCAGGCCCTGCGCGGTCTTCTGGAGATCGAACGGTACTTCACCGAGCTGGCGTCGACCTCTTTGAACTCTACCCAGTCGGGCCCAATGAACGAATGGGCATGGTGGGGATCGCCTCGGCGAGCGTGGCGTGAAGCTGATCCTGGTCGTCTTTCACGACCATCCCGGCGTGGACCATGACCTCGAGGTCTGCGACACCGAGGCCCGCGTTCCCGATGTTCAACCGTCCAGATAGCACCTGGGCGGTGCCGCGAATGCCCACGGTGATCCGCTTCGGGCTGGCTGCGGCCGGCTTCGCCGCTGGCTGCGCGCCGCTGGCCGCTGACGTAGATGCCACCGGTGATCCGGCGCAGGCGGCGCTGACGAGAACGAAGGAGAGGCCGAGCAGCAGGACGCGTGGCGCGCGGGCGGCGGACATCACGCCGTACTCCCGGCGAGGGAAGCTCCTCGCTCGTCGGGGTTCATCTCGGGCGCCAGCGCGTCGTGCCAGGCGTTCTCGCCCCCACGTGGGAGGATCCGGTCGATGGCCCGGGCCTGGCCGTAGGTGGTGCTTTGCGCGCCGCGGGGGTCGCGGCCCTCGCGGACCGCACGGGCGGCTTCCAGCAGGATCTGGCGGGTCGTCATGATCGCCCGGTCGGCGGGGCCCAGATGCTCCTGGCTCCGGTCGACGATCGCGCCCATGCTCTCCTGCACCGCCCGGTCCTGCGTGTTCGTGCCGAGAATGCCAGAGAAATTCTTGGTCGCCTGTATCTGCCGATCGATGTTCCAGTTGTTGCGCCGGTTGGCGAACGACCGGAACTCGTTGGTCCAGTCCACCGCGTCGTGGCCATTGCCCATCCCGCTCTGCTCTCTATGCGATTCGGAGAGCGGTGCGGGGCCGAAACTATAACTCCAGTTCCAGACCATGCAGTTGTAGTCGTCGACCGGGACCCAGTGGTGGCCGGAGATCACGGTCTCCCGCGGCCCACCACGACCCACTTGGTTGGGGCGGAGCTGGGTGAAGGGCATAACGAAGTGGTAGCTCCGCACGTAGAGGTCTTCCTGGTCGAGGCTGCGCACGCCGAAATAGCGGTAGCCGTAGTCCGTGTGATCCAGCTCGAGCGTCGGCGCGCTGCTGCGCACCAAGGGTGAGGTAACCGGGTTCCCGCCGGCCGCGTCCGCGCTCAACGGGCGGTGCAGGATGGGCGCGTGGGACGTATCGATGCCGCCCTCGAGGGCCTGGACCCAGTTGCATTCCTCCCACACCTTGGTGACGCTGCGATGCGTCTCGGGCACGCGCACGTACTCGAAATCGGGGATGGGCGGCGTATGCTCCCGCGGGCCAAGGTAGGCCCACACGATATCACCGCGCTCGCAGGTCGGGTAGGCGAGCGCCTTGATGCGGCCGGCGAAGCTCACGGGCTCGTTCATCTGGTCGACACACTGGCCGGTGGTGTCGAATTTCCAGCCGTGATAGGCGCAGCGCAGCCCGTCCGCTTCGTTGCGGCCGAGCCACAGCGATGCGCGGCGGTGCGGGCAGAGCTCGGCTAACAGGCCCACACGGCCGCTGCTGTCGCGGAACGCGACGAGCTCTTCGCCAAGCAGCTTGACCCGCACCGGCGGGCAATCCGGGGCTGGGAGCTCCCACGAGAGGAGCGCCGGCATCCAGTAGCGCCGGAGGGTGTCGCCCATGGGGGTATCCGGACCAACCCGTGTGAGCAGCTCGTTCTCCTCCTTTGATAGCACGATTCACCCTCCTTCCTGGTCCGCCCCACCACCGCAGGCGCGATGGCCCCTTGATCCGTATCGTGGTAGATCACCTGGCACAAGTCAATAGGCAGCGCACCCCGTCGAAAATTGCCCATGACGGGGTCGGAGCTCTCGCTCTGAGTGATCGACCGCGCTACACTGGACGCGTGATCCTCGGTGTCCTACCTGAGTTGAGGAGGCGTCCATGACCGCGGCGACGGAGCTCCATCTCGAGTTCCCGATCATGCGCTACGACATCACCATGCCGCTGCTCGAGGGCCGAGTGCCCATCGAGGGCGTGCGGCTGCGGCAGGCCCCCGCGGCCAACACCATGGTGTTCAAGGACGTGCCCGCGCTCCGCGAGGGTAACTTCGGGCTCTGCGATCTGAACCTCGGCTACCTGCTGGCCGCGATCGACGCCGGCTGGGAGATCACCGCCCTGCCCGTGTTTTCCAAGCGCAAGCCGTCGTACCAGTACATCTTCTGCCGCAACGACGTGGGCATCGAATCGCCGAAGGACCTCGAGGGCAAGCGCATCGGCACCCGCTCGTATCCAACGGCGCTCACCATCTGGAACCAGGGACTCTTGCAGGACCGGTACGGCGTCGACCATACAACGCTGCGGTGGGTCGTGGCGCTGGAGCGGTTCTTCCCCGTGCATGACGCCTCGGCGCAGATCGAGTACACGCTCGACCCAAAGAAGAGCGCCGCGGACGTGCTGATCGACGGCGACGCCGACGCGATCATCACGGACATCTCCGACACCAAGCTGCTCAACCTGATGCTCGCCCACCCCAAGCTGCGACGCCTCTTCCCGAGCTACCAGGAGGAGGATGAGCGGCTCTACCGCGAGACCGGCATCTTCGCGCCGGTGCACCTCATGGTGATGAGCCGCAAGCTCGATCGCGCACACCCGGAGCTCGCGCGCAAGCTCTATGATGCGTTCGAGCAGGCCAAGCAACTCGCCTACACGGACATTCTGAACGAGCGCGGCGGCTTCTCGGTGGTCTATCTCCGTGAGAAGCTCGAGGAGCAGATGGCGCGATGGGGCGACCCATTGCAGTACGGCATCGACGCTAACCGGGGCACGCTCGACACCTTCTTCCGCTACAACGTCGAGCAGGGCATCGTGCGCGCCCCGCTCGCCTACGAGCAGGTCTTCGCAGCCAGCACCCTCGACACGTAAGCCAATGGGCCGGGTGGGCGTGCAGATCTCGGCGGCCAACCTTGGCGCCCGGTAATCCGGTAGGGCGGGGACAAGCCCCTCCCTACCGATCCGAGCTTGGTGCGCCGCATCTGTATCCAGTCCCCTGGGGACTGCCCGGTTGTTTGGCGGTTTCTCGGTGTACACTCGGGTTCGGCCGGGGTGGAGGGCGCCAGGACGCGGCTGCCCCGTCGATCGTAAGAGGAGGAGTAGCTTGGCAGAGAGACTCACCGTCGCGGACCTCCATCGGATGAAGGCCGAAGGCAAGAAGATCGCCGCGGCCGTCGTCTACGAGTATCAGATCACGAAAATCTGTGAGCGAGCCGGAGTGGACGTCCTCTCCGTGGGCGACAGCCTCGGGCGCAACGTCCTCGGGCAAGCCGACGTGGACGACTGCACTGTCGACGACATGATTCCGTTCGCCCGGGCGGTCGTGCGTGGCCGTGAGCGGGCCATCGTCAGCGTCGATATGCCGACGACGCCGTCCCGGGGTGGCGTGAAGACGGTGGTCGAGGCCGCCAAGCGCTTCCGCGACGAGGCCGGCGTCGACATGGTGAAGGTCGACATCCGCACGCGCGAGGAGCAGCTCTTCGACGAGATCCCCGCAGTGATCGAGACCGGCCTCCACGTGTATCCGCAGATCGGCTTCCCCACGCAGGGCGCCAACCGGGGAGTCCAGGGCGGGCCCGAAGTTCTCGAGCATGTGATGAAGTGGGCGCACAAGATCCAGGACGCGGGCGCCGCGATGATCGACCTCACCAACGTGCCGCCGGACATCTACGAGCAGATCTGCAAGAGCCTGCGGATTCCGGTGATCGGCGGCCAGGCGCCGCAGCAAGCCGACGGCAAGATCCAGGTTGCGGTGAGCGGCCTCGGCTATTTCGCAGCGCAGATCGATCGCGACGACGGTCGGCCGAATATGGCGAAATATGCCTACGACGCGATGAAGGGCTACATCGACGACATCCACGCCGGCAAATGGGGCACCGGTCAGTAGACCGATTCGCACCAGCAGGCGAGCGCGAACCAGAACATAAGTGAAGGCCCTTCACCCGCACTCAACTTACGATGCAAGCGGAATGATTCGCGAATAGTGGCCTGACGCGCAAGGGCGGAAAGAGTGCGCTTCGTGGGGAGGATAGCCATGGTCCAGATGGAGCAATCGACCAGTGCAAGCGCTCCTCGCGAGGCGCCCTGGACGGACTTCGTGCACACGGGGCCGGGCAGCCTGGCGGGGCGCTTTCTACGCTCGTTCTGGCAGCCGGTCTTCC
>JAXDLH010000367.1:0-20401 GCA_034666705.1 Chloroflexota bacterium
CGGTGATGGCGAGCCAACGGCAGATGCGATGGTGCACCTCGTGGTCGGCGAGCAGGAAGAGCGGACCGCGGCGACGGGCGACGGGCCTGTGCACGCGCTGGACCAAGCGGTCCGTAAGGCATTGCGCCCGTTCTTCCCGAATGTGGATGAGATCCACTTGATCGACTACCGGGTGCGCGTGCTGGACGGCGCCGAGGGCACGGCAACGCAAGTGCGGGTGCTCATCGAGTCGGCGGATGCGCACGGCTCGTGGACAACCGTGGGCGTCTCACCGAACATCCTGGAGGCGAGCTGGGAAGCGCTTGCCGATAGCGTGGAGTACGGTTTGGCGCGTCACCATGGAGCGGTGATGGTCGTGCCCGGCGCCGAGGTGGTATCGGCATAGGCCGGGCTGGAGTTGGTAGGCTCCTCGCGTGCTCCGACGGGGTCGGGGCGAGCCAGACGCAGACTGAGAGAGTTAGGCGGTGGGGAGTTGCGCGCGCGCGAGGACCAGGCTTGCGTTGATGCCGCCGAAGCCAAAGGCATTGGTGAGCGCAATTGCCGCATTGCACGTCAGGCCCTCGGGTGGCACGTGGGTCACGATGCACGCCGGATCGGGCTCGTCGAGGTTTGCGGTTGGCGGGAACCAGCCAGTCCGCAGCGCCATGCCGGTGATGGCGACCTCAATGGCGCCCGTTGCCCCCAGCGCATGTCCGTGCAGTCCCTTGGTGCCGCTGACGGGTACCCCGGGGGCTTGGTCGCCAAACACCAGTTGGACCGCCCGCGCCTCAGCGGCGTCACCCAACGGGGTGCCGGTGGCATGCGCATTGACATAATCGACGGTGTGCGGGGGTAGCCCGGCTTCAGCGAGGGCGAGGGTCATCGCCCGGGCCGCCTGCGTCGCCGTGGGCAGCGGCGCCGTCATGTGGTACGCGTCGTTCGTCGTCCCATAGCCGAGGATCTCGAAGAGCGGCTCTGCGCCGCGTGCCGCAGCGTGAGCGCCGCTCTCGAGCACGAACATCGCTGCCCCCTCGGCCATAACGAAGCCGTCTCGACCCATGTCGAACGGCCGGCACGCGTGTGGGGCATCCTCATTGCGGCGCGACATCGCGCGAATCAAGGCGAAGGCGCCGAAAGAGAGCGGGGCGAGCGGGGCCTCCGCCCCTCCGGCGAGCGCGACCTCGGCGCGACCATCCCTGATGAGGCGGAACGCCTCGCCGAGGGCGATCAGCCCAGAGGCGCACGAGTTGGCGTTGCCCAGCGTGGGTCCGTTGAACCCGAATTCGAGTGCGACGTTGGTGGCGCCGGCGCCACCAAACACGGAGAGGGCCAGCGTGGACTCTACGCCGCGAACGCCGCGCGCGAGATAGTTCGTGTGCTGCTCCTCGCCAAATGCGATGCCTCCCAGGGCGCTGCCAAGATAAACCGCCGCGGCCTCTCGTTCGTCACAGGTCAGCGAAAGGACGGCATGGTCCAGGGCCTGGCGGCTCGCGGCAACGGCGAGCTGCGAGAAGCGATCCAAGCGGCGAGCACGCCGCGCTTCGAGGTAGTCGCACGGATCGAAATCGTCGACCTGAGCGGCGATCTGTGAGCTGAAAGGGGATGGGTCGAAGCGAGTAATGCCGCGGACGGCCGAGGTCCCGCGCCGCACACCTGCCCAGAGGCCCTCGAAGCCACTTCCGATCGGCGTGATTGCGCCTACGCCCGTGACCACGACGCGCTGCCCCGGTGCGGTTCTCACCAGCGCTGGCTCGTGCTGGAGATGGCCTGGGCCTCCGCAATGACCTTGATGCGGCGGAGCGTCTTGTTGGCGATGTTCTCCACGAAGAGCGGACCGACGATGAGGTCCGCGACGAGCCCGCCAATCAGCGGCCAGCGGAGTCGCAGGTCATGAGAGATCGACACCTGCACACCATCAGGCTGGGGCAGGAACCGCCACTCTACATCCATCCCCGTGGTTACGCCGCGCACGTGGCGAAAGGTGATGCAGTGCGTCACGGGGTCGCACCGTTGTTCCGCGCGCCATTGCAGCGGCACGCCATCCCGACTCGCGGCCATCTCGACCAATCGATGCGATGCATGCTCTTGGAGAATCGTTACCCAGCGATAGTGTGGCAGCAGCTCAGGCCAGCGCTCGACCGCGGCAGCAAGCGCGTATACGACCTCCACCGGTGCGTGCATGACGATGACGTTCTCGGTGTGCACGAAGCTCCTCTCAGGGGCGAAGCAGCGCCCAGAGAAAGGCGGGTTGGAGCGCCACGCTGGCGGGCTCATAGTCGCCGAGCACGCCGGCGAGCTGGCGCGCGAGCGGTGGGCGCGCGGCAAGCTGCCCAACCACCCGACTGAATACGTTGCGAGAAGCTAGGAATAGCTGGGCGAGGCTGCAGACGCGCTCCTTGTCGCCGAAGGCGGCCCGTCGTGCTGCTGCATAGCCGATGGGGACGCGATCTGCCCGTCCCAACGCAGCCTCGATCGCTGGCCCGGCGAGCTCAGCGCCGCGAAGTGCGCGATATACGCCTTCGCCAGTGAACGGGTCCAGGAAGCCGGCGGCGTCGCCGACGAGCAGATAACCTGGCCCGGCGACGTTCCGGACGCGACGGGCCAATGGGCCCATGCCGCGAATCGCGCCCCGGCGCTCGAGAGGCGCCAGAATGGCGGCGGCTTCCGGGAGCTGCGCAAGCCGGCGGTCGAAGTACGCTTCGGTCGCCTCTCCGCCGCGCCGGTCACGCAGCCTCGTGACGAGCCCGACGTTGAGGAACTGTTCGTTTAGAGGCGCCAGGCCGCAATAGAGGCGACCACCAACGTGCATCTGTCCGCATTCCTCGAGGCCGTGCGGACCCACATAGCGAGCCACGAGCCCGAGACGACGCGGCCAGCGACTGGGCACGTCCAGGCCGAGCGAGCGCGCCACCGTCGAGTGCAGCCCGTCCGCGCCGACGACAACCTGCGCTCGCAACGTAGCCGCCCCCTCCGCGGTGCGAACCTGCAGGCCGACGACGCGAGAGCCCTCGATCACTGTACCAAGCACCGCAGACCGTTCTTGCACGCGCGCGCCCTGCCTCCGCGCGTGATCGAGAAGCACCTGGTCGAAGATCGGACGAGCGATCGCGATGGCCGATCGCGCGCCTTGCCGGCTCGCATATGAGAGGGTGAAGTGCGCGTCGCCGGCGTGGACCTCCATCCCGCGGAGATGTGCAGGCGCGGCAGAGCGGACTGCCTCCCAGGCGCCGAGCCGGTCGAGCGCGTCGACCACGCCGGGGCTCATGAATTCCGCGCAGGGCTTCTCGCGTGGGAAAGCGGCGCGCTCGACGACGAGCACGTTGACGCCACGGCGGGCGAGCCAGGCCGCGGTGGCTGCTCCGGCCGGGCCACCGCCGGCGATCAGTACGTCAGCGCTTGACTGGCTCACGCTCCAGCCCGCGCGCGTGCCATCGTTTGATGCAGCACTCCGGCATGCTGCTGGCGACGCGGGTGTGCAGCCAGTGCCACGCGATAGCCGAGGGTCGTGTGGGCCGCCGTGACCTGGAGCTCGGCGCGCTCCATGAGATCGCGCAGCTCAGCTCGCGTATAGGCGCGGCGAACCGAGAGTGGCCCATCGTGGCGCGTGAGCGAATTCTGAGTCAGGGTTAGACCGAAAAGCTGCGCCCCCAGATAACCGGGCCACGAGCGAATCAGGTCGTTCACCACTATGCCGAGGCGTGCCACGCGACCCATCTCACGCAGCATGGTGACCGCATCCGCTTTTTGAAAATGATGCAAGGCGAGGGAGCACATTGCTACGTCGACCGCGCCATCGGCGATTGGGAGTGCGCGCCCGTCGGCTGCGGCGAAAAGGACGTGGGTGGCACCACGCATGGGGGTGGTAGTCTCCCATTTGCGGGCAAGCTGTAGCACGAGCGGGCTGAGGTCGGTGGCAACGCACCGACAGCGAAGGTGACGCCGCTGCGCCCACTGGGCGACCGCCGCGGGGATGTCCGCGCTGCCGGTTGCTACGTCCAGCACCACCAACTCGTCGCCGGGTCGCAGGTCGGTCGTGAGATCGGCGATAGCGCGCTGGGTTAGCCGAGTGCCGCCGAGGTCCCGGTTCACACGCCGCAGGTCGGCGAGGTTGCCCGCGAGCAGGTCAGGGTCCACGGTTGGCTCATCCATCCGTTCGCTTTCAGCAGTCCAGCGTGGCCGCACCAGCCTGCGGAGCGAGCGCTCGACAATCGTGGACCCCATGGGACGTCGCCCTCCCAGAACGTGACGGTCCATTATGCAGGCGCCCGCCGGCAATTTGAGCAAAGGGTGGTCCGGCTATTGCGGCTGAGCTTCCTGGACGACGCCGATGCGACGATATTTGGCTAGACGGTCGGCGAGAAGGGCAGGCACGTCGAGCGCCACGCCCTGGCCGAACCGCTCATCGAGCTCAGCTAGCATACCCAGGAGTGCCGCGCGCAGCGCCGCCCCGGCCTGAGCGTAGTCCTCGTGCGCGCCCCCCTCGGGCTCAGGGACGATCGCATCCGCCACGCCAGCGGCGAGCAGATCCGGCGCCGTCAGCTTCATCGCCGCGGCCGCCTGTGGGGCGAGCGCGGAGTCGTTCCAGAGGATCGAGGCGCAGCCTTCCGGGGAAACCACGGAGTACGTTGCGTTCTCGAGCATCAGCAGTCGGTCGGCGACCCCGATGGCCAGCGCCCCGCCGCTGCCCCCTTCCCCGATGACAATGGCCACGGTCGGGACGGGCAGCTCTACCATCTCGGCGAGGTTCTCCGAGATGGCCCAGGCCTGCCCTCGGTTCTCTGCCTCCAGGCTGGGGTCTGCTCCTGACGTATCGATGAAGGTGATGATCGGATACCCGAACTTCGCTGCCTGGCGCATCAATCGCAGCGCTTTGCGATATCCCTCCGGGCGCGCCATGCCGAAGCGTCGGTGCAGCCGCTCGTTCGTCGTGCGTCCCTTTTGATGGCCCACGACCATGACCGTGCGCCCATCGAGCGACGCGATGCCGCCGACAATTGCGGGATCGTCAGCGTACTGGTGATCGCCGTGGAGCTCGAAGAACTCGCTGAACACCATGGCGATGTAGTCCAGTGCAAATGGGCGCTTCGGATCGCGCGCGATCTGGACGATCCGCCAGGGCTCGGCAGTCGCGTGCTCGGTCACGATGGCATCGTGCTGCGCGCGGCGCGGGCGTTGGCGGTACGCTCGCGGCCATTGCGACGCGTCTTTCCCTTGGCGGGCGCGATCGTATAGAGGCGCAGGAGCTTCCCGAGCGTGGCCCGCAGCTCACGTCGATGCACCACTGCGTCGATCATCCCGTGTTGGAGCAGCTTCTCGGGACTCTGCGCGTCTGGCGGCAGCTTCTGGCGTGTCGTCTGCTCGATGACGCGGGGGCCCGCGAACCCCACGAGTGCGCCCGGTTCGGCAAGAATCACATCGCCCAGGCTTGCGAAGCTCGCGGTGACGCCACCAGTGGTGGGATCGGTCAGCACCGAGAAGCACGGCACACGGGCGCGACCCAACTGTGCCAGGGCCGCCGAAGTCTTTGCCATTTGCATGAGCGAGTAAATGCCCTCGTGCATCCGCGCGCCGCCCGAGCATGCGACCAGCACGAGCGGTGTGCTCTCGGCCGCGGATCGTTCGGCGGCACGGGTGACGCGCTCGCCGACGACGGAGCCCATACTCGCGCCTAGAAAGCCAAAGTCGCAGACCGCGAGCCTGGTGAGGTGGTCCTCGATGCGCGCGCACCCGGTAAGGATCGCCTCATCCATTCCGGTCTTCGCCTGCTCCTCGGCCACCTTGTCCGGATATGCCTTGCCGAGGCTCTCGAATTGCAGTGGATCTGCTGGCCGCATGCCGGCGTCCTCCTCGACCCAGGAGCCGGGATCGGCCAGCATCTCGATGCGCTCGCTCGCGGTAATGCGCGCGTGGTGACTGCACTTCGGACAGGTTTTGTAGTTATCCTCGAACTCTTTGCGGTAGATGAGCTCGTGGCAGCGAGCGCACTGTACCCAGAGGTCGCCCGGGCCTTGTCGATGACGGTGGAGGATGTTCTGGATCATGCGCCGATTATGAGGTCCCTGGCCGAGTCAAGCAAGGCGAATTCGAATTGCGGGCAGATCGCATGCCCCTAGCAAGAGGAGCGCGTTGCCTGCTCGTAAGAGCCAAGTTGGGCGCTAGGTTTAAGAACTGTTGCGAATTTGTCACACGATTTGGTAGAGTGGCGCGGCCCACAAGGGAGGCCGAGATACAACTGGATATGCGCACTGCCGGGCGAGCCGACCCCCAATAGCCGCAGCAGCTAACTAGAGCCCCTCACTTCTTTCTTCCCCTCTCGCCACACCCCCTCTGGTACTCGTGTGCCCACCGTGGGTTGCAGTGCAGGCATGTTCTCTGGAGTATGCATTTGTTCCAGCGCGCATTGATGTTGACAATTGCCCTATTCGCGCTTACTGCCACTATTTGGCATACGACGAAGCAAGCGGTAGCCCAGGCCCAGGAGGCATCCAGCGCCGAGCCGCTCACGCCGATAATTCCGGCCACGATTTCCGGTGCCAGCTCCATTGCGGGAGGTGGCGTCCGCGTCTGTACTAGTTGCACGGTTTCAACAGTCGACGACGAAGCGAACCCGGAAGAGTGGTGGGCAACTCCGGTCGACCCTGGTGATTTGGATACGGTGCTCCCCGACGCGGTTGGAGATGCGCTCCCAGCGTCGGGCGACCCGGCTGCTACACTCAGCCGCGCAGTGGTGGTGGAGGCGGCAACTGCTGAGGATGAGGACGACGCTGTGATCGACGCAGACGACGAAGCCCCCGCGGATCTTGCAGCATCGCGCTCCGTCGAGCCGAGCAGCCGAGGTGGGGGGCGACCACTGTCGTCCGCCGGCCAGGATGTGGCTAGCTTCGCGCGAACCCTGACGGGGATCGTCTACGCCTGGGGAGGCACGTCGCCGGCGACCGGATTCGACTGCAGTGGGCTGGTCTGGTACGTCTATCGCCAGTTTGGCGTGACCCTGGGCCGGGACAGCACGGCCCAGGCATACAACGGGACTGCCGTGGGCCGTGACCAACTAGAGCCTGGTGACGTCATCCTGTTCGCAAATACGTACACGAGCGGCATCAGCCATACCGGAATCTACATTGGCGACGGTCAGTTCGTCCATGCAGTACAGCCTGGGGTCAGCTCGCAGATCGCCTCGCTCTCGGACGGGTACTGGGGCCGTGATTATGCGGGCGCGCGCCGGATTCTCCAGGACGAATAACGCGAGCGGGCGCGGCGACTCAGTAAGATATGGCCATACGCAGTTCGTATCGACCGTCACGTGGGGACGCCCCCGTCGCGAGGAGCCATGGAAAATATCGCGCGGTTCATCCTCGATCGCGCCGCTGCGCACATCAAGCGCTATCACACGACGCCGATGTTCGCCCAGGAGTCAGTCGCCGAGCACTCGCACTTCGTCGCGATGATCACCCGCATCATCTGCTACGCGCTCGAGCAGGCTGGGCACCCCGTCGACACCCTGCGCGCCGTCGATCTTGCGATGATCCATGACTACGAAGAGTCCATCAGTGGAGACATCATCAGCACGTTCAAGCACTCCGATCCGGAGTTCATCGGGCTGCTCGACCGGCTGACTGATAAGGCGATCGACCAGGTCTTCGAGACGCTGCCGAGTGACCTCGGCGCCTACTACATCGAGCTGTGGCGCGGCCACAACGCCGGTTCGATCGAGGGGGAGATCGTCTCCGTGGCGGACAAGCTGGCCGGGCTGGCGTTCGCGCAGGAGCAGCTCCATATGGGGAATCAGTTCATGGAGCCGATCTACCGCCGCTTCGTGTGGCTCATCAGCACGGTTCCATACGAGTGGTGGGATCTCGTGCGCGACCGAGTGGCCGCGGGCATGGTCGACGGCATGGACGAGCGCTCGGATCGATGGTCCTCGACGTGGAGCGCGGTGAAAAGCCGGACCCCGTTCCTTCCGTAGGGAACATCCAGGCGTCCCCCAAGTGGATCCGCCAGCCTGTCCCGCCCGGGGCATGCGCCCGAGGCATGACCTCGCGGGCGAAGATGACGATGCGCCGAACCTTACGCGCTTTAGCGGTCGACGCGGACGGCGTTGCCGCCCAGGATGGCAGCAACCTCCTGCTCGATTTGCTCGGAGAAATGCACGCGCAGTCGATCCCCTTCCAGGCGTTTGCGACCGCCCGAGGCATAGAAGGCGATCGTATACGGGTCGTCGCCCGGCGCGCTAGTGAGCACGGCGTGTAATTGTTGCAGCCGTTGCAAATCGCGCTGCTGGTCGCCGCTTTCCTGGAAAAGCAGCGTAATATGCCTGGGGCCGATGGGCTGCGCTTCGTGGCCCGTACTGGCGGTGGGAATCTCAGAAGCCGCGATGGTCGCCTCCGGGCTCTCCACGTAGTCGGCGACGTATGGAGTGCTCGTCTCGGCGACCAGGTCCGCTACATCAGATGAGGCATCTGCGTCGGCCCAATCGGCCATGACGGGCGTCGGCTCGTCGAGAAGCGGGGGGAGCTCCTCTGTCTCGTTCTCGCGCAGCCACTCCTCGGCGCTATCGATGAGAATCTCCGGCGTGCCGCGGCCTTCCTCGTCGCTTTGCGCATCCGCGCGGCGCACGTCAATCTTGCCCTGGACGACGACGATCGCATCCTCGCGCCAGATCTCAGAGGTGACCGCGTAGGTTCGTGGGAAAACGATAGCGTCGATGCCGCCATGCAAGTCCTCGATACGGACGATTGCCATGGTCTCCTGCTTCTTCGTGGTAACTTTGCGAACGTTCATAATGGCGCCCGCGAGCGTTACGCGCTCCCCCTTGAGCTCCTCCGAGACCTGGCTGGTATTGGCGGTGATGCGACTGGCAAGGTAGCGCGCCGCCTCCTGGAACGGATGATTGGAAAGGAAGAACCCCAGGGCATCCTTTTCCCAGGCGAGCCGTTGCTGGTCAGAGACGGGCGGCACAAGCGGCAGGGCGGTGCTCTGAGGCACGCCGGAATCGACGCCAAACAGGCTCTGCTGGCCGATACCAGCGGCCTTCTGGGCTTGCTGCGCAGCGCCGATGATGCGGTCGAGGCCAGCGACGATGCGCTCGCGTGCGCCAAGGTCGTCAAGCGCACCAGCCTTGGCGAGCGCTTCTAGCACGCGCTTGTTGATCGTGCGCAAGTCGACGCGCTCACACAGGTTGTCGAGTGAGGTGTATGGGCCGTGCTGCGCGCGCTCCTCGACGATGAGCCGCGCCGCACCCTCGCCGACGTTTTTGATCGCGCCGAGCCCGAAACGGATCGCCTGGGCGCCATTCACTGTTTCGACCGAGAAGCCGAGCCGGCTGTGGTTGACGCTCGGGCTGAGTACCGCTATCCCAAGCCGCCGACATTCGCCGGCGGCCGCGACGACTTTCTCCGTGTCATCGCCTTGAGTGGTAAGCATCGCCGCCATGTATTCGGCTGGGTACGTACATTTGAGGTAAGCGGTCTGATAAGCGATATAGGCGTAGCAGTACGCGTGCGCCTGGTTGAAGGCGTAGCCGGCGAACGGCTCGATGTACTCCCAGATCTTCGCAGCCACCGCTGAGTCGACGCCGTTCTCCTTGGCTCCATCGAGGAAGCTATCCCGCTCGCGCTTCATCTCCTCGGCGATCTTCTTGCCCATAGCGCGGCGCAGATTGTCGGCGTGGCCCAGGCTAAAGCCAGCGATGGCCCGCACGATCTGCAGCACCTGGTCCTGGTACACGATGACCCCGTAGGTGTGCTTCAGGATCGGCTCCAGACTGGGGTGCAGGTAGCTAATCGGTCGCCGGCCATCTTTCGCGGCGACGTACGTGGGGATGTGCGCCATGGGCCCGGGCCGATAGAGCGCGATTACGGCCGCGAGATGGTGGACGTTGGTCGGGCGGAACTCCCGCAGGGTGCGCCGCATGCCGCCGCCTTCCAACTGGAAGACGCCGGTGGTATCGGCGCAGCAGAGCATGTCGAACGTGGCTGGATCGTCGAGCGGCAATTGCTGAAGATCGAGCCGCACGCCTCGCGTCTCTTCGATCATGTTCAGGGCATTCTCGAGGAGCGTAAGGTTCGTGAGCCCGAGGAAGTCCATCTTGAGCAGGCCGATCGTCTCGACGGCGTGCATCTCGTACTGGGTCATGATCACGTTCTCGCCGCGTGCGCCGCGCATCAGCGGCACGTGATTGACGAGCGGCTCACCAGACACCACGATGCCCGCGGCATGGGTAGAGGCGTGGCGCGTGATCCCCTCCACCGTTCGCGCGGAATCGATCAGTCGCTTGATGTGCTCCTGTTCGTCGTAGAGCTGGCGCAGCTCCGGGGTGGCAGCCAGCGCCTTGTCGAGCGTCATGCCGACCGGCAGGGTTGGCACGAGCTTGGCCACCTTGTCGACCTCGGAAAGCGGATAGCCGAGGGCGCGACCTGCATCGCGCAGCGCGGCGCGCGCGAGCAGTCGCCCGAACGAGATGATCTGCGCCACGTGGTCGCGGCCATACTTCTGCGCGACGTACTCGATCACCTCTTCACGGCGCCCATCCGCGAAGTCCATATCGATATCGGGCATCTGTACCCGCTCTGGATTGAGGAAGCGCTCGAAGGTGAGGCCGTGGGCGATTGGATCCACGGTTGTGATGCCAAGGCAATAGAGGATCAGCGAGCCGGCTGCTGAGCCTCGGGGGCCGCACAGGATGCCCTGGCTCCGCGCATACATCGCGAAGTCCCACACGAACAGAATGTAGGCGGCGAACCCCGTAGTCCGTACCACGTCCAGCTCGTACTTGAGCCGCTCCTTGATCTCCTCCGTGACGAGCTCATACCGCTTGGGCAGGTTCTCCCAACTGGTGCGGGCGAGATAGTCCATCGGCGTCTCGCCCTCCGGCACGAAGTGCAGGTTGGGGAAGTCGAGCCTGCCGAAGGTAAGCTCGAGGTTGCACTTCTCGGCGATCTCCATCGTGCTGCGGAGACCTTGGGGCGCCTCGGTGCCGAAGAGCTGGTACATCTCTTCCGTGCTCTTCAGGTAGTGCTCGCCGGTGTAGACCTTCAGTCGTTTGGGGTCATCGACGAGCGAGTTGGTCTGGATGCAGAGCAGCAAGTCCTGGGCGTCGCAATCGTCCTTGGTCGTGTAGTGGGAGTCGTTCGTGCAGACGAGCTTGAGGTCGAGCTCCTTTGCGAGGCGGGTGACCCCGCGGTTGATACCGGTCTGAAAGTCGATCCCGTGGTTCTGCAGCTCCAGATAGAAATCCTCAGGGCCAAACAGCTCACGATAGAACGCCGCGGCGTTGCGCGCCTTGTCCTCCTCCTCATGCCGCAGGGCCCAGGCGACCTCTCCCGAGGCGCACGCGGAGAGGGCCACCAGCCCTTCGCGGTGCTGGGCGAGCAGCTCGTGGTCGATGCGCGGTCGGTAATAGAACCCGTCGAGGTGCGCCTTCGTCGTAAGCGCCAGCAGGTTGTGGTAGCCGACCTCGTCTTTGGCGAGGAGGATCAGGTGGGAGGCGCTGCGGTCGGGCGCCTCTTTGTCCGTGTGCTTACGCGGGGCGACGTACGCTTCGACGCCGACGATCGGTTTGATACCGGCCTTTTGTGCAGCCTGGAAGAACTCGATCGCACCGAAAAGGACGCCATGGTCCGTGAGCGCCACCGCCTGCTGACCGTGCTGCTTGGCCTGGCCGACGAGGTCTGGAAGGCGTGAGAGGCCGTAGAGCATCGAGTACTCGGAGTGGACGTGGAGATGCGTGAACTCCGGGGCGGTCTGCGCCATCGACGTCCTCCAGTGGCAGCATGCGGCCGAATCCGCGCAACCTGCGTGATTCGCTAGCTACCGCAATGGTAGTGGAGCGACGCTGACGCGCAGACCAAGGCAGCGCATCTCAAACACGTCAACGCCGCAACATCAGGGTGGAGGAGCTAATGGTTGCGAAAGCGAAGACTCAGACGGTGGCAGAAATCGAGGCGCGACGCGAATTGCCCAAGATCGCTCGGTCATTGTCCTCTGATGCCGCGGGCGGACCGCATCCCTCTCGTGCGCGCCGGTGGCTTGTGGGCCGTGCATGCCAAGATCGACGGCCACCTCGATGCGCTGCTCGCGTTGGACACAGGGGCCGAAGTCTAGCCGCGAGCTTGACCGGTGAAGGTCAGAGAGTTCTCAGGCGCCAGCGGATCTTCGGCGTAGGCCAAACCGAACCGCTTGCGGTCGTATCGCTGCGCTCGATTCAAATCGGTGGGTTCTGGCTGGGAGATATTGAGGCGTTCGTCTATGACTTACCCGCCCAGATGCCTACGCACGGGCTTGTAGGTCTCACGTTCTGTCCCGCTACCGGCTGACGTTCGAGTTCGAGCGCCGGACGCTGGTCCTGCGCGAGCCCTAGCATAGACTTGGTCGAGTCGCGATGACTCGGAGGCAGTGTGAGATCCGGATCAGATCCGGTCGAGCTGGCGCTTTAGCAGGTCGTTGACGACCCCCGGATTCGCCTTGCCGCGCGTCGCCTTCATCACCTGGCCGGTCAGGAATCCCATAGCGCTTGTCTTGCCGGCCTTATAGTCGGCCGCAGCCTGCGGGTTCGCGGCAATCGCTTCGGCCACGGCACGGTCGAGCTCGGAGGTATCGCTAATTTGCGCGAGCCCGCGCTCGGCAATAAGCGCCTTGGGAGGCTGACCGCTCTGGGCAACCTCTTCAAGTATTCCTTTGGCCATCGCCTGGCTGACGGTTCCGTCGTCTACGAGCGTGAGCAGCTCAGCAAGGTGGTCTGGAGTGACGCGCGTGCCCTCCACTTCGACGTTCAGCGACCGCGCGACTCTGAATAGCTCACCCTGGATCCAGTTCGCAACAATTTTCGGGTTTGCGTACCGCGCGATTACGCTTTCGAAATAGGTAGAGGTTCCAAGCGAGGAAGTAAGCTGCACCGCGTCATAGTGGCTCAGGCCGAAATCGCGCATGTACCGCTCGCGGCGGGCGTCGGGCAGCTCGGGCAGTCGGGCTCGAAGTTCGTCGACCCACTCGCGCCCCACAAAAATTGGCGGCAAGTCGGGCTCGGGAAAATAGCGGTAGTCGTGCGCGTCCTCTTTGGACCGCTGGGAAACGGTAATGCCACGATCGTCGTCCCAGCCGCGCGTCTCCTGCGCAACCCGCTCGCCGCGTTCCAGCACCTCGGCCTGGCGAATCATCTCATACTCAAGGGCGCGCTGGACGGAGCGTGCCGAGTTGAGGTTCTTCACCTCAACCTTGGTTCCGAATCGTTCGGTGCCGACGGGGCGGAGCGACACGTTTACGTCGCAGCGCATCGCGCCCTCCTCCATATTGCCGGTTGACACACCGAGCGTTTGCACGGTGAGCCGAAGCTTCTGGAGATAGGCACGCCCCTCGGCGGGTGAGCGAATATCCGGCTCGCTGACGATCTCGAGCAGGGGCACGCCAGCGCGGTTGAGATCCACCAGGCTCCGCAGCGAGCCGCGCTCACGCTTGTGCGTGAGCTTGGCGGTGTCCTCTTCAAGGTGGGCCCGAGTGATCCCGATGCGCCGCGTCTCACCGTCCACGTCGATGTCGATCCATCCGTTGACGTTGAACGGACGATCATACTGGGAAATCTGGTACCCCTTCACGAGGTCCGGATAGGGGTAATTCTTCCGGTCGAACTTCGACGCCTCTGGAATCTCACAGTTCAGCGCCAGCCCTGCCATAAAGGCGTATTCCACGGCCTGCCGATTGATAACCGGCAGGACCCCGGGCAGCGCCATGCAAACGGGACAGACGTGGGTGTTCGGCTCGGCGCCAGCGTATGCCGCACTGCAGCCGCAGAACATTTTGCTCTTCGTCTGGAGCTGGACGTGGACCTCAAGTCCGATGACGGGCTCGTACGCGGTTGCTGCTACCATTGCGCCTTTATTGTACGGCGAAGAGTGCAGTCGGGGCCGACAGTGGGTGGCTTCGTTGCATTCGAACCACTGCGTGGTCTCAGCCGATTGCTGGGATCGTGGGGCGCCAATCGCTCGCACGCTCATAGGCGGCCGCCACCCGCAAGATCGTCTCTTCGCCAAGCGCAGGCCCGATGATCTGCAGGCCTACGGGGAGTCCATCAGAGAGCCCGCAGGGCATGCTGAGCGCCGGGAGGCCGGCAAGACTTGGAGGTAGCGTGCATACGTCCGAGAGGTACATCGTTAGCGGGTCCTGCGTCCGGGCTCCGAGCGGGAATGCCACGGAGGGCGAGGTAGGCGCGACCAGGGCGTCGAACCGCTGGAAGGCCGCATCGAAGTCGGCCTTGATCAGCGTCCGCACTTTCTGGGCTTTCAAGTAATACGCGTCATAGTAGCCCGATGAAAGCGCGTAAGTCCCAAGCCTGATGCGGCGCTTCACCTCGGTGCCGAAGCCCTCGCCGCGTGAGCGCATGTACGAGTCTTCCACACTCTTTACATGCGGCGCCCGATAGCCGTATTTCACGCTGTCGTAGCGCGCGAGATTGGCGCTGGCCTCAGCCGGCGCGATCAGGTAGTACGTGGCGAGGGCATATTGCGAGTGGGGGAGCGACACCGCGCCGACTTCGGCGCCAAGCTCCACCAGCGTATCGATCGCGCGTCGCACCGCCGTTTCGACGCCTGGCTCCATACCGGCGACAAAATACTCATCCGGGATCCCGATGCGCATGCCATGAAGGTCGCCGTCGAGCCGGGCAGCGTAGTCCGGCACGGGCTCCGGGAGTGAGGTCGAATCAAATGGATCCTGACCGCTGATCGTGCGCAACATAAGCGCACAATCTGCCACGTTGCGCGCGAAGGGCCCGACCTGATCGAGCGACGATGCGAACGCGATCACGCCGTAGCGGGAGACGCGGCCATAGGTCGGCTTGATCCCGACGACGCCACAGAGCGCCGCCGGCTGGCGGATTGATCCACCAGTGTCGGTGCCGAGCGCCGCGGCTGCAAGCCCCGCGGCCACCGCGGCCGCCGAGCCACCGCTCGATCCCCCGGGAACCCGGTCGAGGTCCCAGGGGTTGTGAGTCGCCATGAACGCGGAGTTCTCGGTGGACGAGCCCATCGCGAACTCGTCCATGTTCGTCTTGCCCAGGAGCACCGCGCCCGCCTCGGCGAGCTTCGCGACGACGGTAGCATCATAGGGCGGGACGAACCCTTTCAGGATCCGTGACGCGCACGTCGTCTCGATGCCAGTCGTACAGAAGATGTCCTTAAGGGCGATCGGCACGCCAAGGAGCGGAGCCTCTTCTCCGCGCGCCCGCGCTTCATCCGCACGATGGGCGTCGGCCCGGGCGCGATCGGCCGTCACGGTGAGATAGGCCTGCACCTGTGGATCGACCTGCGCGATCCGTTCAAGGTACGCGTCGGTCAACTCGACGGAGGAGATGTTGCCCGCCCGAAGCTCCGCGAGCGACTCGTGGATCGTCAACTCATGCAGCGCCATGACTACTCGAGGACCGGAGGAACGCGGAGGAAATCGTCCTCGCGGTCGGGCGCGTTGGCAAGCACCGCCTCTGGTGACAGCGACGGTCGTACGTCGTCGGAGCGCATTACGTTGCGGAGGGGAATGACCTGCGCCGTCGGCGGAATCGCCGACGTGTCCAACTCGCTGAGCGCGCGCATGTACTCGAGAATTCCCGAGAGTTGCTCCTGAAACGTGCGCTTCTCGTCGTCGGTCAGGCCAAGCCGCGCCAGAAATGCGACGTGCTCGACCTCTTCACGGCTGATCGCCACAATTTCCTCCGGCGGCTGGTCGGAGGATTATAGCGGAGCCCCGTGAACGGCCTAGACAGGCCGAAGGGGCACTCTACCAGCGTAGAGTGCCCCTTCGGCCTGTCTAGGCTCGTTTCAGCCCGGGATTACAGCGTAAGCGTCGTGTCCGGCGTTGATAGCGTGGACCCGCTGAAGGTGGAGCTTGCTTGCCAGTGGATCTGTGTCCCAGGGGCTTGGGCGAAGGTGAGTGGGCAGCTTGGGCTCGTCGTTGCTCCAATGGAACAGGATGGACCTGAACCGAGGACGCTCGTGCCCGCAGCGCCAGTTCCCGTAAGGACCTGGCTTGTGGCTGGGACTCCTTCAGTCCAACTGAATGAAACGGTGCAGCCAGCCGGGCTTACGATGAGCGACGGGCAGGTACCCACACCTACACCCCCAACGTTGCCGGGATTCTTGATGACCGTCACGTTCGGTGTCGTGAGTCCGCCGCCACCCGTCCCCGTGCAGCAGACGAACGCCGGGGACATGACGACGCCGCTTGTACCGAATGCTCCGGTGGCTGACACCCCGAAGTAGTATGTCACGCCGGGCGTCAGGCCACTTACGACTGCGGAGGTGCTGGAGATGATCGCGCTTACTGGCGCGGTCGCCGGACCGACGGCCGTACAACTGGCGGTGGACGTCGACGTGCAAACGAACAGCGTATAGCTCGTCGCGTTGGTTGCCGCGGTCCACGTCACTGTCGCGCTAGTGCCACCGTTTCCAGTGACCGTCACGCCGCTCGGAGTATTCGTCCCCGCGAGGCACGCCGTGGAATAGATTGTCCCGCACACGCCCAGCCCGTTGAAGCAGGACGGGTAGGCCGTGCCGCCGTTGCAGTACACCGATCCTGGACAGGGCCCAAGGCCCGGGTACGTGGCATTCACAGTCGGGAAGGTAGGGTTGCACGCGGCCCCATAGATGTTGCTGTACAGGCCGCCGTAATAGCCGCTGTTGTAGCATCCGCCATTGCTCAGGCCACCATTGTAGAGGCCGTTGTAGATATTGCTGCCATAGTAGCCGGTGTTGTAGATGCCGGTGTTGCAGGCTCCGTTATAGACGCCGTTGCAGTTGCCGTTGTAGAGGCCACTGTTGTAGACCCCGCCATTGTAGAGGCCACCGTTGTAGATGTTGCTCCCGTAGTAGCCGTTGTTGTAGATATTGCTACCGTAGTAGCCGGTGTTGTACATGCCCGAGTAACCGTTGCAGTTGCCGTTGTTGTAGACACCGCCGTTGTAAATTCCGCTGTTGTAATTCGCGACCATGAACGTCGCCGAGTCCTGGGCATTGCCACCATTGGTGAACGTCGCCACGGCGGTGATTTGCTGGCTGCCATCGCCAAGGCTAATGGTGTTCAGCGTGAACGTCCAGCCGGCAGGGACCTGACCCGACGCGCCACCGCACACTTGGCTGATGTCAGTCAGCGTGCCGACTTGCGCGTTGCCGAGTTGCGTGCCGTTGGCTCCACCGCGGTAGATCACCACGGACGAGGCAGGGGCTCGTGCGGCGCAGTCAACTGCCACGCCCGAGATCAGCCGCGAGCCCGAGATTGTCGAGCCAGAGGCCGGCGATTGGATCCTGACCACCAGTCCACCGTTGCCGGTGGGCGTGCCGGTCACATTGAACCGGACGGTCTGGAATGTCCACTGCCCGTTGACGAGCGCATAGACGTAGTGCGTGTGATTTCCCGCCGTGGTGTTTACCACCCACTGGGTGCTGAAGCCGCTATTCGCCAGCTCCTGGCGGCCGGTGGATTGGACCACATCCGGGCG
Source organism: Chloroflexota bacterium (assembly GCA_034666705.1). Lineage (GTDB taxonomy): Bacteria > Chloroflexota > UBA6077 > UBA6077 > SHYK01 > JAXDLH01. The sequence continues at coordinate 17,456 of JAXDLH010000367.1, forward strand.
GGCGATGCCGGGGGAGGTCGAAGCGATTCCCTGACCCTGGTTTGCCGGGCCGTCCAGGTACACGTCGACGCGCGTGCCCGTCGTCCAGCCGGCAATAGTGAGTGTCGCCCCATTGCCGAAGGTGGCGTTTGCCGTGGGCGCCTCAATCGTGAGACTCGAGGGCTGCACGGTGATGGTCACGGAGGCATATGCCGGCCCGCACGACGTCGTGCCGTATACGTTTACCGTGTGCGTGCCAGGAGTCCAATTCGTCGTATCGACGCCGAGAGAGAAGCCAGCGCCGGCATGGCCGGTCACGAGCAGGACGTCGGGACGTGCTACGTCCTGCGCGGAACCGACGGTCACGCCGCCGGAGCCGAGCAGGCCGTCGCGGACGACCCGGAAGTCGCTCATGCCGCTTCCATCAGAGGCATTGAGGTCCGCGCCCCAACCGAAGACGGTGATTTGGCCCTGAACGGTCGCATTTGGAGGCGGGGTGTCGATATTGATCACTGGGTTGCATTGTTGCTGCGCGGAGGCCGGGAGAACCGGGATCAGAAACGAGAGGAACATCGATAACGCGGCGATCAGATTCCAGCGCGACGACTGTAAACGGGATTTCATCCATTCCCTCCCACGGGATATAAGTTCGCTCGAGACTCACGCGGACCTGCGGGCAGTCCATACGAGGATTAGAGCAATCCACGCATGGCGGGCGGATGCGCACGAATGCGAGTATTACGTTTTTTACACGCATTGTCAACGCATTTGAAACGCATTCACTCTCACAGTGTATCCCTTGTGTGTCCCAATTCAGACACACCTCTTCCCTGAAAGATGATCGGCGCGCGTGCGTGAAGCTGCAGGGCACAGCAGAGTGCAGTGAGGCCGGAAGTACCGGCTCAGCTTTCGTAGGGGCGCCGGGTCCGATAGAACGCAAACGCGATCATTGCGCCGATCTGCGAGATCACCACCGCGCCCATCAGCCCCACCAGCGTTGGCTCTGGCGTCGAAAGCTGGTTCAGGAACAAGAGAAGGATCAGCACGGCCGCCACCACGGGGACGACGTAGATGGCGGCGGTCGTGATAATCAGCCAGGAGTGGCTGGCCGTGCGCTCCGGTACCTCCTGCCCGAGCGTCTCGAGAGGGATGCCGAGAAAACGAGAGACGCGCCACGCGTCCTGGTTGACGGCGCTCTCGTTGTAGCTGCACGCGGCGAGGTAGTCGGCGTTGCGGAGCGCCAGAAAGATCCCATGGCAGCTAGTGCCGCCGGCAAACGGGGCGGAGGGGAGCCGGCGGACCACCACTGCGCCGATCTCGTCGAGCGGGTAAAGCTCGCGCACGCGCCGCGTGTACGATTGCTCCTCGATCTCGAGGACTCCTCGTTCTAAATCGAGGGTGCAGAGTGTTTTCACACGCACCGCATTGAACACCAGCACGGTGATGAGGGGCGAAAAGAGCAGGGCGAAGGCGAGGAAGCTAACCACCCCCTCTTTCGGAGAGAAGACGACCCCACCGACGGCGCCCATTACCACGGAGGCAGCCAGCACAACGTAGAGGAGCAGTGGATCGGGCCGGCCGTTGAGCGTCATGGTGTTTTGAGCCTGCCAGATTTGCAGGTTCAGCCCGGCCTTGGGCTCGCCGATGACCTTTCGCTGCACGAATGCTCCCGACTATGCACGTTCGTCACCTGCTCGCGAAAAGAAGGTGCCGTGATGATAGGCGGCGTCGCAGCGGCAGTCAACAGCGCCCGGCCTCTCGGCAGCCGGACGACGCTCGCGCCCGGCCCTAATTGCCGAGTAAATCGAGAAAGGTGCGCTCCGGGCGAGAGAGCTGCCTGTCACGGCGGACAATGTAGCTGAACGAGCGGCGGCACTCCACCCCCGCGGGGAGGGCGACGAGCCGCCCAACCTCCAACTCGAGCGCGACGACGTTTCGTGAGAGCATTGCCACCCCCAGATTGGCCATCACCGCTTGCTTCACGGCCTCGTTGGAGGCGAGCTCGAGCATTGGCTGCAGGGTGAAGCCGGCGTCGGCAAGGCGGCGGTCGACGAGGCGGCGCGTCTCAGAGGAGACATCGCGTGCGACCCAGTCGCACGCGGCAAGATCTTCTGGACCGATGGCCGCGGCTTCCGCCAGGGGGTGAAGGGGCGACGCAACCAGGACGATCTCATCGGTCGCGAAGGTCGTCGCGACGATCTCGCGCGCGTGGACCTCGTTTGCGACGAAGCCGACGTCGATCTGGTGCCGGATGACGCGCTCGAGGATCGTAGGACCCGCCGCGAGCTCGAGCGCAAGGTCCACCCCGGGGTGAGCGCGCCGATAGCGCCCGAGCAGCGCAGGCAGCACGTACTGGCCGATGGTATGGCTGGCGCCTAGCACCAGCCGCCCCCGCGACACGTCGCGCAGGCTTTCCACCGATTCGAGCATGTTATCGGCGATGTCAAAGAGGCGCTGCGCGTGCTCGGCGACGATGCGGCCGGCGTCGGTCAGCGAGACGTGGCGACCCACGCGGTCGATAAGCACGATGCCGAGATCTTCCTCAAACTGCCGCACCTGCGTGGAGACGGCTGGTTGCGTGATCTTCAGCTCGCGGGCAGCACGCGAGAAGCTGCGGTACTGAGCGACCGCGGCGAAGATGCGGAGCTGGTGAAAGTTCAGCTCCGGCACGCCTCGACATACCTCAGAGACTGGGATGTGGCTATTATATTCCCATCATGACCGCCAGCTTCTTCTTTATCGTCAATCCCGCGGCTGGAGCGGGGCGAGGCGCCGCCGAGGGGGAGCGTCTCCTCGCTGCGGCTCGAGCCCGGGGCCTTTCCTTTGAATGCGAGTGGAGCCGAGGAGCGGAGACGGCGACGAGCTTCGCCCGCCAGGCCCTGCGTGCCGGGGCGGAGACCATTGTGGCAGTCGGCGGCGACGGTACCGTCAACGAGGTGCTCAACGGCTTCTTCCTCAACGGCGAGC
>JAXDLH010000368.1:0-19042 GCA_034666705.1 Chloroflexota bacterium
GCTAGCGACTGGAGGTCGCCCATGCAGGACACGTCCGGGCGGCCGCCGTTGTCGATGACGAGCACCGCGCCCGGCTCGGCAGCGTCGATAGCGTAGATATTGATGTGCTGTGGCGGACGGCTCGGCCCGGCGGCGATCGCCTTCACGGTCATGGCGGGCCCAGCGATGCGGGGGCACTGCCAGACGGGGCGCACGCCCCACACCGCACCACGGATGCTGAGCTGATCGAGCGCATCCGAGACGGCGCCGGTATCCACCTTTAACAGCCGGTCGCGAATCGACTCATCCACTGCTGCTCCCCCCTTCCCGACTGGGATCACCCCGCGATTCTACGCCATGCTCTGGCTGCCCGCAGGCGTGGCGTTTGAGCGCCAGGCCGTACCGGACTACAATGGGCCGAGTAGCCCCGCGGCCGAATAGGTCACCGGGCAGGAGCAGGACCATGCAGCTCGAAGAATACCTCGCCGTTCCATACATTCTCGTCATGGAATCCATCGAGGGCCCCGACGGCGAGTGGCTTCGTCGCGCCCAGTACCCCGAGCTGCCCGGCTGCGTGGCCGAGGCGTTCACGCCCACCGAGGCGCTCGACAAGCTCGAGGTGGCGCGGGTGCAATACATCGAAGATCGCCTCGCCCGTGGCGAGACGGTACCAGTGCCGCGCCCGCCGCTGCGCCACTTGCTGCCGCCCGTCGCGCCTGATCCCGACCGCCTCGGCTTTGCCCGGTACCTCTTCGATACCGGTCGCCTGCAAGAAGGCTAACCCCCGGTCATCCTGAGGCCGCAGCGGCAGGTCCGTGGCCCCAACGGTGTGACCACGGACCTGCGGCTGCGGCCTCAGGATGACCGCAAAAGACGCAATGACAAAACGTAGAGGAGGAAGCATGAGCGACCCGATCATCGAAGGGTTCCGTGGCATGTCCACAGCCAACATCTCCGACGCGCTGGACCGACTCAGCCTGCCCGGTAGCGCCCACGGAATCCACCCGCTCCAGAACGGTCAGAAGATGATCGGCCGCGCGTACACCCTGCAGTACGTGCCCGCAGGCAATCCGCCCGGCACCGTCGGCGACTACATCGACGACATCGGCCCAGATCAGGTCGTCGTGCTCGACAACGATGGGCGCACCTATTGCACTGTGTGGGGCGACATCCTCACCGCCGTCGCCGCGCATCGCGGCGTCGCCGGCACGGTCATCAACGGTGTCTGCCGCGACGTGTACCGCGCCCTCGAGATTCACTACCCCATCTATAGCTGCGGCCGCTTCATGCGGACCGGCAAGGACCGCGTCGAGGTGAGCGCGACGAACGTGCCGGTCGCGCTCGGCGACGTGCGCGTGCGGCCGAATGACCTGCTGATCGGCGACGACGACGGCGTGCTCGTCGTGCCGTTCGACCGCGAAAGCGAGGTGCTCGCGGCGGCGCAGGAGATCGGCGAGGTCGAGGATCGCATCATCGCCGACGCGCTGAGTGGCAACATGACGCTGCGCGAGGCGCGCACGAAGCACGGCTACCACCTGCTGCAGCGCAAGGGCAACTGAGGTGGCGGGAGCGGTCGCACCGGAGACGCTGGACGCGCTGCGCACCCTCGGCGTCGCGACAGTCTATGAGGCGGGTGGCGCCATCGGCGCCATGGACCCCGCCATCCACCCGCTGTGGCGAGGCGCCAGAGTGTGCGGCCCCGCCTTCACGGTGAACTGCCCGCCCGGCGACAACCTCGCGCTGCACCGTTGCATCGAGTTCGTGCAGCCGGGAGACGTGCTCGTCGTGCAGAACGGCGGCCTCTCTGGCGGCTACTGGGGCGGCATCCTCACGGCATGCGCCGTGGCTCACGGCGTGATCGGCCTCGTCCTCGACGGCGGCTGCCGCGACACGGAGGAGCTCGAAGAGATTCGTTTTCCGGTATTCTTGCGCGGCGCCGGCGTGTTCCGCACCTACAAGCACGAGCCTGGCCAGTTGAACGTGCCGATCGTGGTCGGCGGCATACTGGTGAACCCCGGCGACGTGATCCTCGGCGATGGGGACGGTGTGATGTCGATTCCGCGCGACCGCGTCGAGGAGTTCCGGGCAGCGGGCCAGAAGCGCGCCGATGCGGAGGCGGGCTACATGGAGCGAATCCGCAACGGCGAGTACACCATGGACATCTACGGCTTCCCGCGGTCCTGATCGATCGTTCCCCCACGGTCCTGCCCGCCGGTCGGATGGATGGTAGGGGTCCCACTCATAAGTCCCCGGAGGAGGAGGCCCATTTATGCAGATGCAGTCGGCCCTGGCAGCCGTCGATCTCCTCGAGCGCCTCGCCAAACTCGATAGTCCTGCGGTCTCCGATGCGCTCGACTTCCTGAATCTGCGCGGGGCAGTGGTCGGCTTGCGCCCGCTCTGGGATTGCCCACGCATCGTGGGACGCGCGGTGACCGTGAAGATCGTGCCGGTGGGCCTTACCCGACCCGAGCACCACCTTGCAGCGCCGGCGGTCGATCAGTCCTCACCGGGCGACGTGATCGTGATCGACAACGCCGGTCGGGTCGACGTGTCGAGCTGGGGCGGAATCCTCACCCACGCGGCCCAGATCAAGGGGGTTCGCGGCGTCATCGTCGACGGCGCGGCTCGCGACGTCGACGAGATGCGTGAGCTTGGCTTCCCGGCCTGGGCGCGATCGGGCATCCAGGTGACGGCGCGCAACCGCATTATCCAGGAATCGTTCAACTCGCTCATCCAGGTGGCGGGCGTGCAGGTGCGGCCGGGCGATCTGGTGCTCGCCGACCATAGTGGCGTGTGCTTCATTCCGCAAGAACGGGCGGCTGAGGTGATCGAGGCGGCAGAGCGCATTGTGGCGCTCGAGGCGGAGATGGTGAAGCAAGTCCACGCCGGACACTCCGTGGTGGACGTCATGGCGGAAGCCCAGTTCAACGCGATCCACCAGGACCAAGGCTCGCACTAGCGAGCAACCCGAACGCCGGACGGCCGGCGAGCGCGAACTCAAGCGATGGCGCTCAGGACTCGCTCCGGAACTTCGCTCGCATTGCCGCAGAGATACCCGACGACGGTCCTCACGAGGTGCGACGGCGCAACCGGCTTCACCAGTACCTGCGTGAATCCGAAGCACCGATCGGCGGGAATGCTGGCGTCCGGCTCGAGCCCGGAAACCGCGAGGATCGGGATATTGGCGCCAGCGGGACGGGCGCGGAGGCGACCAATCAATTCTGAGCCGTGCATGTCGGGCAAGATCAAATCCTGAATCACGAGGTCTGGCTGATAGAAGTCGAGCGCCTCGAGCGCCGAGCGGCCGTCGTCGGCCTCGACCACCGTATACCCCTCGACGCCCAGGGTGATACGAAAGAGTTTTCGCAGCGCGGGCTCGTCGTCAACGATCAAGACCGTCCTGTTCATAAGCACATTACCTCCCTGCTGTAGAGCCACCCGCCAGGCACGCCGCCACCGTCAGGGGAAGCGCACGGGTGTCGATCGGTTTTGTCATGTAGCCATCGCAGCCGGCTTTCGTAGCCCGCGCTTCGTCCCCCTTCATCGCATACGCGGTCAATGCGATGACACGGATGTCAGCAGTGCTGGGGTCGGCTTTGATCCGCCCGGTGAGCTCCAGACCGTCGATCCCGGGGAGCTGGATGTCCATCAGGATGAGCTCCGGCCGAAACTCATGGGTGACGGCAAGCGCCTCATACGCGTCAGCCGCGACGCGGACGTCGTAGCCGGCCACCCGGAGCGTAAGCTGGGCGAGCCGCTGATTCACTGGGTTATCGTCGACGACGAGAATCTTGCCTTCGGTCATGGAATTCTCCCTCTCCCACGTCGACAGAGCGCACGCTTGACTGCATTGGCCCTGCGCGCACCTCGCCCGTGAGCTGTGCCATGAGGCTGCGGAGTCGAGATCACCGACTGCTGCCGCTCAACGCGTACAGCGCGGCGTCCTCGAGCTGACCGCTGGATGCATCGTCTTCACAATGCATCACTCGCGGAAAGGTGGCGAAGAACACACTGCCGACGCCCGGCGCGCTCTGAACGCCGACGGCGCCTCCCTGCGCCTCGACCAGCCGCTTGGTGAGCGCTAACCCGAGCCCGGTCCCCTGATACCGCTTGGAGGCGCCGGCATCGAGCTGCTCGAATTCCTGGAAGAGGCGGCCGGTCTCCTCGGGCGCAATGCCGATGCCGTCGTCCTCGACCTCCACGCGGTAGTGGTGATCCCCATCCGGTGCGACGCGGACGGTGACGTTGCCCTGCTCCGGGGTGAACTTGATCGCGTTGGACAGGTAGTTGTAGAGCACCTGCTTGACCCTGGCCGGGTCGGCGACGACGTCACCCAACTCGGGGTCGATCTCGATCGCGACCTGCAGCGATTTGCTCGCCGTCAGGGTGCGCAGGATATCGCACACCTCGCCAACGAGCTTCGGGACCTGCACTCGCTCCGGTCGAAATTCCGTCTTGCCCGCCTCGATCTTGGCGAGGTCCAGCACATCGTTGATGAGGGTGAGCAGATGCTGGGCGCTCGTCAGCACGTCGGTGAGACACTCCCGGTACTCGGGCGAGACGGGTCCTAGCTTCTCGTCGTGCATGAGCTCGGTGAAACCGATGATGCCGTTGAGCGGCGTGCGCAGCTCGTGCGACATGTTCGCCAGAAACTCGCTCTTGAGGCGACTCGCCTCCTGCAGTTGCTGGTACTGCTCCTCGAGCTCCTCGTTCTTGCGCTCCAACTGCATCTGGAGTTGCTTTTGCTCGGTGACGTCTGCCGCCGCGCCATAGATCCGCACGACACACTGGAGCGCGTCGTCCCACACAGGTCGCACGTGCACCCGCAGGACACGTTCGTCCCCCGCCTTGGTAAGAATGCGAAACTCGCTGACGTCTGATTCGCCCGCGAACAGATGGTCCATCCGCTGCTGGGCGATGGCCAGGTCGTCCGGATGGGTAATGGCCATCCACCCACCCTGGGAGGCGATCTCTACGATTTCATATCCGGTCACCCGCGCGAACGCGTCGGTCACCCAGATGGGAACGAGCGACCGATCTGGCCGCACGGCGTACGCGTAGGCGAAGTCGGACGTCATTTCCGAGACCGTCCGGTAGCGGGCCTCGGACTCCTGCACTTGAATCACCATGCGCTCGAAATCGCCGGCGAGATCCTCGAGCTCGTCGCCACTCTTGATGATGAGTGATCCCTGCCGGTACTCCCCGCGCGCCATCCGGCGGGTGGCGGCGCGGAGGAGTGCCACCGGCGCCGTGAGCCGGCCTGCCATCCACGCACCGAGCGCGCCAGCGATGACGAGCACGAGGAACCCGACCACCAACGCACGGATGATTCGGGCCCAGAGCGGCTCCATCGCCTGACTCACGGGGATCTCCGCCTCGATCACCCACCCCACGGACGGGGCCAGAACCGTGGCGGCGACCACCGACTCACCGCTTCCATTGGTCGTGGTAAGCGTGGCCGGCTGACCGCGCAGCGCGCTCGCGATGGCGGCGTTCGAGCCGGACCCCGCTTTCAGGATTTGACTCTCGTCCGGATGCACCAGGATCCTGCCGTCGGCTGCCGTCAGGGTGACCATGCCCCGCTCCCCGAGCCGCACGCGGTCCAGTTGGTTCGTGAGGGCCTCCAGCGACAGCGAGCCCTGGAGCGCGCCGACGATGTGACCGTCAGACGCGCGTACCGGCACGCCGAGCGGGACGATTGGGCGCCCAGTGGAGGCGCCCGGTCGGGGAGTGCCAACCCCGGGAATTCCCTGGCCCAGCGGGATCGAAACGTGGAGCTGCTCGGTATAGTCGGAATCGAGCAGTTTCTTATCGGTGAGGCTGATGCCCTGCATGCGCGCCTGGCTGTTGAACGCCGCAAATGCGGTGAAATCGGGTTCGTTCGGGCCCATCGCCTCCAAACGAGCGTTCAGTGAAGCGCGGTCATTGGCCTCTAGCTCGTAAATAAACACCGGATCGGCGGCAATGACTGCCAGCTCTTGAAACGAGTCTTTGAGGATGGCGTCGACCTGGGATGCAACCAGCATGGCGGAGAGCTGCGTCTGGCTGGTCGCTTGCGACTGGAGCTGCTGCGAATCGTAATAGGTCTGCACCGCCGTGACGAGCACCACCGCGAGGGCGGCGACGGCACCGAGCGTGAGCACGAATTTCACGCGGATTGTGGCCCGCGCGAACGCTTGCAGTGCGCCCAGGATTGGCCAACCGCCCGTCGCGAGCCCCGTTCCACCGTGACGTGGTTGGTTCAGGGCTCGCTGCGTGACGCTTCCGACAGTCATTAGATCCCTCCCCGCAGGTATGCGACCCATGCAGTAACGGTGAGTAAGCTCAGTCCAGTCGTCAATAGCACTGCCGAGGAAACAAGCTGCGGGCGGGCGTCAAACTGTGTGGCGAGCAGTGAAATGTTCACGGCCGCGGGCATCGCCGCTTGCAGCACTAAGACCTTGCCGGTGAGCTCCGTCGGGTGCAGGACGGCCACCAGCAGCAAGGCCAGCGCCGGTGACCCGCCCAGACGGCCCGCCACGGCTATCCACGACCGTACTTGCAGTCGTTCGAAACGCATGTCAGCCAGTTGCATACCCAATAAGAGGATGGTGACCGGGATGGCCCCCGCTGCAAGTACCGTAATGCCACGCTCGATGGGCAGCGGCATAGCGAACCCGCTCGCACGCAACGCCAGAGCCGTCACCGCGGCCCAGAGCACCGGCATTTTGACCATCGGTCGCAGGGCTTGCCGCCAATTGAGCTTGCCTCGGGCGGCAACGAATACGCCGATGGAGAACGCGCAGATCGACTGGAACGCCGCGAATACCACCGCCCGGTCGAAGCCTTCCTGCCCGAACGCGAACAGGCACACGGGCAACCCGTAGTTCGCCGAGTTCATGAACGCGACGACCATGGTGAGGGCACTGGACTCCTCGCGGGCAACGTTGAACAGCCGCGTCACGATGGTCGTGACGGCCACGAGGGCCAGGATGAGCGACAGCGTGAACACGCCGATCCGCAACACTTCATCGCCCTCCATCTTCGTCGTGGAGAGCGACGTGAACAGCAACGCGGGCATGAGCACGTAGATCCCGAGCGGCGAGACCGCTTTGGGATCGATCCCGCAGCGCTTGTGGGCGAGCAACCCAACGCCGGCCATCACGAAAATGGGTATGACGACGTTGAAGGTGATGGCAAGGAGGTCTGTAACCACCCGTACTCTCCTGCGGCGCGTGCACGTTGAGCTTGCAGCGTCGATGGTCAGCGCTATTGCTAGAACTGTCGGCTCGACGCACGCCTTGTTGAATCGGAATCATGGTGAATGCAGTCACACCGCGAGCCGTGGGGAGGGAGTATCTGCCGCCGGAATGCAGGCTCGCACGTAGCCTCGTCCGTCCCCAGCGATCCTTGCATGAGGTAATGCGCGCCCCTATAGTGGCGCGGAAGGACGCATGGGGAGTGGGTTGTGTTTGAGCCGGCGGCGTTCGCGAGCCTGTTTCGCGCCGAGGCCGTGGACCCCGAGACGATCGCCGTCAACGCGCAGCTCGCGGCCGGCACGGCGCGGGCACCACAGGTGTATCGGGAGGGCGCGCCGGCCGTCCGCGCGGTTCGGCGGCAGCAAGCGCTCGCCTCGCCGAGCATCCCCTCGCCGATGGCCGTCGAGCGCGCAATTCCAGGCCCAGACGGCCCCATTCCGGTGCGCATGTTCGTGCCGCCGACCGTGCACGGCGTGTACCTGCACATCCACGGCGGCGGGTACTGTCTGGGGGAGCCGCTCAGCTCGGATCCGCGCAATGAGGCGGTCGCGCGTGGCTGCGAGGTTGCCGTCGTGAGCGTTGATTACCGGCTCGCGCCCGAGCACCCCTATCCCGCCGGTGCTGACGATTGCGAAGCCGTTGCACGCTGGCTCGTGGAGCACGCGAGCAGCGAGTTTGGCGCAGACCGACTGCTCGTCGGCGGCGAGTCAGCGGGAGCGACGCTCTCGGTCGGCACGCTCCTCAGGCTGCGGGACCGTCACGGGTACCGCGGCTGCGCCGGGGCAAATCTGATGTATGGATGGTATGACCTGCTCGGCACGCCCAGCATCACGCGAATCGGCCAGGATTCACCCACGTTGAGTCCGGAGAGCCTGATCTGGTTCGCCGCGCACTATCTGCCCGATCGAGCGCGCTGGCACGAACCGGACGTGTCGCCGCTCTTCGCCGACCTCGCCGGGCTGCCGCCGGCGCTCTTCAGCGTCGGAACTCTCGACCCACTGCTGGACGACTCGCTCTTTATGTATGCGCGGTGGGCCGCGGCGTGCAATGCGACAGAGCTCGCGATCTATCCCGGCGGTGCGCATGGCCTCAGCGGCCACCCGTCTCAGCTCGGCGCCCAGGCGAACGAACGCGCCGACCGCTTCCTCCGCGACTGCCTCGAGGGAGACTGATCCCTCGCCCCGGCTCCTCTACAGCGCACGATCCTCGGGGCGCGACCGCAGGAGCGGCCTCAGGAGTAAAGCCGCGCGCCCATTCTACGATGACGAGGGTCGCGCATTATGCCCATTGCGCACCGTGCGGACACCACGCTCGCCTGCCAGGGCCAGCGTTTCCGCATCAACTGACACCCCGGCCGCAATAGGTACGACCTCTCGACCGAGCTTGGCGAGGAACGCAGCGCGGTCCGCCGCCCGCTCTACGTCGTGGGGCCCGAGGCCCCAGGAGATCTCGGCGAGGAGATAAATCTCTGCCTGGTCTTTGACTCGACGGCCGGTAGCCACCAGGTCTGTCTCCATTACGGCATCCCGCTCTTCGACCGTAAGGCGACCCTCTTCTACGGCATCGTCGAGGATGTTAGCAAGGTCACTCGTATCCAGCACGCGCAAGCGTTTGGCGATACGACTGAAGTACGCCGCAGCGCGACGCGCGTAACGCAGCTCGAGCGAATCGTCGTTGAGCCGGCCGACATCGACGACCAACGCTTCGACTATCTGGGTAAGCTTGAAAAGTTGGTTTTCGGTTCGCTCTTGCCGTTCGGCCAGCTCGACGAGGCGCTCCTCGACGCGCGCTTGCCGCTCCGCCAACTCGGCGAGCCGCTGCTCAGTGCGGGCCTGCGCTTCGGCGAGCGCATCCATTCGCTCCGTGAACGCGGCGATGTGCTCGGAGTTCTAGCGCACCAGGGTAGGTAAACTGAGGATTTCCTCAGTTAGGACCTCGTGGCGGAGCGCGTCCTTCCACTCAGGGTGCTTGCCGAGAAGTCGCAGCAGGTCCTGGAAATCGTCAACCGTGAATGACACACCTACCCTCCGGTGACGAATATACCTGCCGCTATCGGGGCAGCCGAGCGGTGCATCACCCGAAAGATGACGGCGTCAACATCCCGAGGACGCTGAAGGTGAGGTCGGCACACCAGTGTCTTCTAGGCACAGCCTGGACGGTTGCTCTGCCGATGCATCCGGTACGGGTCTGCGTGGGGGTACGCAGAACCTGCGCCGGGGGTTCCCCCTGGCTTGGGCTAGCACCTGACGCGGGGCCTCAGGGCTCCACGGGGCCCCGCGTCAGGAACCTTGCGGCCTAGACCCTCGCCCGGTTGCGCGAGTTGGTTGCCCACTCGTGCATCTGCGTCGAATGGTTCGTGTCGATCACCGCATGGTTCGGATCGCGCATTACGCCGCGCGGCTCCTCACCCCGCTGCACCCGCTCGATCTCCGTGCGCAGCATCTCGCGAAGCATCACGATGCCTCGATCCGAGCTGGCGAGCCGCTCCGTCGAGCGGTTGGCGACCGGCCCCTGCGTCTCCCACGCCATGTGATCCTCGTATTGCACGTCCTTCATAGTGTAGTGCGCAACTGGGTACAGGCTACCGGTGGGCTCCTTGTAGGGACCAAGATAGGTCACGGACAACTCGTCCGGCTCGTCGACCACACTGCCATCCTCGGTGGGCATGAAGTTGACGAACACGACGTACGTATGGGTGTCATCCATTGGCACGCGGATCTGCGTGTCGTTGCCATGCCGCAGGATGTTCGGGAAGATGAGGGGATGCTCGTCGACGTGGCCGTTGCGGGAAACGCGCTTCTTCATGATGCCGATCGGCACCTCGTAGAAGTCAAAGTACTCCACCTCATCCGTACGGCCACGCGTCGAGTTGGTGATGGGGGTACCGCCGCGTCGGGCGGTGGCAAATGCGTGCAAGATGCGGGAATGCGCCGGATCGACCGAGTTCTCCATTGGTTGCAGCCAATTGCAATCCAGGATCGGCTGCACGTAGATCTTGTGGTGCCCGTCCTTGCGCACCCAGAGATCATAGTGCGGGATCGCGGGCGCTGGCAGCGGGCCAAGATAGGCCCAGTAGAGGCCACAGAACTTTTCGACCGGATAGGCCTGCATCTTGACGGTGAGGTGGAACATGGAGCCGGCCGGCTCGGCGGGGCACTCGAGGCACGAGCCGGCGGTGTCGTAGAGCCAGCCATGGTAGGCGCAGGCGATGCCGCGCTCCTCGACCCGGCCGTAGAGCAGCGAGGCACCCCGATGCGCACAATGGTCCTGAATGAGGCCCGCGCGGCCGCTCTTGTCCTTGAACAGGATGAGGTCCTCGCCAAGCAGGCGCACGAAGCGCGTGGGCTGCTCGTCGGTCAACTCCTGCACTGGCGCGATCGGGAACCAGTAGCGCCGCAGCAGGTCGCCGCCCGGCGTGCCCGGACCGACCCGCGTCAGCAGCTCGTTCTCTTCCCTGGTCAGTACCATTGGTTGTCTCCTTTCCGCATGCCTACGATCACCAGTTCACCGGGGCATCCCGTCCCGCGTCGGGTCCTTCGACAGCTCTGGACGAGCGGCAGGACCAGGTTTTCCATCTAGACGAGCCACGCCTAGACGAGCCACGTCCGCAGGAGCTACACGCGGGCCTACTGGAGGTCCCACTCGTGGGCATTCCACGCCTCAGTCGTCTGCCCGGCGTCCCGGGGATTCACATTGATGAGCCGGTTGCTGATCTCTACGGGCTCGGTGTTGTACCAGAGGCCCATAACCACCACCTGATCGGTTAGGTGGTGCAAGACCTCGCCGAGCACGCTCATCCGCTGGTCGAGCGGGATCGTCGTCATGTAACGGTCGATGATCCCGTCCAATGCAGGATTCTGGTAACGGGAGCGGTTGCCACCCTGGAAGCGATTCTCAGCCATCGGCGCCATGTTGCTGGAGTAGCGCCGTAGATCGTCGATGTCGTTCGGCTGCCGCCAGACGCGGACGCCCGGATAGTTCGCGACGACCTCCCGGTCGTTGCGCTGCGCCTGGGGCAGAAGATACGACTCCGAGGCGAGGCCGAACTGCTTCCACGCGTCGGCGAGGGCGAGGTTCCCGGCAACCTGGGCATCGTCGTCCGCTGAGGTCTGCACCTGGATATTGAGCGCCTGGCCGGCGCCGTCGCGGTATACACCGTCGGCGCCCTTCGCGTAGCCCAGCCCCTGCACGATCTGGGCGGCGCGCGCCGGGTCGTAGCCGTAGCGCACGATGCTGTTCTGCACCAGCGGGTACGCCGGATCCGAGGGCGGCAGGATCGAGTCCGCCACGGGCACGATGCCCGCCTGCAGCGTCTCGACCAATTGCTGGCGATCCAGCGCGTAGAGCAATGCGCGGCGGAGCTCGACGTTCGCAAGCAATGCGGGCTGGCTCGGATTCATGAGCTGCGGGTAGGCGGCAATCCAGTTCTTGTAGCCAACGCCGACGTGCCCCGCCTGCCATTGGTCGCGGATCTGCAGCGCCTGCGCCAGCGAGAGGTTCCGGCCGAGCGTCAACTGCACCTCGCCGGCCAGAATATTTGCAGCGAGCGTGTCGGGGCTCGGAATGAACCGCACTTCGATCTGGTCGATCTTGGGCCGGCCGAGCACGAAGCGGTCGTTTGCCTCCAGCACCACGTGGGCGCCGGTCGTCCACTCGCGGACCTTGTACGGCCCAGTCCCCACGTAGCCAGTCGTCCAGTACGGCAAGCCGGTCACGGTGTCTTTCGCTTCCGTGTACGCTTGCTCGAAGATATGCCTGGGGCGAGGCTGGATGATGCGCCGACCGAACACCGTGTCAGCCTGGATGAATGGCTGCTTCCACGTCACGACGACCGTCCGCGCGTCGGGAGCCTGGATGCTCTCGATCAGGTCGGCCGCCGGCTCGCGGAACAACGGCAGGTCGCGGTCGCGAGCGAGCGCGGTGGAGAAGATAAGGTCGTCGGGCGTGAATGGCGTGCCGTCGTGCCACTGGGCGCCCTCGCGAATATGCCACGTCATCTCCATCCGCCCATCCGGCAGCAGCTTCCAGAGCCCGTTCTCCAGGCTCGGGACCGCCTCAGCGAGTTGGGCGTGGAGCTTTCCCTTGTTGTCGATGACGACCATCCCGGCGTTGACGAGATCCTCCAGCGCGTCACCGCCCTGGATTGTGCCCGAGCCAGCCACCACGTCGTTCGAGCTCACCGCCTTCGGGTCGCTCATCGTCGCGGCGACGAGCCGCTTCGGAGTCGCCGGCTGGCTGGGAGCCACGCCATTGCCAGCGCCCGGGGCTACCGGTGTGCTTGCCTGGGCACAGCCAGCCAGCAGCATCCCCAGCGCTAGGAGCGTCACCACGTGTCGAGAGCGACCCCGCACGATCATGCTTTCTGCACCTCATGCCTTCATGGCCTGTTTCGCGAATGTACTCTCGATACTGCACGCTGTCAACCTGCGGAAACCGCACGTAGGCCACAACACCACGACGATCCCGGGGGGGGCAGGATGGTGAGCCACTCCCCGCCTTCGGTAGACGACGGTACCGGCCTCTCTGGAGTACGACAAGGAGACTTGTCGAGCTAGGCTGAATCAGGTTTAGTAGAGCAGCAGGCACGCGAAAGGAGCAGATTGCATGGCGAAGATCGTTCTCGGCATGGGGACCTCCCACAGCCCGATGCTGCAACTCCCGCCAGACCAGTGGTCGTTGCGGGTCAATGCCGACCGGCAGAACTCCGAGCTGTGGTACCGGGGCAAGACTTACACCTTCCCGGAGCTCGTCGAGGAGCGTCGCGGTCAGGGCCTCGATCAGGAATTGGGCCTGGAGAAGGCCCAGGCCCGGTACGATGCCTGCCAGAAGGCGATTGCCCACCTGGGCGAGACGCTCGACCGGGTGGCGCCCGACGTCTGCCTCATTCTGGGTGACGACCAGCACGAGGCGTTCAGCGACGAGAACATGCCGGCGATCGGCGTGTACTGGGGACAGACGGTGGACGACGAGCCGTGGATCCCCGACGAGCGCATGCGCAACCTCGGGCTCGGCGACCTGCCGGCGGCCAATGCGCCGCAGGGTCGCGTGAGTCATCCGACCGATGCGGCATTCGGCCGCTACATTATCGAGTCCATGATGGAGACCGGCTTCGACGTCGCCCATTCGAACAAGATGCCGGAGGGCCGGCACCACGGCACGATCGGCCACGCCGTCAATTTCGTGTACCGGCGCTTGATGAACAACGAAGTCATTCCGAACGTCCCGATCCTGATCAACACCTACTACCCGCCGAACCAGCCGACCATGAAGCGCTGCTTCCAGTTCGGCCGGGCGCTGCGCCAGGCGATCGAGGCGTGGGACAGCGACAAGCGCGTCGCGATCATCGGCTCGGGCGGCCTCACCCACTTCGTGGTCGAGGAGGACCTCGACCAGCACATCATCGAGGGGCTTCGCGAGAACAGCGAAGCGAAGCTCACCGATACCCCTAACAACCACTTCAACAGCGGCACGTCGGAGATTCGCAACTGGGTGGTCGTCGCCGGCGCGATGGCCGGCGACGGGCTGCACATGAACCTCGTGGACTACGTGCCCTGCTACCGCTCCGAAGCCGGCACCGGCTGCGCCATGGCCTTCGCGGAGTGGACGTGAGGATGAGAACCTAACCCCTCGCCCGCGGCGCGGAAGCTGCTAACGCGCCGATCTCCGACGCGCCTTCGAGTGGCCCCCCCGCCCGTCCTGAGCCCTTCGACAAGCTCAGGACGGGCTCTGTCGAAGGGCTCAGGATGCGCGGGGAGGAGAGGGCCGTTCCGGTCTTGTGGGAAGGAGGACCCCTTATCTATACGCCGGCCAGCGCGGGCTCGGCGCCCGGCAGGTAACGCTGCCAGATCGTGCGCCAGTCATCCTCGTTGGCCGCCACCACGTCCAGCGCACCGACGTGCCCCAGCCGATTCTCCGCGGGCGCGCGGATTACGTGCAGCGGGTCGCGCCCCTCACGCACATCCTGGATGCCCTTGAGGAGCTGGAGGCGGGCCATCACGATCGCCTTGTCGGTCGTGCCGGTATGTTCCTGCTCGCGATCCTGAATCGGCCCGGGGCCCTCGACCGCATACGCATCGTGCGCTGCGAAGAACGGACCCAACCCGATGAAGGAGCGCGTCTGCATCTCCTCGCGATCCTGCAGGTAGCGGTTCGCCCGCTCGCGGCGCAGATGGTAGTCCAATTGCACCTCGCCGGTGTTCTGGGCGCGCCAGCGCTCCCGGTCCATCGGCGCGACGCGGTTGAAGCCGAACGTGAACTTCCAATGGTGCGTGTCGTCGATCGGCACGTGCCAGTTGATGCCGTAGCCGGTGCCCGAGCCACCGCCGGGGAAGGCGGAGAGGTTGGGAAAGATGAAGTTGGAGATCCGCACGTACCGCTTCCCATCGCCAGCATCACGCAGGGCGAAGATACGAAGACCAAAGTCGGTGGGCTCGACCTCGAGCGTCGGCGCCACGTCGCGCCCGAAGAGCTGGTTTGCCGAGACGCTCGTGCCCACCGGCAGGCCTGCGCGGCGCTTCGCCGCCACGTCCTCGGTCAGGAAGCGGTGCAGGAACGAAAGGTGCACCGGATCGATGTTGCCTTCGTTCCCCTGCAGATAGTTGCAGTCGTGCCAGTACTTGTTCGCGGTGACGTGTGCCTCCGGCAATTGCAGCCACTCGTAGGCGGGAAGCTCCGGCGGCGCGCCTGGACCCATGTAGGCGAATACTGCGCCGGCAGCTTCGCGGCACGGGTAGGCGCGGTGGCGGATCCGCTCGTTGAAGGTACTGCCGGCTGGCTCGCCGGGCTGCTCCAGGCAGCGGCCGTGCACGTCGTAGAGCCACCCATGGTACAGGCAGCGGATGCCACCATCCTCGAGGCGGCCATAGCTTAAGTCTGCACCGCGGTGGGAGCAGTGCAGCCCCACGAGCCCCAGTCGACCCCGGTCGTCGCGGAAGAGCACGAGCTCCTCACCCATGATGGTGAGCGGGATGGGGGCGCCGCTCGCGAGCTCCTCGACGAGCGCCACCGGCTGCCAGAAGCAGCGTAGCAGGTCACCGCCAGGAGTCCCGGGGCCAATCCGCGTCACGAGCTCATTTTGTTCCTTGGTCAGCATGATGTCCCTCCGCAGCGATCAAAGGGTCATTGCAGGCATCGCGACAGGTGGACCCGGTGCACCGGTCGCGATGCCTGCGCTTACTCGGAATTGCCGCACTCACGCACCATCGCTCTCCTCGCTACTTCCAATACCCGAACGTGACGCCCTGGCCAGTGCCGGCGAGCGAGCGGTAGCATGGCACGTAGTCGAGCAACGTCATCGTCGTAGGCTCCAACGCCGCCGCGGTCGCGACCCAGTTCAAGATCTCCGGGGTGCCAGGAGAGCGATTGAGCCGCACGCGATCCAGCGAGGCCAGCACGTCGGTATTGCCCTCGACCAGCGCGTCGATCACCTCCCGGTCCAGCTCCTCGTCCAGGATCTGGTGGCTCAATCCTCCCGACGCCATGATCGCCACACGCTTGCTGGAGGCCCACCGCTCGACGACCCGTCGCAGCGCCTGGCCAAACTCATAGCACCGGCGCGGGGTGGCCTGGTTGGGCATGTAACGGCTCAGCAGCACCGGCACGTAGGGAATCGTCGCCTCGGTATCGAAGCGCTCATACAGGAGGCTATACGCGCTATCCAGACCAGCTCCCGGCGTGGTCTGGAAGTTGGCGGCAACGTCAATGCCTTCTTCGATCAGGCCGTTCATCAGATGGCGGGCCAGGTCGCCGTCGGTCGGGAATTGCCTGGTCTCGCGCTGCGGTCGCGCTGTAGCGGCTGCAGCCGCCCCCGCTTCGCGCGCGCCCGCGGGCCGCTCGCTCTGTCCGGGCGACCGGCTCGGCGCCGAGGTCATCGGCGCCGGATCGTTCAGATGGATGCCAAATGTCGGCTGCATGACGTCGTTCGTCACCCCACCGTGCGGATTGCTGAGCACCACCACCACGTCAGGCCTGGCCTCCTGGATGACGCCCCACAGCTCGGCCACGTCGCGCTGCACCGCATCGTACCGCTCGCGGAATCTCTCGATGGTCACCTCTTGCTCGATACCCGGTCGACGGGGCAACGAGGCGAAGTCGAAGCGCGTATCGAGCTGGTCCTTTTCGCCAAGAGCCGCCCACTTCTCGGGCGCGGAATTCATCGTTGGTCCATGCGAGCTGCCGATACCAAGCACGATCTCAGCCACGTTTCCCCTCCATCGCCACAATGAGCGCGTGGCGCCGCCTGTTCCAATGCTACACGCCGGCGCGCGGATTCTCGCCCAACGAGGTCCCCTGCCAGGCCCGCCGTAACCGCGCACCGCTCCCGCATACCAGCGGCAAGCCCCTCAGCAGGTCATGGCCAAGCAGGCCCGGACCGCGCCTGTTCAGTCCTCCCAGACCGAGATCGCCTGAACGGGGCACTGCCGCTCGGCGAGCTGCAGCTTCAGGCGCAACGCCTCCGGCACTTCCTCCAGCAGGATCTCGGTGTTCCCATCCTCGTCGATCTTGAAGATCTCGGGGGCGACGCGCGCGCAGATGCCGTGGCCCTCGCACTCGTCGAAGTCGATCGATGTGTGAATTGCCATGTCTCCACTCCTCAGGTTCACTGGTTTCGCATTCTATGCCGCCCTGTGCGGTCCGGCAAGCGCAATGGCGCTGCGTCCCTCAGCGCCACCACGCTATAACCCTCTCTGCCGTTCCGATACGCCGCCCGGAGGCACGCCGTGGATTTCGGAGTCCACCTGCCCTTGCTGGACCTGGATGGGCCCGCGGTGCCACCGTCCCAGGTGCTCGAATACGCCCAGCACGTCGAGCAACTCGGCTTCGCCGCACTCGCGGCGCACGATCACCTCGTGCACACGCGCCCGTGGCTCGACGGGCCGACGACGCTCGCCGCCGTGGTCTCGCACACGCGGCACATTCCGCTGATCACGGCGGTCTGGCTGCCCGTAGTGCGCGGCCCGATCGCCCTTGTTCGAGCCTTCACCGCACTCGACCTGCTCTCAGGCGGACGCGTCATCGCGGGGATCGGGGCCGGCTCCTCCGCCCAGGATTACGCCGCGGGCGGCATCCCGTTCGAGGAGCGCTGGGCGCGCTTCGACGAGAGCATCGCGCTCTTGCGAGCGGCCTGGCGCCCCGATGCCGCGCCGTTCCACGGCCGGTTTTACTCGACGGAGGATTTCACCCTGGAACCAGGACCGATGCGCGCGGGCGGTCCGCCGCTGTGGATCGGCGCCTGGGGCTCGCCTGCCGGCTTGCGTCGCACGGCCGAGCTGGGTGACGGATGGATCGCCTCCGCCTACAACACCACGCCGGAGTTGTTCGGTCGCGCGCTTATAGATCTCGGCGAGCGACTGCGGCGGGTGGGCAAGGACCCGGGCCGCTTCCCAAACGCGATCGCCACGATGGCGCTGTTCGTGACCGACGATGGCGCGGAGGCAAGGCGTATCCTGCACGACGTGCTCAGCCAGGCCCTGCATCGCTCCGAAGATGATCTGCGCCGCCGCGTCCTGGTCGGCTCACCGGAGGAGTGTGCAGTGCTGCTCCGAGCCTATCGTGCAGCAGGGACGCAGCGCATGCTGCTGATGCCCGTGCGCGATGGCTTTCGTCAGCTCGACCTCTTCCGGGAGCGCGTCACGCCCTTGATGGAGGACGCGTCGTCCGGGTAGGTGACTGAGAGAGCTATCGATACTGCTCTTCGATCAGCGTAGCGGCCATCATCCGCGCCAGCCCCCTGCCGCCGTTGCGCATGACCGTCCGCTGGTCCCAGACAAACACCGGCCGCATGACCGGCGAGAGGCGTGCCGCCCAGGGGTTCGTGAGCCGGACCTCCCAGATCGTTTGGAGCTTCGTGGTCTGGCCTTCGTCTGTAAGATCCCACCGCACCTTGCCCCGGAGGCACCCGTCGACGATCCCTTCCAGCAGGCAGCAGGGCTCCGCGCGCGTCGAGCGCAAATCGAATTGCACACAGTACGGCAGCCGCGTTTGCATCGTGAAGCGCTGCCTGCAGCCGACGCCGTCCGGCCCATTCGGCGCGAGCACCTCCACTGATCGGCAGTCCTTCCACCACTGCGGCCACTGCTCGGCACGATTCAGCATTTTCCAGACGTTGGCCACCGGCGCGTTGAACCGCCAGGTTACAGCCAGGTTGTATTCAGCCTGCAATGGGGATCTACTCCTCGTGCCCCGTGCGAGGATGACGTCGTACGCCAGCATACTCCGGATAATCATGCTGAGCAATACGCAGGGACGTGTGAGAGCCACGGGGAGATCAGCGCGCCGGATTCAGCCGCACTCAAGCAGGCCTGCGGGGGCAGCTAGCGCCGGTGGCGTCGAGGCCCGGTGATCATCAACAGGCTCACACCCATCGCCAACCCTACGATCTCGCCAAGGAAGAAGGTCACGGGCAGATCGCCGATGATCAGTCGGTAGAGCAGCGCGACCGTCGCGCCCAGGAGCGCGACGGCGAGCACGGCCTCGAAGAGCTCAGAGAGAACGTCCGAGACGCTCATCGGTCAGGACGCAACCGCCACGTCGATGCGGGTACTCCAGCCAACGACCCCCGGGCTGAAAACGAGGTTGGCGGGCTGCTGATTCGCGGCGATCTCAACGTAGAGTTGACCATTGTAGTGCTGGCCCGGCGCGAGCGTCACCTGCTTCAACACCTCGTCTTTCGAGATGTCGGTCCGAGGGCGGTATTCGAGGCCCGCAGAGTCGCGGAGGGTGAAGTAGCCTGCCGCGACCGGTAAGTGCTGCTGGCCGAGATTGCTTACGCTGACGTCGAACTCCACGAAGCGATCGCCGGGTTTCGGGTTGGTGAAACGATCCGG
>JAXDLH010000369.1:0-3464 GCA_034666705.1 Chloroflexota bacterium
CCATCCATGAACGCGCCAAGCCCGTCCGGAATGCCGACCATGCGGTACCCGTTCTCGGCTGCCTCGCCCGTCGTGATGAGCGCCGTGGCCTCCACCCCATCCATAGAGGGAAGCACGTATGGTGCGACCGCGGAGCTCGGCCCCATCGCCTGAGCCCACGCCAGACCACTCCTGCTGAACGCGAGCGCACCCGCACCCATGATGGCGCCCTTCAGAAGACCACGACGCGAGACTTCCCGGTTGATCAGAGGCCGTACGTGGGAATTGCTGTCTCGTTGGGTCATACCGGGGTTGACTCCTTCGGCGTTTTCGTGGGCGGGACGGAAGAGATGCGACGCGCATGCCGCACTGCGCTCGGCGGAGGGCATGCCGAGGGGAGTTTCGCGACCCGGTATGAGACGTACCGTAAGCGGGGTTAAAGGGAATCAGAGGGTTGCGTCAGGATTCCGGAGCTGTTGCGGACTCGCGCCGGATAGTTCTCATCGACCGTGCAGTTGACGCCCTGCCGAAAAAGCGCCCGCAGCCCCGAGGTGATTCCTGTGCTACGGTCGATTGCGAACGGGCACCGCCGACCACTCGCGCAGGCCCCAGGCCAGGGGGATCAGGGCCAGCGCCGGGCCGTAGCGGGCGAGCAGCTCGGCCGGGTCGGGCAGGAGCGCGAGCGCCGGTGAGGTGAGCAGGATCTGGGCGGCGACGAGGCCGTCGTTCAGCCAGCTTAGCGTCGCATCCCACGACACCAGGCCCAGCAGCGTGAGCGTAACCGCGGCGACGACGCCGAAGGCGGCGACGAGCACCCGTTCGAGCGGGGTGGAGTGGCGCACGTGGCTGGGGGGCAATGCTGCGACGTGCGTCGGCGACGCTGCGGGGTGGGCGGCGGCGCGGGCCAGGGCGACGAGCTGCGCGCTGAGCATGGCAGGCGGCGCGACGACGAGGCTCGCCGCCAGCAGCTCGTCGAGTGCCCGGGCGTGGGTCGCAAAGGCGGCGCACGCGGGGCAGCTCGCTACGTGGGCGTCGAGCGTGGCCTGCTCCACCGAGTTATCTGGCGGCGCGAGCAGCGCCGCGCGCGCCTCGGCACAGTCCAGCGCGCCGCGCGCGAGGCTCATGGGTGGTCGTCCTCAGCGGGCTCGGGGGTACGGAGCAGTTCGGCCATTTTCACCTTGGCGCGCCGAATGTGGCTCTTCACCGTGTTGAGCGGCAAGCCCAGGGCCGCCGCGATCTCCTCGTACCGCATGTCCTCAAAGTAGCACATCGTCAACGCCGCCCGCTGCCTTGGCGGCAACTGCTGCAGCGCGGCTTGCACCCGCGCCGTGGTCTCGGCGCGATCGAGTTGCAGCGGCGGGTCGACGTTCGGGTCTTCATCTTCGAGCTCCCGTTGCGGGCCATCATCGCCGATGGGCTCGTCGAGCGAGACGTGCGTCCCATGTCGGCGGCGCAGGTGGTCGATCGCGATATTGGTGACCAGCCGATAGAGCCACGTCGTGAACTTCGTCTCGGCGCGATAGGTCGGCAGCACGCGGAGCAGCCGGATCACGGTGTCTTGCGTCACGTCCGCGGCGTCGGCGGGGTTGCCGACCACGCCGAGCGCGATGCTGTAGACGTACCGCTGCTGGCTCGTGATCAGCTCGACCAGCGCCGACTCGTCGCCCTGTTGTGCGCTGCGCACGACCGCCGGGTTGGGCTCGGCCATCGCTCCTCGCTTGGTCTTATCTCGTTGGACGTTGAGGTCCGGCCAATTGTTGCAGGCGGTGCGCGGGGCTGTCGGTGCAACGGTGCCACAAATGCGCGGGGCTGGTGTGCAACGGCGCAACAAAACGGCAGGTGGCATCGTCCAATGCATAACACCACGGCACAGGCGGCGCGTCAGCACGAGTTGCATGCGACTCACCGCGTTGCCCAGGGAGGAATGCGATGGCCCAATCAACTCACCACCGTTTGCGGCGCAGCCGCACGGAGCGCATGCTGAGCGGCGTCTCCGGCGGCATCGCCGAATACTTCGACGTCGATCCCGTCCTCGTGCGATTGCTCTGGGTCGTAACGGCGATCTTCTCCGGCGGATTGACCGCCATTCTCTATGCGGTGTTGTGGATCGTCATGCCCCTCGAGGATTTCGGCGGCTCAACGCGCGATGCCGTGCGACATAACGTCGCCGAGATGCGTACCGAGGCGCAGCGGATGGCGGATGATCTGCGCACCGGCTGGCGCGGCGACCCGGTGGCGCCGACCAGCACGAGCGCGACGAGCGAGACCGTGCCGCCGACTGGCGAGCCGCTCGCATCCGATCCACTGGAGACGCGGGAGACTGCCGAGGTCCTGCCCGTGCGGTACGTCGACCCGGCCGAGCACGACATACTCCGCCGGCGGCGCTCGAATTGGGCGGGCATCGTACTGATCTTCATTGGCGCCATGGTCCTCGCTGGCAACCTCGGCGCCTTCCGCTTCGTGGCGTGGCACATGTACTGGCCGCTGCTGCTGATCGTGATCGGCGGGCTGCTGCTGTGGAACCGGGCGCGGTAGGGGAGATGAGCGAGATGGCGACGACACGCACCCGGCGATTTCGCACGCGCGGCATTCTTGGGCCGCTGATTCTGATCGCGCTCGGCGCGCTGCTCCTGTTGACGAACCTTGGCTACGTCACGCCCGACGTGTGGCGCACTCTCGCGCAGCTCTGGCCGGTCTTGCTGGTACTGCTTGGCATCGAGCTGCTCGTCAGCGGCCGTGCCTCCTGGGGCCCCATGCTCGTCGCGGTGCTCATCGTGCTCATCGCCGCCGCAGTCATTCCCCACACCACATTTGGCTCGCGCTTTGGGCCGCCCTTTGGTCGGTCAGGGGCGGGCTTTGGGGCTTCAGGCAGCTTCAGTCAGCCAATTGGCGGCGCCCAGAGCGCTGCGATCACCGTGCAACATGGCGCCGGGCAGTTGGAGATCAGCAGCGGCGCGCCAAGCGGTCAGCTCGTGGACGGAGCCGCAGCGGGTGACAGCAGGGCGAAGCTCAACTATCGGGTGGAGAACGGCGTTGGGACGCTCGAGTTGAATGAGGGCACGCGGCGCGGATTCGGCGACTTCTTCTTCGGCGATGGCCCATCGAACGATCTCAGCATGCGGCTCACCCGCGACGTCCCCATCCGCCGCTTGCAGGTGAACACCGGCGCCTCCAATACGACGCTCGATCTGACCGACCTCCAACTCCAGGCGCTCGACCTGAAGGGGGGCGCCAGCCAGATCGACCTGCGGTTGCCGAATCGCGGCGTCGTCAACGCCACGGTCAATGCGGGCGCGAGCAACCTGACGGTCGCCGTCCCGCAGGGCGTCGCGGCCCACATCGTCGCGGAGGGCGGCCTCGCCAATCTCGACGTCGATGCGGCTCGCTTCCCATCTCTGGGCAGCAGCGAGGGCATCCCTGGTCTGGCGAACCGAGGGGAGTACCAGTCCGCCAACTATAACACCGCCCAGAACCGCGTCGAGCTG
>JAXDLH010000370.1:0-6907 GCA_034666705.1 Chloroflexota bacterium
CGGCGCTGACGGCGCGGGACTGAATGTAGTAGTTGCCCTCTGAGATCGGGACTTCGACGACCGGAGTGTCCTCCTCCGGCACGATGGTCAGCGTGGCGACCATGCCGAGATCACGATGTTGCACGCCGTCGGTCTCAAATGGGCACCAGACCTGATAGACGCCGGGCGTGTCGAATGTCATGTCCAAGACTGCTGGGTCTTGACCGGGGCGGGAGCTGGGCGAACTGACGGCGTCATCATCACCACGTCCGACCGAGAGCCGATGCGATTCTGTGCCGGCGTTGTACAGCGTGAAATGGACAGGCTGATTAGCCCGCACGGCCATCTGCCGGGCGCTGATGCTCCACTCGTCGAAAGTCACGTTCACGTTCTGGACCGTAGACCCCTGGGCAAGAACCGGTGTCGCGGGATTACCGGCGAGCGCTGCGGTTGCGTAGGAGACGGCAAGGATGAGGATCGCAGCTGTGCTGGTGAGCATGAACCGACGTCGCACGAGAACTGTACCTCCGTCCTGGGGTTTCGCCGCGCCCTGCGGCGTACGACAGGTACGCATTCGGCCGTAATTCAGATGCCTCCGCGCTCGAGTCCGCGGGAGACATTTGGGTGGCATATGATCCTCAGGCGGCCGACGCCGCGAGGCCATGCCCGCTATCCTTTCATGTTCGAACGCGTGGGAGTGACGGCATTGAGCGGTGTGTTGCGCGTCTACCTGCGCTACCACCAGGATCCGGTGGAGATCCTGCACGGGGTAGAGGCCTATCCTGCTACGTTTCGCAGCGGCGCTGGGGAGTACCTCAGCGTGCAAAGCGATGCGAAGGACGTGATCGCGGTTGTGCCGATCGAGATCGTCGTCGGCTGGATCTATGAGCCGGAGCCCGATACGTTCACGCCGCGCACGCGCGTGCAGGTGCGCGGTTACAGTAACCCAGTCGACATCGGCACGTTCGCCCGACCGGTCGTCAAGGGCGAGGACTACGCTGCAATCGACGGCTGGACGCCGTTTCGCGACCTCGGCGGCCGCATCGTCGCCTGGTTTCGCGACGATCTGCTCATCGCCTGGCAATTCATCGGCGGCACGCCCCAGGAGCGCTGATCGTCCCTTGGGTCAGGTTGCTGCGTCACAGTATGGCCTCGTCGTACGTTCATCATTCGTTAGCTACGCAGTGAACATACTCCCAATCAGTGAACATACTCCCAATCATGGAAGCAATCATGCTGCTCACGATTACGAATACGCGACCGCCTGCCACGGATCTCAGCTTTCTGCTGCATAAGCATCCCGACCGCGTGCAGAGCTTTCCACTCTCCTTCGGACAGGCGCACGTGTTCTATCCAGAGGCGAGCGAGGCGCGGTGCACCGCGGCGCTCCTCCTCGACGTCGATGCGGTCGGACTGGTCCGCGGCCTGGCCGCGCGCGGCCGGGCGGGCGAAGCGCAGTACGTCAATGACCGGCCTTACGTCGCCTCGTCATTCATGAGCGTGGCGATCGCAGACGTCTACGGCACCGCGCTCGGTGGGCGAAGCCAGGCGCGGCAGGAAACAGCCGAGACGGCATTGCCGCTGACGGCACGACTCGCGGTTGTGCATGCCCGCGGTGGCCCTGGATTGCTCGCGCAGCTCTTCGAGCCACTCGGCTACACCCTCGTCGCCGAGCGGCACATGCTCGACGAGCATTTCCCGGAGTGGGGCGAGAGCCCGTACTACACATTGCAGCTCTCTGGTGAGGTGCGCCTGCAGGATCTGCTCTCGCACCTCTACGTCCTCCTGCCCGTGCTCGACGACGACAAGCACTACTGGGTCGGCGACGAGGAGGTCGAGAAGCTGCTCCGCCACGGCGAGGGGTGGCTGGCGAGCCATCCGGCCCGGGAGCTCATCACCGCGCGCTATCTCCGCCATCGGCACACCCTCATGCGCGACGCGCTGGCGCGGCTGGTCGAGGGCGATGAAGACCCAGATGCCGCCGAGGAAGCACACGCGGCAGAAGAGCAAGCGATCGAGCGGCCGTTGAGCTTGAATCGGCAGCGAATCGCGACCGCGATCGATGTCCTTAAAGAGGTAGGCGCGTCGACTGTGCTCGACCTCGGCTGTGGCGAGGGGAATCTGCTTGGCACGCTCGTCCAGGATCGCAGCTTCGCGCGCATTCTTGGCGTCGACGTCTCGTACCGCGCGCTCGAGCGGGCGAAGGCCCGACTGCATCTGGATCGACAGCCGCCGGACGACGTGCGGGTGCAGTTGTTGCAAGGGGCGCTGACCTATCGCGACCGCCGGCTCGCAGGTTTCGATGCGGCGGCGGTGTTGGAGGTCATCGAGCACCTCGAGCCTACTCGGCTCGATGCGTTCGCCGAGGCGCTATTTGGCGGCGCTCGGCCCGGTACGGTCGTGCTCACGACGCCGAACGTGGAGTACAACGTGCGATTCGAGAGCCTCCCCGCCGGTACGTTGCGCCATCGCGATCACCGCTTCGAGTGGACGCGGGCCGAACTCGGCGAATGGTCGAGTCGCGTCGCCGAACGATTCGGCTACGAGGTCCGTCTGGAGCCGATCGGACCGCAGGATCCCGACGTCGGCTCGCCTACTCAGATGGCTGTCTTCACTCGCAGCTAATCGGCGTCCATGGCGCCAATACCCACCCGCTCATCCTCGTCCTGCGTGTGCTGACAGGTGCGAAGGAGATGAGGGGGTATGCGCCGTTCTCAGTCCCCAAAGGAGGAGCTATGCAGCTCACGCTTCCCGAGCTTTCACTTGTCCTGCTCATCGGCGCCTCCGGCTCCGGTAAGTCGACGTTTGCCCGCGCCCACTTTAAGCCCACTGAGATCGTTTCCTCGGACTTTTGCCGCGGCCTGGTGTCGGATGACGAGAATGACCAGGGCGCGACGAAAGACGCGTTCGACGTCCTCCACTACATCGTCGGCAAGCGGCTCGCCGTGGGTCGCCTGACGGTCGTGGACGCGACGAGCGTGCAGCCGATGGCGCGGAAATCGCTGATCGAGCTCGCGCGCCAGCACCATTGCCTGCCGGTAGCGATCGTGCTCAACGTGCCGGAGGCGCTCTGCCAGGAACGGAACAGCAGGCGGCCGGACCGCGACTTTGGCCCGCAAGTGGTTCGCCGCCAGACGGCAGACCTGCGCCGCTCACTCCCGCGACTGCGCGCCGAGGGCCTCACTGCGGTGCACGTGCTGCATACGCCAGAGGAGATCGAGTCCACCACCATCGTGCGGGAGCCGCTCTGGGCCAATCGCTCCGGGGAGCACGGCCCGTTCGACGTGATCGGGGACGTGCACGGCTGCTTCGAAGAGCTGCAGGAGCTGCTCTTGACGCTAGGCTACGACGTCACGGTCGACGAGAGCGGTGAGGATCGCCGTTATCACGTTCATAACTCAGCGGGTCGACAGCTCGTGTTCGTGGGCGACCTGGTCGACCGCGGCCCCGGTATCGTCGAGACGCTGCGTCTCGCCATGGATGCCGTGGCCGACGGCGCGGCCCTTTGCGTACCTGGCAACCACGAGAACAAGCTGCTCCGTAAGCTGCGCGGCCACAACGTGCAGATCACTCATGGTCTTGCCGAGTCGCTCGCGCAGCTCGATGGCGAGTCGCCGGTATTCCGTGACCGCGTCGCGCACTTCATCGATAGCTTGTTGGTCCACCTCGTGCTCGACGACGGCCAACTCGTCGTGGCCCACGCTGGCTTGCCCGAGCGGATGCACGGCCGCGCCTCAGCTCGCGTCCGCGACTTCGCGCTCTATGGGGAGACGACCGGCGAGACCGATGAGTGGGGCCTGCCGGTGCGCGGCAACTGGGCGGCTGACTACCGGGGTAAGGCGATCGTGGTGTATGGGCACACGCCGGTCGCCGAGCCCGAATGGCTCAATCACACGATCAACGTAGACTCCGGCTGTGTCTTCGGCGGGCGGCTCACGGCCCTGCGCTATCCGGAGCGCGAGCTCATCTCCGTGCCTGCCGCGCGCGTGTACTACGAGTCGGTCCGCCCGTTCGAAGCACCGATACAGCCGAGTGAGCCCCGGTCGGGGGATCTGCTCGACGTGCAGGACGTGCTGGGTCGACGCACGATCAGCACACGGCTCATGCGCGGCGTGACAATCCGCGAGGAGAACGCGATCGCCGCGCTCGAAGCGATGTCGCGCTTCGCCGTAGATCCGCGCTGGCTCATCCATCTGCCCCCGACGATGTCGCCCTCCGAGACGAGCCATCAGCCGGGCCTGCTGGAGCATCCTGCCGAAGCCTTTGCCTACTACCGTGGTCAGGGCGTGGCAGAGGTCGTGTGCGAGGAGAAGCACATGGGCTCGCGCGCCGTCGTGGTCGTCTGCCGCGATGACGCGACCGCGGCGCGGCGCTTCGGCATGCGCGGCGACGGAATAGGGATCTGCTACACGCGCACGGGCCGGCGCTTCTTCGTCGACCGCGCGCTCGAAGCCGCGTTCCTCGAGCGAATCCGTACAGCGATGGAGGCCTCCGGGCTTTGGACGCAGCTTGGGACCGACTGGATCTGCCTCGACTGCGAGCTGATGCCATGGTCGGTCAAGGCGCAGGCGCTATTGCGTGAGCAGTACGCCGCGGTCGGCGCGGCCGGGCTGGCGGCATACACCGCGGCGACGGCGAGCCTGGCGCAGGCTGTGGCACGCGAGATGGAGGTACACCAACTCGCCGAGCGCTACGGGCGGCGCGCCCAGGACATGGAGCGATACGCTGCCGCCTATCGCCCCTACTGCTGGCCGGTGGCGTCGCTCGACGACCTCAAGCTGGCCCCGTTTCACATCCTGGCTTCGGAGGGGGCGGTCCACGTCGATCATCCGCACTCCTGGCACCTCGAACGGATCGGCGAGCTCTGTGCGGCGGACGACGTGCTGCTCCTGCGCACTCCCGTCAAATTGGTCGATCTGAGCGACGAGGCGAGCGAGGCGGAGGCCACCTCGTGGTGGGAAGCGCTCACCGGCCGCGGGGGCGAGGGGATGGTCGTGAAGCCGCGGGAGTATGTGGCAGTCGGCCCCCGCGGACTCGCCCAGCCGGCCGTGAAGTGTCGCGGTGCCGAGTACCTGCGGATCATCTACGGGCCCGACTACGCCGAGCCAGAGAACCTCGAGCGGCTCCGGCGGCGTGGCCTCGCGACCAAGCGGTCGCTGGCGCTGCGCGAGTTCGCGCTGGGAGTCGAAGCGCTCGAGCGATTCGTGCAGCGGGAGCCGCTCTACCGGGTGCACGAGTGCGTCTTCGGCGTCCTCGCGCTGGAGAGCGAGCCAGTGGATCCGCGCCTGTAGAAATCCGGCTGAGAAGGTCCTTGTCAGCCGGAGCAAAGCGACGGTGATGGATGCTTCGCCCGTGGGCTCAGAGTGGCCTTTCGGGCGGCCTTCAGACCGGAAGGGCTCAGGACGATGAGGTCCGACTACCGCCGAGGTAATCGGGCCTCATCGTCTCCGGTCTGGGCTTCTTAGACGCTGCTGCCAAGGCCGGAGAACAGCGAGCCAATCTGGGGACCCAGGATGATCAAGCCGGCAATGGCGACCACGGCGACCAGGGCGATGATCAGACCGTACTCGACCATCCCCTGGCCCTCGCGCCGGGCGTGGGCTATCGAGGTCAAGTGTCCGAGAATGGAAGTCAGCATATTGAAAAACGCCTCCAAAAATAATTCCGCAGTCGATTGAACACCAGAAAGAGACAGAGATTCAATGCGATGCAGCCCGAATGAGATGACGAGTAGTCTTTATTACATTCTGGAAGTGAATCTGGAGCGCCATCGGGTCCTACAGGGTCGCATAGAGGCGAACCAGGGCTCCAATCTTTTGCTGCCTCGCGATTGAGGCTATCCTGTAGCGCACAACGATTGGCGGGAGGTGGCACGTGGCGCTCGATCTCTCAGCATACCCTCGATTCAGCCTGGCGGAGCGCGACCGGCGCTGGGGTCGCGTGCGTGAGCTGATGCGCGAGCACAATGTGGCCTGCCTCGTGGCGCCTGGGGATCGCGATCTCGAGAGCCAGGCGACTTCGCGCTATCTGAGCCAGATCGGCGGCGTCGGGGTTCACGCGTGGGTCGTGTTCCCGCAGGACGGTGAGGTCACGGCCGTCGTCGAGAGCGCTCGCAACCGGGACCTCGTCACCAAGGCATGGAACTGGATCTCCGATCCCCGCGTTGGCGAGCCGAGCGAGCTGATTCCGGAGCGGCTCCGCGAGCTCGGACTCGACGGCTCCCGCGTCGGGCTGACGCAGTATGCGGGGCACTACCGGCGCGAGGAGGGGATCATCGCCGCGGAGACGCTCCGCAAGCTGCAAGAGGCGCTCCCGAAAACTCAGTTCTATGGTGAGAACGAGATCCTCAAACAGGCTCGCGTGATCAAGAGCCCCGAAGAGATCGCCGTCATCGAGCGGGTTGCGGCCGCGAACGAGGAGGCGATTCGCGTGATGTGCGAGACGTCGCGGCCGGGGCGGCGGCAGGATGAGGTGTGGTACGCCATGAACGACGTGCTCACCCGCGCATCCGCGGGTTGGCCAGCGCGCCTGTCGGTGACCTACGGCGGCTCGGGAAACAGCACGCTCGGTATGCCGATTCCGGACGTCATAGCTGCGGGCTCTCTCTGCTCGCAGGAGATTTGCGCGCGCGTCCAGGGCTATCGTGCCCAGTGCAACCATACGATCCAGGTGGGAGAAGGCGGTCCCGCCGACTACGAGGACGTGATGCGCAAGACGATCGAGGTGTTCAACGAGATCCTCGCGTGGATTGGGCCGGGCCGTACGGTGCAGCAGGTAATGGAACGCTACGTCGAGCTGTGCAAGGCGCGCGGCGCGCAGGACCGCTCGGGCGTCGTGATGCACACGAATGGTCTCGGCGACGACTACCCGCGACTCGGCCCGCGCCTCGCTGCGGGCGACGAGCTCACACTTGTGCTCCAGCCGGGTA
>JAXDLH010000371.1:0-4068 GCA_034666705.1 Chloroflexota bacterium
GCGCTGCGCGCCGCGCGGGCATTCCAGGTATCCCAGATGGCCTGGCCGGCGGGACCATAGACCGCGATGCTTCGCCCGTCACTCAAGGCGATCACTGTACCGCTCGAGAAAGAGATGCGCCGGCGGGTGCACGTGCGCACGGCACGCCACGGAATGGTGAGACGGGGATGCATGACGCGGAAGAGCAGAATAGGCTGTAGCGAGATACCCTCGTCACCGACCGTGACGTTCATCGCATTGCGGTAGCTGCCGAGCGCATTCAAACTGATCAACTGCATGCCAAAGGTGCGGCCACGCGCTGGTGCGCTCGCGCGATAGTCGCTCGCCAACCCCAGCCAACCGCCAAGCAACGCGATCGTCGCCGTCACTAAGGGCCAGAGCACGAGCAGCCCCGCGAACCCGAAGATCGGGACGTCAAGCGGCGGTACCCCGCGTGGCGCCGTCTCGATCCCGGCCGGCGGCACGGCGTCGGCGGGCACCGCCAATCGGAGAATCTGGCCGTTGGCATGCGCGATCCGCACCGGGAGGCCTTGGTGGATCGGGCCACCAAGCGAGGCCATATGGCGGAAGCCCGGCTGCATCTGGTACTCGGAGTACTCGAAGCGCACCCCGCTCACCACAAAGCTCTCGCTCTTCTGGGTCGGCCCCTGCGCTGGTAGTTCGCGAAACTGCTCGACGGGACCTTGGACCACCACACATTGCCCGAGCGCGCAGGTGCCGTGAGCGATCGCATACGGGATAAGGGTGCCCAGCAGCACGGTAGTGGTCCACAAGACCGCGATGCCGATGGTCAGGACTGCCGCAATACGCGTCACCGGGGTGGTCTCAATCCCCCGCTGCAGGGCCGAATCGGAACCGATCAGGGCAAGCAGGGTAAATATGACCCCGAAGGCCACCAACGACCAGTCATACGGCTCCTGTGCCTTCCCGACGCCGTCGGCGCCGGTGAGGAGGCGGGCGCTCGCCAGCCGCCGCAACACCTCGGCGGTCTCGCGCTCGCGACCGATGAAGCTGGTCAGTTGGATCGGCAGATTGTGGGAAGGCGCCGGTCGCATGGCCGAGCCCCTCGCGAATTGACGGTAATCGTACACCGCCCCGGAGCTCGGAAACGGAAGCGCTACTTCCACTCCCAGTTGTAGATGTCCCAGCTGATCATCGCGTCGGGAATGCGCGCGCCGAGCTTTGGCCCACTGAGGGTCGAAAGGTAGGCGGTTGGGGCGAAGTTGAAGTAAATCGGGATCGCCGGCACCTCGTCGCTCACGACCTTGAGCATCTGAATGAGCTGCTGGTTGCGCTGCGACCGATCCAACGTGGTGAGGAACTGCTGCCAGAGCCGGTCGTAGCCTTCATTTACCCAACCGCCGCGATTGTTCCCCTGGAACCGGTTCGCCGGTGTCGGGATCGTCAGCGTGGAGAACGTATCGAGCCGGTCCTCGGTCGCGCCGCCACCCTGCGTCGTATACATCGCCGGGTACGTCGCGCGAAGCTGGGCATCGTTGAGCTGCACGGCCGGCAGCACGAACGTCTGCATGTCGAAGCCGGCCCGACGCCAGGTGTCGATGAAGATGTTGAGCTCGTGCTCGTTCTGGGAGCCGGATTCTTCCCAGAACAGGGGATTGAAGCGCTGCCCGGACGCGTCGGCGAAGAAGCCGTCGCTCGCTTTACGGAAGCCCGCATCGTTCATTAGCTGCTCCGACCGGCGCGGGTCATACGGGTACTTCGTGATCGCCCTATCCAGCTCGCCGAAGTAGGGCACGTCGGGGCTGACGAAGGTATCGGACAGGGTCGCCTGACCGCCGAACACGCCGTCGTTCAGCGCCCCTTTATCGACCGACGAGGCGATGGCCTGGCGCACCCGTGGGTCGAGCATTGCCTTCGGATTGACCGTCTCCGGGCGGAATTGCATGAGTGTGTAGCGGAGCAGACTGAGGGTGAGCAGGACGGTGCCGTTGTGGCTGCTGTTCCATTCTCGCTGCATCACCTCGGTCTGCTCGTAGCGAATCGAACGGTCGGTGGCGAGGTTAACGGTCCCGGCGAGCAGGTTGGTAAGCACGACGTTCTCGTCGGCCATGAAGCGGACCTGAATGCGATCGATCTTGGGCCGGCCGAGCACGTGCCCGTCGAACGCCGAGCCCTCCACATAGCTCCCGGGCTCCCAGCGCTCCAGCTTAAAGGGCCCGAGGCCGATGTATTGCGTCGTCCAGTACGGATGGCTCGTGAACGCATCGCCCTTGTCGGTGTTGTACTGCTGCTCCAGGATGTGGCGCGGCAGCGGCTGAAACCTGTTCTTGAGCACGCCCGCATCTGGATAGAGGGTCTTCCAATGGATCACGACCGTCCGCGGGTCGGGGGCCTGGATGTCGTCCATTCGACCGATTGGTGCGGCGGTCGAAACCCCAAATTCCGGCGTCTTGTAGACGCGCAACGCGAAGGCGAAATCGTCGGCGGTGAGCGGCTGGCCATCCTGCCAGGTGAGGTTCGGCTTGAGACGGTAGGTTGTCTCCATCGTGCCGTCGGCGTTGACCTTCCAGGTGTCCGTATTGAGCTGCGGCAGCGCCTCTGCCAGCACCGGGCGTGGCTGGTCCTGCGAGTCCACCATGTCGAGGTCGGCGTTGAAGACGCGCGTGACGAACGCAACGCCGGCGCCCGTGCCCGTGATGGGCTTGTCGGCCAGGCTCGTCGGCTCGACGCGAACGGCGGTGATCAGCGTCTGCGTGGGCTGTCGCTGCGGGGCCGGCACCTGCCCCGGTGCAGCGCCCGGACTCGCCGGCTGTAGAGGGGCCGAGGTGCACGCCGCGAGGAGGAGCACCGCCACCAGCACGAGGACTCGGCGGGACGACCGCGCTGACCCGATGAGCAGCGGCTGCGAGCGGTTCATATGCCACCTCTACGATCGTCGCAGGCCATGGTGCAGTGCGCCCGGCCGCGGATTACATGGATCTCTAATCGAGAGTAGCAAGGGCTCCCCTCTCGGCACAAGCGGCGCCGGCCTTGGTTCGGATCATCAAGACTAGGTCCGCCCCTCGGGAGCCGCCATCGACCCCTCGTTGGAGAAGTCGCAGGTGCCTTGCGCCGTCGGTTAGGGGGACGGTGTCGAGGCGCGACTCGCGCAAGAGGGGGGCTCCGGCGTACCGGAGCCCCCCTCTACTGTCGCCTGCAGCGCGCAACGCTACTTCTTAACGGTCGAGTTGTACTCCGCGAGCGTCGAGTTGGCATCCTTGGCCGCCGCGTCGAGTGCCGCCCGAGCCGACGGCGCGTTGCCAAGGAGATAATCCTCCATCGCGCCCTCGACCAGCACGCGCGTGCCGGCGAACGTGCCGAAGACGGCACCCGCGGTGGCCCTGCTCGACGGCGTGGCGTGCAGCTCGTCGACCGCGGTCTGGAATTGGGGGAACTTCGCGAGGGCGTCTTTCATATCCTGTTGCGCATACGCAGCCTTGCGCATCGGGTAGTAGCCCGTGTTCGCCGCGAAGAACGCTTGGGTATCTGGCTGTGCCGCGAATTTCACGAACTGCCACGCTCCGTCTTGCTGCTGAGGCGTGCCCTGGTCGGTGATCCACAGCGACGCGCCCCCGATGATCACGCCGCCGGGCGCGTTCGCCGGCTTCGGAAGAAAGCCGACCCCGACGTCCACGTTGCCGTTCGCCTTGCTCGCCTGGTCGGCCCAGCTACGCAGCGTCGCAATACTCTCCACCGCCATCGCGGCGTCACCCTTGGCGAAGTTCGCCCCGAGCGTGGTGCCGTTGGTCGTGCCACTGGCCCGGCCAACGCTGCGGCCGACCCCCTCGTCCACCATCTGCTTCAGCACGCTCAGCCAGCTATCCGCCGCGTCATTATTGAAAGTGAGCGTCGTCGCCCGGCTATCACGCCCATTGTTGGGGTTCGCATACGTCGCTCCCTGGGTGGCAATCTCCTGCTCGAGAATCCACCCGTACACCGTAAAGTCCATGCCACTGCGGATGACGTTGCCGGAGCCGTCCTTCTTGGTCAACAGCCGCGCATCGGCCAGCAGCTCGTCGAAGGTCTGCGGCGGGTTGTTCGGATCGAGCCCGACCTCCATGAACGCGT
>JAXDLH010000372.1:0-6013 GCA_034666705.1 Chloroflexota bacterium
TTTTTCTGCGCGAGCCGGCGCGTAGCTCGCGCCTGCGCGCTGCCAACTGCGAATTGGGTATTGCAAATTCCTCGGTGCTCGCGCGCTTACCGGCCGGCTCCTCACGGCCCGTGACAGAACTGACGACCGGGTACACGCCGCATCCGGCGAGGCACCTCCGGCAACTGGGCCGCGGGGCGAATCGGCGCCTCTCGCAGTCATTTCTGACTGCGCCTGCAATCGCCGAGGCGATGGTGCGCGCCGCCGAGGTCGATTCTAACGACACGGTGCTGGAGATCGGACCCGGCTTGGGCGTGTTGACGCGCCCCCTGGTTCGGGATGCTGGCCGGGTCGTGAGCATCGAACTGGACCGCTCGCTCGCGGAGGGGCTGCCTGGTGCAGTTGGTACACCTGCGAATTTGACCGTGATTCACGGCGATGCGCTCTCCACTGATCTGCGCGAGCTCGTAACCGAGCCGTATAAGGTCGTGGCCAGCCTGCCATACCACGTGGCGAGCCCGATCCTCTTCAAACTGGTGTTCGAGCCGCCCACGCCCGCGCGAATCGTCGTCATGCTGCAGCTCGAGGTCGCGGAACGGCTCGCGCCGCGCGACGGTGCGCATACCTTCCTCGGCACCGCGTTTAGTCTGGTCGCCGAAGCCAACCTGGTGCGTAAGGTTGCCGCCGGGTCGTTTTTTCCCGCGCCGAAGGTGCAATCGGCGATCGTGCGATTCGACCTGCGCCCCACGCCCGTCGTGCCGGTCGGCGACGTCCGCGGCCTCGTCGATTTCGTGCGCGCGGGTTTCGCGCAACCCCGCAAGCAACTCCACAACTCCCTCGCGCGCGGCCTCGGTATCGAGGCGAGCGCTGCCCAGGTGCTCATTCTGGAGGCGGGCGTGCGGCCGATGGCCCGGCCGAGCGAGCTCGAGTTGACGGACTGGACCGGCCTGTATGGCGCCTGGCGCAGGGCGACGGCATGACCACGGGCGAATCGACGGTACCCGCCTACGCCAAGATCAATCTGTGCTTCGAGGTGCTTGGCCGCCGCCCCGATGGGCTGCACGACGTCGTGACCGTCCTGCAGACGATCAGCCTGGCCGATCATCTTACCTTCGCACCCGCGCCAAAGCTCACGCTGAAGTGCACCGGCATGCCGACGACGGACGACAACCTGATTCTGCGGGCTGCGCGCCTGCTCCAACAGCGAACCGGCCGCCAGTCAGGCGGTGCGATCCGCTGCGAAAAGCGGATCGCGGTCGCGGCCGGCCTCGGTGGTGGAAGCGCCGACGCCGCGGCGACGTTGCGCGCGCTCAACGCGCTCTGGCAATGCGGACTCGGTCAGGGTGATCTCGAAGAGCTGGCGGGCGAGCTTGGCGCCGACGTGCCATTCTTCGTGCGCAGCGGCACCGCGCTCGCAGGCGGCACCGGCCGGACCCTCGAGCCGCTCCCCGATGCCCCGAGCCACTGGGTTGTGCTGGCAGCCCTGAGCGCTGGGTCTGACGACAAGACGCGCGCTATGTATTCTGCGCTTGTCCCCGCTGATTTCACCGATGGCAGCGCGACGCGGGCGCAAGCGGCGGCGATCCGTCGTGGCGATCTGGACGCGACCGCCCTGTCGTCGGCATTTACCAGGCTGGCGATCGAGCGGTGGCCAGGGACCCGGCTTGCCCTCGAGATGCTCGCGGGCACCGGAGCCCCCGCCGCGGTGAGCGGCGCTGGACCCGCGGTCTTCGCGCTGTACGCATCCGGGAGCGCGGCACGTGCGGCAGAGGTCCAACTGCGGCGAGCCCACCTTCCGGTGGGCTGCTACTCGTTTACCGGCGCGGCGATCCAGCCGGCGCAGGCCGCGGTGGCGCCTACCGGCGTTTGACACCCGGCGGGCGCTCGGGTAGCATGTTCCCGGGGTCCCTTGCGGAGTGGTGAAGCGGTATCACAGGGGACTTTGGATCCTCTGTCCCAGGTTCGAATCCTGGCTCCGCAGCCGCGAGCCCTGCGCTCACCCCCGTCCAGACCATCGCCGTTTTCCATGGAAGAGGTCTGAACGCGCGTGCATGTTGACGAATCGCGCGGCGCCACTCCCTCATCCGGCGCCATCATCCTCGCCGCTGGTCGCGGCGTCCGCATGCAATCGCGGCTCCCCAAAATCCTCCACCAGGTAGGTGCGATACCTATGGTGCGTCGCGTCGTAGACGCGGTCGCGCAAGCGGGTATCGGGCACGTGGTCGTCGTACTCGGCCCTGACATGGAGGACGTGCGCGCGATCCTGCCGCCTGACGTCCAGATCGCCATTCAGGACGAGCCGCGCGGCACCGGCGATGCGGTGCGGGTCGGGCTGGCGGCGTTCGCTGCAAGCGAGCTCGATGCGATCATCGTGGTCGCCGGCGACACACCGCTCGTATCTGCCGAAACGCTGCGCCGTCTGCTCGAGGCCGTTCCGCGCGCCACCGTGGCCGTCGCGGGCGTAGAGCTCGCCGACCCGCACGGCTATGGCCGCCTGATTCTCGATTCGCAAGGCGGACTCACCAGGATTGTCGAGCAAGCCGACGCCTCGCCCGAGGAGTTGGCTGTTCACCTCGTCGCCGGCTATCCTTTCGCGTTCGAGGCGCAGTGGCTGACTACGGCAGTACCCCGCATCACGCCGGCGCCCAACGGGGAGTTCTACCTGACGGCGCTGGTCGAGAATGCCGCAATCGAAGGCCAGCCGACCTACGTCGTGCGCGTCGACGACGAATGGGAGATTCGGGGCGTCAACACTCGCCGCGAACTGGTCGAGATGAACGCTGAGCTGCGCAAGCGTATCTGCCAGCATTGGCTCGACCGGGGCGTCACCATCCTCGATCCGGCGTCTACCGTAATCGACGAGTCGGCGACGTTTGGGCAGGACGTCGTCGTCCACCCGCAATGCTACATTCGCGGCCGCTCCGTCATCGGGGAGGGTTGCATCCTGGGCCCGGGAGCAGAGATCATCGACTCCCGGCTCGGTGCGGGGACTCGTGTCTGGTGGTCCGTGGTCGAGGGCGCCGAGACGGCGCAGCGGGTCTCGATTGGGCCATACTTCCGCGTGCGGCCGGGCACGGTGTTGGGAGACGACGTTCACCTCGGCAGCTTCGGCGAAGTCAAGAACAGCGCGGTGGGCGCAGGAACCCAGATACACCATTTCAGCTATGTGGGTGATGCGAAGGTTGGCGAGAGCGTCAACATCGGGGCGGGCGCAATCACCTGCAACTATGATGGCGAGAACAAGCACGAGACGATCATCGGGGACCGCGCATTCATCGGCAGCGACACGATGTTGATCGCGCCAGTCGAGATCGGCGACGGCGCGTCGACCGGCGCGGGCGCTGTGGTGACGCACGATGTGCCGCCCGGCCGCACGGCTGTCGGAGTGCCGGCCCGGCTGCGACCCGAGCGTAAGGAAAGCGATACAGGGACCACGGAGGGCGAGTGATCAATCCGGGTGCGACCATGGATAACGATGGGGCGCTGCGGCTCTTCAGCGGCAACGCGAATCTTCCCCTTGCTCGTGCAGTAGCAGCCGTCCTGAACGTCGAGCTCGGGCAGGCGCAGGTTGGGCAATTCGCCAACGAGGAGACGCGAGTCCGCATCGAGGAGAACGTCCGCGGCACCGACGTTTTCGTCATGCAATCGCTCTCGACGCCCGCAGATCACCACATCATGGAGCTCCTGCTCATGATGGATGCGTTGAAGCGCGCCTCCGCGGTGCGGATCACCGCCGTGATCCCCTATTTCGCGTACGCGAAGCAAGAAAAGAAGATGGCGGGTCGCGAGCCCATCTCCGCGAAGGTCGTCGCAGACATTCTGGAGAGTGCGGGGGCAAACCGCGTCCTGACGATCGATCTGCACGCGCCAGCAATCGAGGGCTTCTTCGACATTCCCGTGGATCATTTACGGGCGGCGCCGATCCTGGTGAACCACTATCGGGCAGTGGAGCGGGATGACATGGTGGTCGTGTCGCCGGATGCCGGCGGCGTGGCGCGTGCCAACGACTTTCGCCAGCGGCTCGGAGCACCGCTCGCCATCATCGCGAAGCAGCGGCCCCGGCCGGACGTGGCCGAGGTGCTCGAGATGGTCGGCGACGTCAA
This sequence comes from Chloroflexota bacterium, assembly GCA_034666705.1. Taxonomy (GTDB): domain Bacteria; phylum Chloroflexota; class UBA6077; order UBA6077; family SHYK01; genus JAXDLH01. The sequence continues at coordinate 4,083 of JAXDLH010000372.1, forward strand.
AGGTCGTCTCGTGATCATCGTCGACGACATGATCTCGACGGGTGGGACGATCGTCGAGGCCGCCCACATTCTGAAGCAGCGTGGTGCTATTGAGGTGCGCGCCTGTGCAACGCACGGGATGTTCGCCAATGGCGCCGTCGCCGCGCTGGGTAAGTCGGACCTGACCGAGCTCGTGATCACCGACACCGTACCCTTGCCCGACGGTCACGATCATCCCAAGATCAAACAGGTGAGCGTAGCGCCGCTTATCGCCGACGCGATCCACCGCATCCACGCGAACCTCTCGGTGAGCGCGCTCTTCGATTGACTGGTGATCCGCGAGCCGGTGGGCACCGGGTAAGATAGGGACGTGGACAACCGATTCGCGCTGCACGCGGCGCTGTTCGCGGCATGCCTGCTGCTCGTCGCCATGGCCGCGGCGGGAACTGCAGCTTTCACCTACGTGAACGCTACGCGACTGCGCCACCTCATGCAGCATGGAGCCTCACGCTCGCAGGCCGTCCATGAGGTCACCCACCATCCGGGGACCGTCCTCTTTAGCCTCGCGTTCGTCCATCTACTGGCGGTCGCCGGGTCCACTGCCATTGTGTTCGACTACCTTGCAGGCTCCGCTCTCGACGTGCCATATCGTGTGGCCCTGACGGTATTGACCGTGTTCGTGGTGCTGATCGTGCAGAGCTTCGCCCGCGGCGTCGGCGCGCTCCGACCGGAAGCGACGGCTGCATTGCTCTACCGGCCGGTGCAACTCCTCGCACTGCTTGCGACGCCGATTGTGCGGCCGGGATTCGCCTTGACCGAGGCGGTCGTGCGGCGAGTTTTCGGCGGAGCCAGCGACGATCGCGCGGCGACCTCCGAGGAAGACCTGCGGGTGCTGGTCGATGCGGTCGAGGACACCGAGGCGCTCGAAGAGAACGAACGCGACATGATCACGAGCATTTTCGAGATGAGTGAGCGCGACGTTGTCGAGATCATGGTCCCCCGAGTAGACGTGGTAGGCCTGGATGGCGCCACCACCGTGGCGAACGCGATCGATCTGCTCGTATCGAGCGGGCACTCCCGGGTTCCCGTGTACGAGGGTGACTTGGACCACCTGCTCGGTATGGTGCATCTCCGTGACCTGGTGGGCGCACTGCGAGCCGGCCGAGCGAACGAGCCGATCGGACCGCTCGCTCGCGCAGTCCACGTCGTTCCGGAAACCAAGAAAATCGACGAGCTGCTCGAGGAGTTCCAGAAGGAGCGGATCCAATTCGCCGTCGTGGTCGACGAATACGGCGGAACTGCGGGCATCGTCACCATCGAGGACCTGCTCGAGGAGATCGTGGGCGAGATCCACGATGAGTACGACGTCGTCGCGGCGCCAATCGAAGTCGTCTCGGAACGCGAGGCGATTATGGACGCAAGCGTGAGTATTCACGACGTGAACAAGACGCTCGGTCTGGACCTCGACGACCGCGACTACGACACAATTGGCGGGCTGGTGTACGAGCGGCTCGGCAAAGTGCCAGTACCCGGCGACGTCGTGGACCTGGGTCGGGCCACGATCGGCGTGATCTCCACGACCGGCCGGCGGGTTCAGCGCGTACGAGTCACGCTCGACGAGCCGCCGCAATCCGAGCGGTAGCCGCTCAGGAGGCGCGACCCGGGGTTACGCCGCGCCTAGGCTGCGCACTTGCAGATGCTCCTCTACGTCATGCACGCCGGCTATCCGGCCGGCAACCACCTCGGCATTCTCTACGTCTTCAACTCCCTCCACGATGCCGAAGAGGTGAGCTATACCGCCGCGGACCTCGACCGTGACTTGCAGATCGGTGGTGGCAGCATCCTCGCGCAGCTCCCGGCGGATGGCATCTGCCAGCGCTTCATCACCCGGCTGGCCATCCGAGGCGGAGCGCTCGACCTCCAAATCGTCGGTGGAGGAAAGTGTGAACCCC
>JAXDLH010000373.1:0-5707 GCA_034666705.1 Chloroflexota bacterium
GTGCCCCGTCGGGGGCTAACGGTCCGGCCAGCTCCACCCGGGCTTCCATTCGTTGCGGGCCCGTTGCTTCGGACCCCGCGGATCGGATTGTACGGATGCGGCTTGCGCCAACGGCTCGGCGGCCGGCGCCAACGCCACCGGCGTGACACCCACCAAGCGCAGCTCGCCGGCGCGGATCACGGCCAGCTCCGTCGGACGGTCTAGTGGCGCGGTCGCGAGCCGGCTCGCTAGGTCGGTATCGACCGCCGCACCGCCTGCGGCAACCACCAGGTCGCCGATCAGCAGACCCGCGCGCTCGGCCGGACTCGCCGGGGCAACCTCGGCGAGGAGCATTCCTACGCGGGCCGGGATCTCGAACTGCTCGCGAAGTGGATTCGGGATCCGAATCCACTCGCCGGCGATGCCGAAGAAGGCGCGCTCGCCCCGCTCGCTGAGCAGGAAGCGCTGTACCACATGGCTCGGCACGGCGAGCGCGAGCCCGGTGCCTACCACCATATTCGGGATACCGATCACTCGACCGAACGCATCCGTGAGCGCGCCGCCCGAGTTACCGGGCCGCAGCGTGATGGCGGCGCGGATCGCCTCGCGGTTTCCGCCGCGCCACCGCGCTTGCTCATCGCCGACCGCATTGACGATACCCACCGTCACCGCGTTTCGCTCGCCGAGCGGGTTGCCGACCGCCATCACGAGCTGCCCGACCCGCAGCCGGGTCGAGTCGCCGATCTCCGCCGGCCGCGCCCCGCTCGCCGCCAGGTCGCCTTCGACCTGAAGCGCCGCGATGTCGAGCTCCGGCGAGCTGGCGATTACCCGCGCCCGGAACGCGTCGCCGCGGCGGGGCGCCACCTCGGCGCGATCGCCGGGCACCACGTGATAGTTCGTGATGACGAGCCCCTGGTCGCTCCACACGACGCCAGCGCCACCACCGGACTCCGCGCCGCGCACGACCACCACGCTCGCCTTGACCTTCGCCGCGAGCGCCGCCGTCTCCTCGGCGAGCACCGCCGACTGCGTCAGCTCTTCCAATACTGTTGCCATCTGCGTTTCCTCCCTCGCGCCTCGCCGCCTCAGTCCCGGGATCCGGGGGTTACGTGCACCGTGGCCCGCTCGCCGCCGCGCAGCAGCATGACCTCGATGGCAGTCCCGACGGTGCCAGGGCCGAGCACCACCTGGAGGTCCTCCGAATCGGTGGTCGGCGTGCCACCAACCGCGACGAGCACGTCGCCGATCATGAGACCGCCCTTCTCCGCGGGGCTCTCCGGCTCGACGCCCATAATGAGGAGCCCGCTTGCTTGCTCGACGCCGAGCTTCTGCTGGAGTTGCTCGGTGAGCCGCACGGGCCGCGAGGTGATGCCAAGGTAGCCGCGCTGGATCTTGCCGTGGGTGAGCAGCGTCTGCACCACCGCGCTCACCGCCGCCGCGGGGATCGCGATCTCCTGGCCGCGCGCGAGGTGCGAGCTGTTGAGGCCGGCGACGCGGCCGGCGCCGTCGACGAGCGGCCCGCCCGAGAAACCAGGATAGAGACTGACGTCGGCGCGGATGTAGCCCTCGACCACGCCGCCACGTGCGGTGCGCCACGACTCGCCCACTGCGCTCACCACGCCGAAGCTCGCCGCCACGTTCGTGCCCGGTCGCCCGAGCGCGAGCACGAAGTGCCCGACCTTGATTGAGCCGCTCGGCGCTTGCTCGGCGGGCTCGCCGATGCCGTCCACTTTCAAGATTGCGAGGTCGCTGCCGGGGTCGCGGCCCGCGACGGTCGCGGCGACCTTCTGGCCATCGCCGATGCTGACCGTGACGTCCTCATCGCGCTCCAGCACGTGGTCGGCGGTGACGACGACGCCCGGCTGCCACACGATGCCCGTGCCCGGCAGCCGCCCGCGCCCGTGGACCGTCACGGTCGAGCGGCCGGCGCGCTCGACGGCGCCGGCGATGTCATTGGAGAGCGCGACGAGCAGCCCGCCGGATTCTGTCTGTGCCATGTGTGGTGCCTCCCCGCGGGCTGGCTCGGTGTCCGTTGCCCTGTGGTGCATTCAGGATACGGACCCCAGCGCTAGCCGCCATCACCCGGCCGGCCAGGGAGGCACCTAGCCATTCGAGCAGGCCGCGAATTGCGGAATGGCAATTGCGGATTGCGAATTAGGACGCGCACCAAATTCGCAATCCGCAATTCGCAATCAGTTGCGGATCTCGCCCATGCGGCCGGCGCGGTAGTCCTCGATCACCTGGATGATCTCCTCGCGGGTGTTCATCACGAAGGGACCATAGCGCGCGACGGGCTCGTCGAGGGGCACGCCGCCGAGGACCAGCACGTTGAGCGGAGCCTCGGCGTCCACCGGCACGCGGAACTCGATCTCGTCGCCATTGTGCTGGAAGGCGATCATCTTGCCTTCGTCGGCCCGCCGACCGGGGGTGCCGAACTCACCAGCGCCGTCCACCACGTAGGCGAAGACGTTGTAGCCGGCGGGCACCTGCTGCGTGACCGCGCCGCCCGGCTGCACCGTGAAGTGCAGGTACATAATCGGCGTGTGCGTGTCGATCACGGCGTGGGTGCCGAGCGCCTCGCCGGCGATGACCTTCACGCGCACGAGCCCGTCGTCGCTCTCGACCACCGGGATCTGCGCCGTTGGCACGTCCTGGTAGCGCGGCTGGATCATCTTGTCGCGCGCCGGCAGGTTGACCCAGATCTGGAAGCCGTGCATGTGACCGCCAGTCTTGTAAAACTCGTCCTCCGGCATCTCGGAGTGCACCACGCCCGCGCCTGCCGTCATCCACTGCACGTCGCCAGGGCGAAGGGTGCCGTGGTTGCCCTGCGAGTCACGGTGCTGCAGGCGACCATCGAGCAGGTAGGTCACCGTCTCGAACCCGCGGTGCGGATGGTCAGGGGCGCCGACCGCCTCGAAGGGCGCGTAGTCGACCGGGCCCATCTCGTCGAGGAGCAGGAACGGATCGAAGAAGCTGAGGGTCTGCGTAGGAAACGGCCGGCGCACGGAGAATCCGCCGCCCTCGATCGTGCGGACGCTGTCGAGGATCCCCTGCACCGAGCGGGATCCGGTGGTTGTTGCTGTCATTGTCGTGCCTCCTGGCAGAAAGTCCGCTTCGCCGGCCAGCCCGCCGAAGTGTTCATTGTTTAGAACTAAACCTATACTACTGGTATTCCCGCTGCCTCTCGCATGTCGATGGCGCGCGGTCATTGTCGTTCTGCTGACATTGTCCGGTCGTCCTGCTGGTCTTGCCAGTGCCGTCGAGTGGTCGCCCGGTCGCGGTCATTCGATGCTGGCCTTGTCAAGTCGTCCTGCTGGTCTTGCCAGCGTTCGCGACCCCCGGCCCGATCGTCGCCCCGCAAGGCCATTGTTATCCTGCGGTCTCAACCACCGTGTCATCCTGAGCAGCGCGAAGGATCCGTGGTCACGACGTTGAGGTCACGGATCCTTCGCGCTGCTCAGGATGACATAGACGTTAGGGGCTTACGCCCTTCTGCCTGTAATGGGGAAGTCTGCGGTGGGTGGACGGCACGGCCATTAGCGCTGGCTATCACCACATCAACGAGGACTTCATGGGGAAGTCTGCGGTGGGTGGATGACATGGATAATGGGCCTGGGGCGCCGCACGTCGAATGGCCCACGACGGACGTTCGCTACCCCACCCACAGCGCGGTTCAGCCGCCGGGGGGCGCACGACCTCGTTCACGACCCAACCCACGGCGCGGCTCAGCCGCCGGTGAGGGCGCGCACGACCTCGTTCACTAGGCGGCCATCGGCGCGGCCCCGGAGGCGCTGGGCGGCGGCCGGCATCAGCTTCTTGAACTCGGCGCCGACCTCCGGCATCAGCCCCCGCACCTCGGCCTCGATCTCGGCACGGCTCAGCGGGCGGTTCGGCAGGTAGCCCTCGATGATCTCGAGTCCTGCCTCTTCCTTCTGAACGAGGTCGTCGCGGTTCGCCTTCCGCGCGAAGTCCAGCGAGTCGCGACGCTGCTTTACCTCGCGCTCGACGACCGCCTGCATATCCTCCTCGCTCATCGGCTGGCGGTGCTTCTCGTGATCGGCGTCGGTGCGGGCGATCTCCTCGTTCTGGATCGCCGCGCGCAGCATACGGATCGCCGTCAGCCGCTCGCTGTCCCGCGCGCGCATCGCATCCTTCATGTCGGCCTCGAGTTGTTCCCGAACCCCCATCATCGCACCTCCCGGCCAGCCATTCTCATCCGGCTGTCGTGTCTCTGCCGGCAATGATGACACAGCACGCCGCGCGACCGCCTGTCGCATCAGCTTGACAGCCAGGTGCACTCCACCAATACTTGCGCGCAACCAGGCCCGCCCCGTGGGGCCGGCTTGCGTCTATGAAAAGCATTCTCGGTGCACAAGAGGAGGTTTGTTGTACATGGTCGGCTCGCGCACAGCGAACCACAGCGCCTCGCGGTTCTCCCGGCTCGCGCTCTGCATCGCCAGCCTTGCGCTCGTCCTCGCCGCATGCAGCAGCCCTGGATCCAGCCAACCTGGCCAGGCGCAGGCACCGGCAGCGCCCAGCCCCACCGGCCCGAAGACGCTGCGCCTCGCAATAAAGGAGGAGCCGACCACCATGTACAGCGGCACGGCCTCCAATGAGCGCGAGCACAGCGACCTCTTCAACGCCAGCCTCACCTACTTCGACTCCAATGGCACCCTGCTCCCGAAGCTCGCCGTCAAGATCCCGTCGATCGCCGACGGGGACTGGAAGGCTCTCCCGGACGGCAGCATGGAGGTCACCTGGAAGCTCAAGCCCAACCTCACCTGGCACGACGGCACGCCGGTGACGGCCGAAGATTTCGCATTCTCAACCCGGATCCTGAACGACCCGGCCAACCCGACCAACCCGCCACGCGGGATGCGGCCGGTGACCGAGGCGCTCGCCCCCGACGCGCAGACCCTGGTGCTGCGCTATGCCAAGCCGTTCAACGGCGCGGCGGTCGCCGGCCTCGCCGATTTCCCGCCGGTGCCGCGTCACCTGCTCGAAGCTGACTACGCCCGCCTCGGCGGCGAGGGGATCTTCAACCACGCCGTTTTCACGACCGGCTGGGTGGGGACCGGCCCTTTCCGGATGACCAACCGCAGCGTCGGCAGCCACATCGACGGCGCCGCCTTCGACAACTACGTGTTCGGCCGCCCGAAGATCGACCGCGTCAACATCCGCTTCATTCCGGACGTGAACTCGATCGCCGCCAACCTCCTCGCGGGCGAGTTGGACGGCGTGCCCGTCGGCTCCCTGGAGGTCGCCCAGGCGGTCGCCCTCCACGATCAGTGGGAGTCACAGGGTAAGGGCACAGTCAATGCGGTGCCCAACCGCTTGCGTGGCATGCAGTTGCAGTATCGCGATCCGGATGCGCCCTGGGCGAAGGACGTGCGGGTGCGGCAGGCCCTCGTGCAGATCATCGACCGCCCGTCGATCTCGGAGAAGATCTACTACGGCTACGCGCCTGTGGGCAACGTGGCCTTGCTCCCCTCGGATTCGCTGTTCAAGGTCCTCGAGCAGCGCGGCGCCCTCACCCTGTGGCCGCACGACCCAACTGCCGGCGGCCGGCTGCTCGACGCGGCCGGGTGGACGCGCGGCGCGGACGGCCAGCGCCGCAACGCCGCCGGCCAGCCCTTCACCTACAACCCCGGCATCAACGGCGACTCCGATCTGGAGGAGCTGCTGGTCGTCGTGGATAGCGTGCGAGGCGTCGGCATCAGCTCCGCGC
>JAXDLH010000374.1:0-3535 GCA_034666705.1 Chloroflexota bacterium
GTCCCCCGCTACGAGCGATGGATCGAGTCTCTCGGTGTGCCAATCCATCGCACGTATGCCGTCGACGATCTTCGCACAATCGAGGTCGGTCCCTGGGAGGAGCGCGAATGCAATGCTGCCGTGGTCGTGCTCCATGGCCAGGCGGATTATATGGAGACACGCGTCACCGAGCTCCCGCCGGGCGCCACACTGCCGCCCAGCAAGTTCGGCGTGGACGACCTGATCTACGTCCTGTCCGGCACCGGCCAGACCACGCTCTGGGTCGGCGAGGGGGGCGAGAAAAAGAGCTTCGAGTGGCAGGCGCACAGCTTGTTCCTCGTGCCCCGCAACTACACGATGCAGCTCGCCAACCTGCAGGGCCACCAGCCAGCGCGCCTGCTGCACTATAACTATCTCCCCATGGCGCTCTCGATCATTCCCGAGCCGGCGTTCTTCTTCGACAACCCCGCGACCCAGCCAACCATCGACCTGCTGGCGGGCGAGTCGCACGATGTCTACTCCGAGGCGAAGTTCGTGACGAACGCGCGGCGCCGTCGCGCTGGCGCCTGGGTGGCGAGCTTCTTCCCGGATCTGATGGCCTGGGACCGCATGGGCCATATGGCCAACCGCGGGCCCGGCGCTGCCAATGCGCAGATCTGTCTGCCGAACGTCACATCGCTGCGGGTTGGGCTGCCGACGATGGCCGTGGGTACCTATAAGAAGGCGCACTACCACGGTCAGGGCGCGGTCATCGTTATCCCGGGCGGCGAAGGCTTCTCGCTGATGTGGCCGCTGGAGGGCGGCGAGAAGATCATGGTGCCGTGGCACGAGGGGAGCATGTTCGCTCCCCCGAACATGTGGTACCACCAGCACTTCAATGTCGGCGGGTCTATCGCCCGCTACATGACGCTGCATCCGGCGCGGCACATCGAGCCCGAGGCGCGCGGGAGCAACACCGACTATGTGGACGAGGATCCGTGGATCCGCCAGACGTTCGAGGCGGAGCTGGCCAAGCGCGGCGTCAAGACGTTGATGCCGCCTGAGGTCTACACCACCCGGTCAAACTGGCAGCCCCGTGACGCAGGCGAAGGCTGAAGATTCTCGCCGCGGACCTGAACAGCTCTATCGATGCCAGAAGGAGGCATACGCGTATGACCCGAGCCTATCGACTCGTCTCCGGAGATAGTCATTTGCAAGTGCCGGCGGACGCCTGGACCCATCGGGTCCCCGCGCAGTATCGCGAGCTTGCCCCGAAGCGGGTCAAGCTCCCGGCCGGCGGCGAGGCAATCGTAGACCACAAGGGCGAGATGTACTTTGGCGCCACCGGCAGCTATGCCGGTCACACCCCTGAGACGTTCAACCCGATGGTCGCGTTCGACTTCGACACTGCCATTGGCTCCGGCGGACCGGAGCAGCGGCTGCGTGAGCAAGACCAGGACGGCGTCGACGCCGAGTTGCTCTTCCCTGCCGCCTCCGCGACTCACGGCATGAACGTCCCGGATCGAAGCGCGTTCCTCGCCTTCATGCAGGCCTACAACGATTACCTGGCCGAAGATTTTTGCGCGTATGCGCCGGATCGACTGTTCGGCGTCGGCATGATCCCCGCTGGTGACATGGATGTGAAGCTCGCCGAGCTGGAGCGTCTGAAGCGCATGGGTATCCCGGCGGCGTCGCTGCACGGCTACCCTTCGGAGCAGCCCTACCCGGTACCAGAAGACGATCGTTTCTGGGCCGCCGCCATCGACCTCGAGATGCCGCTCTGCATCCACACCACGATGTCGCGCGGCCGCGGGCCACTCTTCAAGTATCCGACCGAGCCCACCGGCGACATTCCGCCGGATGACTTCATCAACCGTCTCTATCGCCACGCCAACCCGTCACGCTGCGGCTCACTGACCGCGTGCCAGATGGTATTCGCCGGCATTTTCGACCGATTCCCGACGCTCAAGATCTATTGGGCGGAGAACAATATCGGCTGGCTGCCCTTCTACCTCGAGCAGATGGACAGCGAGTACGACAAGAACCACATCTGGGCCGAGCGCAGCTTCGGGCTGGCGCCGCTTCAGCGCAAGCCGAGCGAGTACGTGAAAGAGCATGGCTACTGGGGCTTCTACGACGATCCGATCGGCATCAAATTGCGCCACGAGATCGGCGTGGATCACGTGATGTGGGGCAGCGACTTCCCGCACGTGGTCACCTACTGGCCGAACAGCCGCCAGGAGCTCGACCGGCAAATGGCCGGCGTGCCGGCCGACGAGCGCCACAAGATGGAGGCGGCCAATATTCTGGATTTCCTGAGCATCGGCCAGGCTGAGGGGGAATAGAGCATGAGCTACAACGGTCATCCGGTCATCGACGCCGACTCGCACATTCGCGAGTACATCGATATCGACCGGACCTTCCGCGAAAATATCGATCCCGAATACCGCGACATGTACGAGCGGCTCTCGCAGGCGGTGCATGCGCGCCAGCAGCCGGGCCGCGAGCAGGTCCTCTTCATGAATGCCTCTGCGGTGGTCGGGGCGACGGCGCCGCGCCGCCCGCTCGGCGTATATGACACCTTCGGCACTCCTGACCGCCCCGCGCGCAACGCCGCCGAGGTCCCACCGGAGACGACCGGCACGAGCCGAGGGATGGAGATCGATCCGGCGTGCAATTGGGACCCATCGTTGCGGCTCAAGGACATGGACACCGCGCGGATTGACGTCGGCATCATGTTCCCCAGCCAGGCCGACGGTTTCTGTACCCTGCGCGACGGGGGTTTCGAGCAGGCGCTGTATCGTGCGTATCACCGGTACGTGAGCGGCTACTGCGCCGAAGGCGATGGGCGCCTGCGCTGGGTCGCAACCTCGAACCTACGGAACGTGCGCGCTGGGGTCGAGGAGTTGGTTTACTGGACCGAGCGCGACCAGAACGTGGCGGGGTGGTTCATCCCTCGCGCCTGCCCGGATGGCCGGTTGCTCGACAATCCGGAGTTGCACCCGATCTTCGCCGCGGCGCAGGAGCACGACATCCCACTCATGGTCCACGGCGGCACCCTGCGCCCGCCGCTCACGCCGGGCGCCACGGACCTCGACAATGCCGGTTTCATCATCAACGCCGTCTACCACGGTTGGGGTGGCATGACCGCGGTGAGCGCGCTCATCGGCGGCGGAGTCTTCGACTTGTTCCCGAAGCTGCGAGTAGGCATCTTCGAGAGCGGCGCCGGCTGGATGCCGTGGCTGGTCGAGCGGATGGATGAGGCATACCGGCCGAGCTCCGGGATGACGCCGCACCTCCAGCGCAAGCCGAGCGAGATCATTGCCGAGGGGCGGCTCTACTGCTCGGTGGACCCGGGTGAGGAGCACCTGGCGTACGGGGTCGAGACGCTCGGCGAAGATATCTGGCTCTTCACCACTGACTACCCGCATCAGGGCTCGCCCTGGCCGGACGGCGTGCCGCTGATCGTGGATCGCACGGACCTGCCCGAGAGCGCCAAGATCAAGATGCTGGGTGAAAACGCGCTCCGCATGTTCCCGCGCATTGCTGCCAAGGTACCGGCTTAGGCAGGACCACT
>JAXDLH010000375.1:0-2771 GCA_034666705.1 Chloroflexota bacterium
CTGGCGTCTGCACGGCACCCGCGGTGGGGTGGTCGCAGGGTCGTTCTTCGTCATCCCTTCGATCTTCGTGCTGCTCTTCCTGAGCTGGCTGGTCGCTGCGTATGGTCAGGTGCCGGCGGTCGCCGGGCTGCTCTACGGCATCCAAGCGGCGGTCATCGCCATCGTCGTGGAGGCGGTGATCCGGATCGGGCGGCGTGCCCTCAAACACCCGGTGCTGATTGGCCTCGCGGCCGCCGCGTTCGTCGCACTCTATTTCTTCGGTGCGCCGTTCCCTCTCGTGGTGATCGGCGCCGGCGTGTTTGGCGCCGTGGCGTCGAGCCGCTGGCCGGCGGTCTTTCGCCCGGCCGCGCATGGGAATGCCATCCCCTCGGCGATGGACGCCGTCGAGACGGTGCAGCCCTCGTGGAGTCGAACGCTGCGGATCACCGCGCTCTTCGTGTTGCTCTGGGCGATCCCCGCCGGCCTCATCGTGACGTGGCGCGGTGGGGACGACATCCTGACGCAGGAGCTGCGGCTCTTCACTCAGGCGGCGTTCGTCACCTTCGGCGGCGCGTACGCCGTCCTGAGCTACATCGCGCAGGTGGCGGTGAACGCCGGTTGGCTCGACAGCACCCAGATGGTGCAAGGGCTCGGCCTCGCCGAGTCGACTCCCGGGCCGCTGATTATGGTGACCGAGTACGTCGGCTTCCTCGCGGCCTGGAAACTGCACGACGGCTTCGCCCCGCTGCTCTACGGCACGCTCGGCGCCTTGATCACGGTCTATGCGACCTTCCTGCCGTGCTTCTACTTCATTTTCGTGGGCGCGCCATACGTCGAGGCGTTGGCGGGTCAGCGCCGCATTCAGGCCAGCCTGGCCGCGGTGACGGCCGCGGTGGTGGGCGTGATCCTCAACCTCGCGGTGTTCTTCGCGGGGCACGTGCTGTTCCCGAATGGCCGCTTCGACCTCTTTGCCCTGCTCATCGCGATTGGCGCCTACCTCGCGCTGTGGCGACTGCACACGCCGGTGTACGTGCTGATACCGGTGGCGGCCGTCATCGGGTTGGTGTGGACTCTCGCGCGGCCACTGCTGCCGCTGGCTTGACGACAGCCGTTTCTCCCGGAGGCTGGCGGTGGGTCGCCTCATGGCTGCGGGTCAGTCGCTGATCGTGGTGAGCCAGCTCCGTGTGGGGATCCGCGCCGCCGTGACTCGCGGGGTCGACGTGCACGGTCACGCCGGAGAGCTTGGGCACGGCGTGGAGCATGGCATGGCGGGCGCCTTCAGCCACCGCGTGCGCTGCGGTGAGCTCCAGATGCGGGTCGGCGACGATCAGCGTCTCTGCATGGAGAGTGTGCCCAATCCAGCGTACCTGGATCGTCGAGACCGCTTGCACGCCTGGGGCTTGCTGCGCTGCCGCCTCGGCGCGCTGCAGCAGCGCAGGATCGACCGCATCCATGAGTCGATACCAGATCTGCACGGCGGCATCCTTCAGGATCATGAGGATCGCCGCGGTGATCAGGATCCCGACGATTGGATCGGCCTGCGGAAAACCCAGCCAGACACCCGCGGCCCCGACCAGGACCGCGAGCGAGGTCACCCCATCTGTCCGAGCATGGTAACCATCGGCCACCAGCGCCGCGCTGCCGATCCGCTCGCCGGCGCGGATTCGATACTGGGCGACCAGCTCGTTGCCCAGAAATCCAATGACTGCGGCTCCGGCGACCCAGCCGAGGCCGGTGATCGGCTCGGGGGCGAGCAGGCGGCGCACCGACTCGAAGCCAGCGACGAGCGAGGAGCTGGCGATCATCAGGATGACAAATATCCCGGCCAGGTCTTCGGCCCGCCCATACCCATAGGTGTAGCGCCGGTTTGGTGGAAGGCGGCTGACCCAGAAGGCGAGCCAGAGCGGGATGGCGGTCGAGGCATCCGCAACGTTGTGAATCGCGTCTGCCAGGAGCCCGACCGACCCACTGATGAACACCACGACTAACTGTAAAGTGGCCGTCAGGCCGAGGGCGACGAGCGACCAGCGGACGGCCTTGATCCCCTCCGCCGAGCCCTCGAGCGCGTCGTCGATGCTGTCCGCCGCATCATGGCTGTGCGGGCGGAACAACCCTGCGACGAGACCCCACAGGCCGCCGGAATGAGCATGGCCATGCTCCCCGTGGGCGTGCTCGACGAAGCGGAGCTCGTGGGTATTGGCGTGATCGCCGCTGACCAGCGTCAGCACGGCGGAGAACTCGTGGGGCTCGGGGAGGATCTCAGTCGCTTCGAGATACCCGCCGCCGCGCGGCTCGAACGCAAAGCGCTGGTGAATTCCGTCTTCCCGTGTCGTCTCCACCGTGACTGTCGTGTTCGTCGGTGGGGCAATCGTCCGTCCGGACTGGTCAACAACGTGGATGCGGAAGCGCGGCGGGACCCCATCCTCGAAGATCGACAGCGTAACCAAGCCCTGCCCCGTATCGATCACCTGGGCCTCCTGACCATGGTGGCCGTGCGCCCTGTGGCCGTGCGCAGGTGAGTGATCGTCGTTATTGGGGATGTGGCGAGGCAGATGGTCGTTCATGGTACAGATAGTATATCTACAGTGCACGAGCATGCAGTTGATGCAATGAGAAGTAGTTGCTTGCATCGCTCATTGCATGGCGTCGCAATCAGGCCCGTTCGCAGCGGGCGTTCAGCGCCACTGGCGCTCCCCCTCCGTGCTCGGGCTCTTGCCGCCATTCACGCTTCGGCCATCGGCGTGAACAGCAGCGATCGGCCTCCAGGTTGCTCTCTTCCCTGTTGACTGCGA
>JAXDLH010000376.1:0-5327 GCA_034666705.1 Chloroflexota bacterium
GCGCGGCGGCCTCGTTCATCGCCTCGGCCTGCTCAATCGTGATAGCGAGCGGCTTCGAGACGATCACGTGCTTGCCGGCGCGGGCGGCGGCGATGGCGTGCTCGGCGTGAAAATGGTTCGGCGTCGAGACCCAAACGGCGTCCACGTTCGGACTCTCACACATCGCCTCCACGGAGTTGTACGCTTCCGCTTCGAACTCGCGGCGGAAGCGATCGAGTGCACTTTCCCGCGTGTCCGCTACTGCCGCGAGTTGCAAATGGTCGCGCCCCTCGAAGGCCCGCATCAACCCGGAGCCACCGACCCCGATTCCCGCGATCCCCACGCGGAGCACTGCCCGAGTCGCCGCCATCGTCTCCTCCCGCCGCCGTGGCGGCATGATACATTGGGCGCCAATCCGACGCTGGGGTGCGAAGTGACTCCCATGGCCTGCCAGGAGCAACTACTATCGCAAGATTGCGGTTGACCGTTGCCGGGCGCTGGCTGACAATGGGGGCCACGCAGTTCCAGCTTCGCGCGTCAGGCCTTAGCGCCATCCGGGGGTCAGTCCACGTCGGGAATCCGCACGCGGCCGCGCCAGCCGCCAAACAGCGCGCTGCCGTAGTCACGCCAGTAGCTGTCGACCGCGGTGAACCCGGCCTCGCGCAGCCAGCCGAGTTGCTCGGCGAGCGTCCCACCAGGCGCTTCGCCGCCTCCGACTAATCCCGCGTCGGGGTCACGGCCGGCCCACTTGGCCATCGCACCAAGGGCGGGGCTTTCCAGGCGAACCAGATCCAGATTCACGAATAGGCCCCCGTCGGCCAGGACGGGGAAGATTGTGGCATAGAGCCTGCGGATCTGCGCCCCGTCAAAGAAGTTGTGGATCGCACTCTTTGACACCGCCACGTCGTATGGCGCGCGCACCGCATCGCAGCACCCGGGATGGCGGAGGTCCGCCTGCACGAAGCTGGCGCGTGTCCCGAAGGGCGCGAGCAACTGGCGAGCCGCGTCAAGCATCACCGGCGAGCCGTCGAGTAACGTGGCCTCCGCGTGCGGAAAGCTGCTCAGCAGCAAGGCATCCAGCCCGCCCGGTCCAGCGCCCAGGTTGAGGTAGCGAAACGCATCGTCGCGCCGGAAGGGGATTTGGGCGCGGATCTTCGCAAACTGGTGGCGCCGGTCCTGCCCGCCCCCACGCGCGAGCCACCCGGCGACGAACGCGGGGTCGAACCAGTCCTCCGCGGTGTGGGCTTGCGCTTGTGGCTCCTGGGTCTGCATGATGGTGCGCCTTTCCGGGATCGTGCCTCACCGCTACAGGAACAGTGGCATCGGTCCGCATCGGTCGGCTGAGACGATACCTCACCGCGCGCATGGCGGCAATCCGGCGCGGAATCGCGGCGCGGAAGGTTGCACACACCCGCGATCCCTGGATCGTGGGCGATACGAGACTCGGCACGTGGGGTATACCCGCGGCTCAGGCGCCGTTCCGTCGTACAGTAACGCGGTAACGCGTGAACCAGGGCGCCGCCCGCGGCTGCTCTTCAGAAGTTGCCCGCGGGCGCAGGCGGCGGCGAGCGTCAGACCGGCACTGGCGCCGTGACGTTGAAGATCGCCAGCGTGTTGTCGCGGACCATCTTGCGGCGCTCCGGTGCGGGCAGCGAACCCAGCTCCCGCTCCACGAGCTGCTGCGATTTGGGCCAGCACGACGCCGTATGCGGATAGTCGGTCGCGAACAAGAGATTCTCGACGCCAACCAGCTCGCGCTCGGCCACGATCTCGGGGTCATCGGTGAAGGTGAAGAACACCTGCCGATGGAAGTACTCGATTGGCTTCATGGAGAGCCGCGTCGGGTAGGTCGTGGTGCCGCCCTTGATCTTGGCGAGGCGCCGCACGTAGTACGGCACCCAGTCCGTGCCTTGCTCCGCCACCACGATCTTCAGCCGGGGGAACCGCTCGAGGACGCCCGACACGATAATGTGGCCCAGGGAGCGTTGGACCTCGTGAGGTCGGACCAGGAGGCCCATGCTCTGGTCCTCGTCCCAGTAGGACGAGCCCGAGGCTGAGCGGCTCTCGTGCCCGCCGGTGTTCTCATGGAACACCAAGGGCATCCCCAGTTCCTGCGCCTCTGCCCAGAATGGGTCGTAGATCATCGACTTGTACGGCGCGCAGTCGGGGGGTGGCGTGGTGCCGATCATCGCGCCATGATGGCCCAGTTTGGCCGCGCGGCGCAGCTCGGCCCGCGCCTCGTCGACGTCGTACATGGAGATCAGCGCGAGGCCGATCAGGCGCTGCGGGCTGTAGCTGCAGTACTCGCTCAGCCAGTCGTTATAGACGCGGAAGCACGCGCGTTGCAGCCGGGGGTCGCGGATCCAGAACTGGCGGAACCCCAACGTCGTGTACAGCACTTCGCCGTCCAGGCCGTCGATGTCCTGGTCCTCCAGGCGGGCCGCGGGGTCCCACCCACCGGCGCGGGCGTCTTCGTAGCCTTTCCCCTCCGCGCGATAAGACTCCGCGCCGGCGCCTCTGGGCGCTGCGGTGTACGCCGCCGCGCCGAGCCCGACGCCCACCGGGTGTGGCGGCCATCCTTCGTAGATGAAGATGTCCTCAATCTTGCCATTGCGCTCGCGCTTCTCTACGCGGGGGGCCCGCCAGCGAAACTCCTCGTCGATCCGCTTGACCCAGAGATCTCCGGGCTCGCTCATGTGGGAGTCGCCGGAGAAGATCTTATAGTCTGCCATCCTAGCTCCCCTTTAACGCACGCGACGTACCCGTGTAACCTGCCTGATTCGTGGCGCCGACCGGCGCTGGTTGCGATCAACGCCGATAGTATGCCCTCGTATCGCACATTGCAACGGCGGGCAGATGCTACTCGCCGGCGGCCGGTGCTGGCCGAGATCGGCGACATCAGCCGCTTCAGCAACGCCAAGCAACTCGGGTCCTATGCGGGGCTGGCTACCGCCGTGTACCAACCGGGGCGACTGATCGGCATGGCCACATCACGAAGCAGGGCCGCAAGCGGCGGCGGGGCTTCATGGTGGAGGCAGTGATGTCGATGATCCGCCAGCCGCCCGACCGCAATACCCTGGCGGATTTCTATGCGCGCAAGAAGCAGGAGAAGGGCGCTGGCAAGGCGATCTGCGCGACGGCCCGCAAGCTCCTAACCGTGGTGTATGTGCTGCTCACGAAGGAGCACGACTACTGGTTCCTCGAGGAGCGCTTGTATCAGAAAAAGCTCAAGGAACTGGCGAAGGCCGCCTAAATCCACCGCACGACGACTGCGGCCTTGACATCCTTATGGGAGCGGATTGTGCTCGTAGAACTGCCGCAATCCGACCTCACCGTCCGTCGCCGCAATGACCGTGCAGTCCGGCCACTGGAGGTGGAAACCAGCGGCCACCGCGTCGTTGAGTTGCTGGTCATCATCAACGATGAGAATCTTCATGCGTCGGCACCTTGCCTTACACCGTAGCCAGGTGCGGCTCACCCGTCGCGGCTCGCTGCTCCCTCCAGGGTAACACTACCTGCTGCATTTCGTATCGTGGATGCGGTCTCCAGGTACGGGCGATGAAGGTGGTAGCAGTGGTCCATGCGGCGGAGCGGCTCGCGAGCCGTGAGGGAGCGGTATCCGATGCGGGGGGTGCCCCTAACCTGGGCTGTCCGGGAGGTTCGCCCGCCGACCGGCACCATGACGAATCATTCATGACTTCATATGCGCTGCATCGTATGGTATCGATGACGCCCAAATCTTCCGCCTAACGCGACTCCGGGCTGCCGCGGTCACGTCGCCCGTGGTCGGCTCGCACACCTACGCGCTGGAGTTCAATGCGACGAGAACTCCAGCGCGTAGGGCTTTTGCCGAGCGCGTTCACCCCACATATCGCGTGCGGCGTCGCGGCGACAGAACTCATGGTGCCGGAGGCGGAGGACGTGAAGGTACGCATCTACAAGCAGGGCGAACTCGTGGCTGATGGCGACGTCACTCATCCCAGTATCCTTGGCTCCACGCAGATGGTAGGGGAGCACGACCAATGGACCGTCGCGCTCACGCTTCGCGAAGGCACCTACATCCCTGAGATCATGATGGGGGCAGTGTGCGAGCTCGAGCCGACGCAACTCGAGGACACGCGCATCACCGGCACGTTCGCTCCGGGTGCCCCGGCGACCGCGGGCGCGAATGCGGTCTACTTTTCACCTGACCCCGAGCCGCCCGCTGACCTGATGCCACGCTTGCGAATGGCGTGGGCGCGTGAAGTGGAAGCGATTGCGACCTGTGGGCTCGACGAACAGCAGGCGTGGAACGATGCGCTAAGCGACGACCAGAGGTCGTACTATGCGTCGCTGGTCGCGGATGCGCCGCGCCCGTCGCTGGGGGGGACGGAAGGCCAGGTTGCACCGGATTTCCCGCGACTGCGGCTGAGTGAAGGCGGAGAACTAAGCGTCCAGGGCTCACGCCTAATCTGGCTCGCGAGCATGGGGGCGCTGGGCAAGCCGCCTCAGACATGAACGCGCAGCGGCCCGAAGCTGCCCGGTTTCGGGACCCGGATCCCGCGGCAGGTCCGCCATGGATGCCCCGGTAACTCGCGCCTGTAACCAGTGTCGTCGTGCCTGTGGCAAAGCCGCAACTCGGCATTACGAACTCATTAACGCGCGGCGCGCATGCTGCGTCCGGGAATCGCTGGGCAACCGGAGGAACGCTATGGAACAGCATCGTCAGGCGTGGCCGTCACCTCGCCGCTCCCGGCCCGCGCGCCGGCCGCTGGAGTTGGTGCCACTGCCCCTGGCAAGTTCGAGGACGAGTTGCGTACGTCGCTCACCCTGCTGCTGGGTTTTGCCGAGCTAATGGCCGAGCGGGAGCTTGCCGTGGACGAAGTCCAACGCTGCGCCGCGATCATTCACCTGCACGGGTCGCGGATCCTGGCAGCCCTCATGGCCGCGGCGGAGCCGGCCGAAGGGTCCGAGCCTGCGGGACCCGAACCGCCGCCCGAGGCGCCCGCTCGCGCCCGGCTTGATGCCATCGGGCGTGAGCTAGCCGAGCGCCGCCTCGAGCAACACATCGTCGACGAACGGGCGCAAGTCCACCAATTCCTAGAGCGTGTTATGGACTTTCGACGAGTCGCAGGCGATGGAGCAGGAGGCAGGCGAACGCCACGAAATGCAGGCCGGCCAGGGTCGCGGGCCGCCGCTCATCGTCGCGCGCCCGGCGGTGGAAACGGGCGACCCAGCCAAAGCGGCGCTCGACCACCCCGCGGCGCGGCAGCAGCACGAAGCCGCGCTTGGCCTCGGGGAGCTTGACCACCTCCAAGTGGATGCCGTGGGCCGCCGCCGCCGCGGCCGGGGTCTCGCCGGTATCGCCC
>JAXDLH010000377.1:0-2978 GCA_034666705.1 Chloroflexota bacterium
TCCAAATCGTGATCTCGATGATGGTCCCAATCCTCCCGGCCGCTGCTCCCTGGCTTTTCTACGGCTCGATCAGCAACGCGCTCGCCCGTCGCTGGTCTCGGCAAAGCCGGGTCGAACGGCCGGGGCGTCGTGAGTAGCGAAACGTCAGCGATCCTTCGCCGGCGTAGCGCTCCCGTCCAAGCCGATCACGTCGCGGATCGGGAGAAATCGCCTGACCATTGCCAGCAGATCGTCGAGCGCGAACGGCTTGTCGAGTGATGCGACGGCGTTCAACTCCGCCACGCTCGCCGAGCTGCCAGAAGATGCGGTCATGACCACGATCGGCGCCGCTTTGCCCGGGAGGCGATGATATGCTTCCGCGAACTCGCGCCCATTCATCCGCGGCATCCGCAGGTCGAGGAGAATCAGGTCGGGCTGCCCGGTCGCAGCACTCACGAGGGCGGCTTGTCCATCCCGAGCGCCGACTACCACGTATCCTTCCTCGACCAGGAACTCCTCTACCAGCTCTAATGTGCTCGCGTCGTCGTCGACGATCATGACTCGAGGTCGTTGAACCATGCTGCCCTCTCTCCGCCTCGGTCGGCGGATCGTCACCGTTGACGGGCAACCAACTCAATTACAGTCTCGCGCCCGCCAGCAGCATGCAAGGTGATCGGCAGTTGCATCCGCGTAAACATCGGAGCACCAAGGCCGCTGTCCGTAACCTGGACGCAACCGAGTGACCCTATTCACACCCGAGCGTTATCGCCGCGTTGCGTGGACGTCGCGTAGGTGAGTCGCGTACCATAGCGCGACCCTCACGTGATCGGGTGGCCTGCGGCGCAACCTGCGCGCCTGGGCCGTGTTACCGGCGCGCCAGAACGCGGTCTGCACCGCGTGTATTCCTGCTACAGCGCACGCGCTGGTGTTGTCTGGGCCATTTGCCACAGCTCACGCCTACGGGCCGCCGCAGTGTGCGGCTCCGCGAAACGACCGATATATCTGGAGGATTTATGGAAAGCTGGGCCGAGCGGCTAAACCTTCGTGAGCACATCGGCTCCGGGTTGTTTCTCATCGCCGGAGTATCCTTTGGCATGGCGCTGGTTTCGCTGCTCGCAAAATAGCGAGCGGCGGCGTGCGCAGTCGTATTCTGGAACCCCCGCGAGGGTACGGGTGAGCAGGATGGAGCGTAGAGCGGCAACATGGGTTTGAGGTGAGGACGTGACGTCGCGCGGACGGGTCATGATCGTCGACGACGACGAGAGTATTCGCGAGGTCGTCGATGTTTTCCTCACGGGTGAAGGCTACGAGATCGTAACCGCCCCGAATGGCGCTATCGCCCTCGAGCGCCTCAAAGAAAGCCAGCCGGACGTGATCCTGCTGGACGCCATGATGCCGGTCATGGATGGGCGTGAGTTCGCCGAAGCGTACTGGGCGCTGCCCGGACGCCATGCCTCGGTGGTCTTGCTTACGGCCGCGGCGGACACGCCGGAAAGCCTAACTGGCATCAAGGTAGACGCCTACGTCGCCAAGCCATTCGACCTGGATGGGCTACTGGCAATCGTGCAACAACAGCAACAGGTCACCCGCGAGTCATAACTGCCTATGCGGCACGTTGCATATGCTCCACCTGCTGCAAAAGCTCGCCAACCTCGAACGGCTTCGCCACGAAGCCAGCCGCTCCGACCTCGGTGGCGCAGTACTCCGGGTCGTTGAGCGCGGTCATGACGAGCACGGGCACGTGTATCCCCAGGGCACGCAGTTGATAGGTGAATTCCCACCCGTTCACGCGCGGCAGCAACATGTCCAGCACGACCAGGCGCGGCATGCGTCGCTCCATCAGCCGTAATGCCTCGGCTCCGTCACGCGCGGTGAGGACGTCGTACCCTTTCAGCTCAAAGAGGGTTGCGATCGCTTCGAGAATGGATGGATCATCCTCGACCACCAGAATCGGCCTCTCGTCCATGATTGGACGTCCCTGCGGTGCCTCTGTCGACTCGCCACACGTGCGGCGGGCAGCCAACACCTAAGGAAGTATGGCAAGCGTAGGAAGCGATGGCAGTTGCCTGCAGTGACAAGGGCGTTAATGGTCCCCGTCGCAGGGTAACCATCAATGGGGGCTTCCGCCGCCATGCGGGCCGGTACCCATGCACAGCGCAGCTTGCAGTGGCGGTTCCGACTAGGCCTCGCCGCGGCAAACCTCGCAGTCACATCCGCACCCTGGATCGATGCTCGACTGCATGCTGATGCGCGCCCACTCCACGGTTATCGTGCCGGCCAGGTCCTGCGGCAGCCCATTCTGCACCATCGACCGGTAAAACTCGGCGATGACCCCGCCTCTGCGAATCAATTCTGCGGCGAGTTGGTCATGCTCGGCGATGGAGCCAAGATCGAACGTGTCCATAGGGCCCTCCAGCGCGAATCATGGCCTGCAGACGAGAGCCCCTGAGTGGGCTATTCGCTGCACGTGGCCAATTGCACGCGCCATTCATTGTAACGGGCAACGAACACTTGCCCCCACCTTCGCTATCGGCACGAGCCCCACGAAGGCGATGCCCGCTGAGCACAATGACATTCCGGCTCTCCCTCGGTGCCTCCCGAACCGGGTACAATTCGCCTTATAGAACTTAAGTTCTATAAGGCGACCCGACCGTGGTGGGCGCAGGAATTGCGATGGGTGAGGTGTGTGCAATGGGGAAGGGGAAGAAGAGTACGCCAGCCGTCGAGAAACGAGCGGCGCCAAGGGGCAAGAAGCAGGCGTCGCAGTCGACGTCGACGGCTACCCGGCAAAAGGTAGCACACCTGCCGACCGCGATCGTGGAGCCGGACGTTGAAGTCGCCCCTGAGCTGCCGCCGATCCGTTGGCTCTGCGCCGAGTGCGGCCGGGTGCTTCGCCCACCCTACGAGTGCAAGCATTGCCGGGAGCACCCTGACGCGTAAAACCAGTGAGCCTTCTCGACACAGTGTGGGTCCGCCCCCGCATGCCGGGGCGGTCCCAC
>JAXDLH010000378.1:0-2550 GCA_034666705.1 Chloroflexota bacterium
CGCGGCGGAAGTTGGTCACGAGTTTGCCGGTAGGGCGGGGGACGAGCCCCCGCCCTACCGGCAAACTGGCGACGGCAATCAACGAGCAACATGCGCCCAGCTGGACCAGGCATCCCGGTCCTGCCCGGCGCCTCAAGGTGGGCCGGCAGCAGGAGGACAGGACCGGCGGCTTAAGGTGACACGGCTGGCAGTACGCGCGACGGGTGCTTCGACTTGGAGTGCCCGGGTGGTGGTGTTCCCGCTCACAGAGGGAGTGCAAGATGCGGCGGTCGATCGTATCCCACCGGCACTGGAGTTTGTTGCTGGCTCTCGCCGTGCTGGTGCTCGGCTGCGCGCCTGCACCTCCGCCTTCGCAGGGCAGCGGGCCCGCGAGCAACACCGGGCAGCCACAGCCGCCGGCGGCGCCAAAACAGATCACGGTGGCGATGATGGGGAACCCGGTCGCCGCCAGCGACCGCTTCGTCGGCGGCCGCAGCGGCGGGGGCATCCCGGGCGCCTCCGAGCTCGAGCAGTTGGTCGGTGGAGCGCTGACGCCCGGCAAAGACAACAACTCCGCATTCGTCCCCCAGCTCGCCGAGGCCGTTCCCACCTTCGAAAACGGCTTGTGGAAGGTCCTGCCTGACGGACGCATGGAGACGACGTGGCGGATCCGCGCCGGTGCCCGCTGGCACGACGGCGTCGCATTGACCTCTGCGGACGTGTTGTTCACCACCAAGGTCGAGCAAGACCGGGACCTGCCGGTGGCCCCGACCGCCGGCTACGAGCAGATTGCGTCCATCGAGGCGCCCGATGCCCAGACCGTGACCATCACCTGGAAACGGCCCTACATTCAGGCAGACCAGTTCTTCCTGCGCGCGCCCCTCCCCCAGCACATCCTGGAACGGCCCTACACGGAGAGCAAGGAGAGCTTCACTGCCCTCGCGTATTGGAACGAGGAGTACGTTGGCGCTGGCCCCTACCGCGTCGGCGAGTGGGTGCGGGATAGCCATGCGACGCTGCACGCGTTCGATGACTTCGTACTGGGGCGGCCCAAGATCGACGACGTGGTGGTCAAGTTCCTGGCGGATGAGAACGCGTTCATGGCCAATATCCTGGCCGGCACCGTCGACGCGAGCATCGGCAAGAGCATCAACTACGAGCAGGCCACGCAGATCAGGACGCAATGGAGTGACGGCAAGATCGTGACGCGACCGGAAACCGTCGTCAAGCTGTGGCCCCAGTTCCTCGACCCGAATCCCGCTATTATGCTCAACGTGCAGTTCCGGAAGGCGCTGTTCTACGCCATCGATCGGCAGGAGCTGGTGGATAGTCTGGTCGGGCGGGACGCCTCGGCCGTAGCTCACTCGGTGCTGCTGCCGACCGAGCCCCTTTTCGACCAGGGCGAGGCAACCGCGGTCAAGTACGAATACGACCCCCGGCGTGCCACCACCATGATCGAGCAACTCGGCTATACCAGGGGTGCAGATGGCCTGTTCCGGGATAGCCGCAACGAGCTGCTTTCGGTCGAGATCCAGGCCACGGGGGAGGCGCAGAACACGAAGCCGTCGTTCGCGATCGCGAATTACTGGAAGCAGATCGGCGTCGACGCTCAGGTCGCCGTCGTCCCGATCCAACTGCAAAACGACCGCAAGTATCGAGCGGAGTTCCCCGGACTCAACCTGCAAGGAAGCACTAGCGGCATTCCGAAGATCGGCGAGCTGACCAGTACGCAGTCCCGTCTTCCCGAAAACAACTACAACGGGCGGAACTATCCGCGCTACATGAACCAGGAGTTCGACGGCCTGGTGGCGACCCTCTTTGCGTCGGTTCCACTGCAAGAGCGGGGGCTCGCATTGCAGCGAGCGATCCAGTGGATGACTGACCAGGTGGTCATGTACAGCCTCTACTACGCGCCGGAGGCGACGATGATCAGCAACCGCATGGTGAATGCTGGCTTCAACCCGACGTGGAATGCCAGTGAGTGGGACCTCAAGTAAGAATCTAAACTAAGAGGAGGAACATGCATGGCACAAAAGCTCATCCCGGTCCGTTTCGTCTACCGCTCGGCGTCGATGGTACCGCTGCTATCGATCATGGAGAACGCCGGGCTCTGGCAGGCGCAGGGCATCGACGTGCGCGAGTATCACTACACTGACGATGCGATCGACGCCGAGGAGCAGCTCCTCGACGGCGGCATCGACTTCATCTTTGGCAATCACGTGTCTCCGTACATGCGCCTCGCCCAGGGCGAGCCGATGGTGTGCATGGCCCAGACCGAGAACTGGCTCCATCAGTGGGTGGCCACGGCACCGGGGATCGCCGACCTGCACAGCCTGCAGAACAAGCGCGTCGTCGCCGAGCCGCTCTTCGACGAGAAGGGCAAGTTCTCTGGGCACGGGGTGGGCAACAAGCACCTGCTGCTCGAGCTACAGGGCGTGGATACGAAGCGAGTGGAGTTCCTGGCGCCATCCACAGTGGGCAACGCAGTCCAGGCCGTACGCGACGGTAAGGCCGACGCCTGCTTCATCTCTCCCGAGCGCGCGCACCGCGCCGAGGAGGCAGGGCTGAACC
>JAXDLH010000379.1:0-17276 GCA_034666705.1 Chloroflexota bacterium
AGGTCAGCCTCACGAAGATGCTTCAGGGCCAGACTGCGGACGAGCCCGAGGTACTCCTCCGCCTGGTCGCGGTCGAGGATCGGCAGTTGGTCGCGCTCCCGTCGCGGGTGCTTGAAGGCATCGTACATGTCGTCGTAGGCCGGGTCGATGGGCGGCAGCTCGCCGAGCGTCTGCACGAGCCACAGCTCCTCGAAGTTGCCGATGTGGGCGAGGTCCCAGCCGGGCGGACTCATCAGCGGGTTGTGCTGCTTCACCATGTCGACGTCGGAGAGAGGCGCCAGGAGCGCGTAGGTGCGGGCGCGCGCGTCGGCGAGGCGGGCGGCGATGTCGCGCTTGCGGGCATCGGCATCCGCCGGCTGTCGCAGGCGCGCAATCACTACTGTCCCTCCGCGGTGCCGAGCGGCGCGTGCTCCTCGGTCGGCGTGCGATCGATCTGGAGGTCGAGCAGCTCGTCCGCCGGGCATCGGCCGCGCGCGGTGTAGATGTCGTGAAACGCTTGCAGATCTGACTCGATCGCCGTCGACAGCCAGCCCACGGGGAGCCGTGGGAGACTCTCGATCGCCAGCTCCATCAGGCGGCGGGCGAG
The DNA here is from genome assembly GCA_034666705.1 of Chloroflexota bacterium. Taxonomy (GTDB): domain Bacteria; phylum Chloroflexota; class UBA6077; order UBA6077; family SHYK01; genus JAXDLH01. The sequence continues at coordinate 587 of JAXDLH010000379.1, forward strand.
CAGCCCCACGAGTGGGTCGGCGGGCCCATCGTGGGCGGCGCGCAGCGTCAGCGCTTCGAGTTCCCCGGCGAGCGGCTCCAGCAGCGCAAGGGCCGTCTCGCGCGCCGATTCGTCGAGCAGCAGCGCCGTGGCGACGGCGACGGGTACGGCGCGCCAGCGAATGGGCGGCGCATCGATGGCGCGCATCTCGAGGAACCCGCGCGGCCGGACCTGGGGAAAGAGCGTGGTGAGGTGGTACCGCCAGTCGTCGAGCGTCGGATACCCCCAGGCGCTGCCCTCACGCATCCAGTGCCTGAAGGTCCACCCTGCGCGTCCGGGTACTGTTCCCAACGGCGTCCGGATCAGGAGGACGCCGGCATCGAGCGCGAATTGGAGGTATTCGGCAGGCGGGTCAGCACCGGCGAGCGGTCCCACCCGGGAGGGGTCCATATGATGCACGACGCGGGCTCGCTCGCTCTTCCAGCCGGTGATGTGGCCCTCGGCGATGGGTGAGTTCGCGAATACGCCGATCAGGATAGGTGACATAAGGTTGGCGAGCAGCCAGCGCCGGGGCACCTCGCCCATCGTTCCGGAGTCGAGATTGATCTGCAGGGCGCATGACAGACGCATCATGCGCAGGCCGTCGGGCCCGATGCGGCCGAAGTACTGTTGCATGGCCTCGTACCGGGGCAGCGGCGTCTCCAATGCGATCTCGGCAGTGCTCTGCCAGGGATTCATGCCGTGGTTTGCCCGGCGAATGCCATGCCACACGAAGACGCGATCGAGGAGCTGCTCGAGCTTGCTGATATCCGTGAGCGCCTCGGCGGCGGAGAGGCGTGGCGGCGACACGATCTCGAGCTGGCCGCCGGGCTCAAAGGTGAGGTGGATCTGGCCGTACTCGAAGCAGGGCAGGCCGCCCGGGGTGGTGGACTCGGCCAACTCCTTGAGGCTCACCAGAGGCTCGACGGCGGCGAGCACGTTCGCCAGCGGCACCGCCTGCACGCCGCGAAAGGCGAGCTCCTCGACCTCGAGCCCCACCTGAGGCGCACCGGCGGAGGGCGCAAAGGTATGGTCTCGCAACTGCTGGAGAAGCAAGGCCTCGTCGAGCTGTCGCTCAGTCGAGGGGGACACCGTCGGTCCGCGCCAGGGCGTCTACGGCGTGCATATCAATATGCATCTAACCACGTGGGTCCGCGTTCCCGCAAGGGGATCTTCCTCGATCGGCGCGAGTCCGCGCACACTATCGTGGGGTACGCGCCGGCGCGGATAGCGGATGCGATGGGAGCTCGCTGCCAATTGCCACCTCGGCGGGCAGCATAGCACGCATGCTGGGCGAACGCCTACGGCAATCCGTGCCCCGTTGCTCAGAACATGCGGCTGCCGAGCGGAACCTCGCGATCGGGACCGAGGAGCGCCACCGCGCCGTTTGGGTCCGGCACGCCGAGGACGAGCACCTCGGAGGTAAAACCCGCGATCATGCGGGTGCCGAGATTGACCGCCGCAATGACCTGGCGGCCGACGAGCTCGTCCGGTGTGTAGAGGTTAGTGAGCTGCGCGCTCGAGGTCTTGGTCCCGAGCTCGCCGAAGTCGATCCAGAGCTTGAATGCCGGCTTGCGGGCCCGCGCGTTCGGCTCGGCTCGGACGATGCGGCCGACGCGCACGTCGAGCAGCTCGAACGCCTCCAGCGGAGTCATCGCCTCACTCCTCCGCCTCCGACGCGCTTGGCTCGTCGCCGCCCGGCAGAAATAGGTTGTACGCGAAGCCGCGCACCGTGACGCTCTGGACGACGTAGTACGAGCGACCGATCGCGTCGAGCACGGGCGAAGGAAAGCGCTGCGCGCTGACGATCACCAGGGCGAAGTCGTGGCGGTCGATGGCGGCGACGAGTTCGTCTGGATCCCAGAGTCCCGCTTCGCTGAGGTTGCGCAAGTGGGTCGGGTTGCCGATCACGGGCTTGCCCGCCACGACGACGAAGCCGACCTCCTCGGCCAGCACGTCGCCAGCGTGCGTCGCGATCTCGGCGGAGATTACGTCGCCAGCGCGGCGGTCGGCGTCCGTCGGGGGGCGACCCAGGAGGGGTGCCTGGAAACCGTGGTCGGCGAGGAGCGGCGTCACCTCGCTAAGCGGACCGTGGCTGAGGAGCAGCGCCTGCGCGAGCAGCGCGCCGCCGAGCGCGAGGCCGATGCGCGGCGTGTTCGCCTCGATCGCTGCATCCAGCAGGGCGGAGAGGCGAACGGCGGCCAGGACGCAGCTCGCTGCAATGAGACTGAGGAAGTACGACTCGCCGGCGCCGACCTTGCCGGCGCTCAGCGCGCCGACCGCGGCTGCGACCCAGTAGATGGGCCACGGCGCCCAGCGGCGGGCCCGCCATGCGGCGGACATCTCGGACGCAGCGAGTATGAGCACGAGCGGGTGGACGGCCGTGAAGTTCGCGGCATACTCGAGGAGCTGCCGGGTGTCGAAGGGGTTGGCGTTGCCCGCGACGACGTTGAGCCAGAACGCGCCGCCCGTGGCGAGCGATAGCGCGGCCGTACCCGCCACCGCGACGACTGCGAGCGTGCCCCCGAGCGCGAGCCCGCGCGGCGGACGGGCAAGGAGCACCGAGGCCACGGCGGCGATGGCCGCGTCGGCGGTGGTCTGCTTGGTAAAGAGCGCGAGGCTGAGCGCAACCGCGGCGAGCCCGATGCGCAGCCGAGTTGGCTGCGCGACGAGTGACACGCCGAGCAGCCCGAGGCAAAGGGCGAGGGTATTCACGCGGGCGAGCGGCGTGGTGTGGAAAACGTAGGGCGAAGCGAGGAACAGCCCGGCGGCGAACAGCCCGGCCATGATCGGTCCGCCGCGCCTCCCCTGACGCGACGTGAGCTGGCCGGTGGCGAGGCCAATGAGCAGCGCGCTGGCGAGGGCCGCGAGCGTCGACACCGCGCGGCCCGCGCCGAGGGCCGGTCCCAACAGTGCCAGCGGCAGCGCGACCACGGCGCTCCAGACTGGCGGATAGTTGGACGAGTAGTATGGGTACTCGTCGTTGTCCGTGTAAGGGAGCTGACCCTGGCGGATCGTCCAGGCGCTCCAGGTATCGAACCCCTCACCCTGGTCGACGTCGTAGGGGTAGGCGATGAGCTGTGCCGCGAGCTGCATGTAGAAGACGGCGTACAGCACGAGGAGCGCGACCGCCGGCCAGATGACGAGCGGCGCCGTCCGTGATAGCCTCCACCGCGAGCGAGCTGCCTGGGGCCGCGTGACCGGCGCGGGGCGAGGCTGGTGGGCTGAGCGCTGGCTATCGGTCGTGGGAGCTGCCATGGTGGGCAGTGTAACGCGGAATGCCACGCGTGGCGCGCGGGTTACAGTGGGCGATGACTGCCAGGGAGGAATGGCGGGCGTGGTGGGGCACCGTCGACCGGCCGTTTACGGCGGTCCCCACGATACGGGGGTGCGATGGCACACAAGAATTGGACGCTCGTCGCCGCGGGCATCGGGTCGGGCGTGGTCTTCCTCGACAGCTCCATCGTGACTGTGGCGCTGCCAAAGATCGGGCAGGAGCTGCCGGCTGCGCCGCTCGGCGTGCTGGAGGCGCAATCCTACGTCTTCAACAGTTACCTGCTTACCCTGAGTGCCCTGCTCATTCTGGCCGGCGCCCTCTGCGATTACTACGGCCGCCGGCGCACCTTCGCAATCGGGCTCGCCGGCTTCGGTATTGCCTCGGCGCTGTGCGGCGTCGCGCCCACAATGCTTACGCTCATCCTCGCGCGCGCGTTGCAGGGCGCCGTCGGCGCCTTGCTCGTCCCGGGATCGCTCGCCCTGCTCAACGCCACGTTCCAAGGTGAGGAGCGCGGTCGCGCATTCGGCATCTGGGCGGGACTATCGGGCGCGACGACGATCCTGGGTCCGTTCGTCGGCGGCACCCTGGTCGACTCGCTCTCCTGGCGAGCGGCGTTCCTCATCAACGTGCCGCTCGTGCTCTTCGGACTCTTGATCACCATGCGCTACGTGGCGGAGAGTCGCGACGAGCACGCGACGGGCCGTCTTGACTGGCTCGGCGCGGCGGTCGGCGCCATCGCGATCGGCGGGCTCGCCGTCGGCGCGATCTCCGGCCAGCAGCGGGAGTGGCGCGACCCGGTCGCCTTCGTGGCGCTCGGAATCGGCGCAGTCGCGCTGGTCATCTTTCCATTCCTGATGATGCGGCGACCCGATCCATTGGTGCCGCCAGAGCTGTTCAAGTCGCGCAATTTCACCGTCACGAACCTGGCGACGTTGGTGCTCTACGGCGCGCTGTATGTCAGCTTTTACTACACGCCGCTCTTCCTGCAGGGCACGCTCGGCTATACGGCGGCGGCAGGCGGGCTGGCGCTGATGCCGGGCAGCCTGTTCATGATCTTCTTCTCGACGCGCTTCGGCGCGTTGGCGGAGCGCTTCGGCCCGCGCCGCTTCATGGCCGCCGGGCCGGTGATCATGGCGCTCGGCCTGCTCTGGTATGCGCGCCTCCCCGCGGACAGCATGCCATGGCAGGCGCGGCCCGGTGACCCGGCGACGCTGATCCCGCCCGGGGGCTACTTTGTGGACGTGCTTCCCGGCGTGCTGCTATTCGGGATGGGCCTGATGATGATGGTGGCGCCCCTCACCACCGCACTGATGTCCTCAGTGCCGGAGGAGCACTCGGGCCTGGCGTCGGCGATCAACAACGCGATCTCGCGCATCGGGCCGCAGTTGGTCGGCGCACTCGTGTTCGTGGCGATCACGGCGAGCTTCTACCAGTCGCTCGCCGCCCAGGCGCCGGCGATCGACGTGTCGCAGCCGGACGTGCGGGCGCACGTGAGCCCGCTGAACCCGCCGCCCGATGACCTGCCGCCGGATCTGGCGGAGGCGGTCCGGAGGGCATCGGCGATGGCGTACCACCTGGCGATGGTGGTGAGCGCTGGCATGCTTTTGCTCGGCGCGGGGATCAGCGCGGTTGGCATCTCCGACCGCCAGTTGACGGCATCGAATGCGCCGGCGGTTCCGCCTGGGTGACATAGGAACGGGCGGTGGGCTGATGCGGTAGAGGGGATCAACGCCTCCCGAGCCGCCGTCTGGACCCTGGATTGCCAACATTGTCATAGAGTGCCATACCCCCAGGTGATGGCATCCTTGCGTTTGCTTGGCACCCTTGGGCCCTACGGGGCCGTCGTGCAAGTGGAGGACGACCGAGGCCAGGCAGCAATTTTGATGACCGCCGTCTTCCGGGGTATGGCGGCAGTGCGCCATAATGGCAGAGGCAGTCGTCACCGGCTCGCGCGACCCGTGCGCACCGGCCCTGGGGCGAGCCCGACTGGAAGCTACTACGCTGCGGTCCGACGCGTCGCTGAGCCGGGCGGCGCGCACTCGGACCCGGGATCGAGGCGCAAACTGACCGAAGCACAACCGCAGACCCGCCAGGACGTCGCCACCAGGCTGCTGGAGAAGGCGAGCCTGCGGAGTCTGCACCAGGAAACCCGCCGGAACCGCGATTGGATGAGTATCTATCGCGGCTTCCGCGCCGACTCGCTCACCCGCCCTGACTTTGTCCGCCGCGCTTCGGCGTTCGTAAGTCCGCCGTCGCGGCTTGTCACGCTCTGCAACGTCTTCCTCGAAGACCTCGGCGCTCCTAAACAGGGCGAGCTCGCGGCGCGCTTCGCGCAGGCGGCCGAGACCCCCGGTCTGGACGAGGAGGCTCGCGCCCTCTGCGTGCTGTTCGCCCGGATCGACCCGATCACCCTCGAGCCCTACGCCCACGGTGCCGAGGCCGCGTCCGAGCAGGCCCCGGCTCCCGATGCGCCGGGCAACGTCGAGCCGTCGACTCCGAGTACCGCCACTCCATAGCCTTCACTTGCCACGTGGCGCTTGAGAGAATGGCTGGATGGAATGGTGCTTAGAGGTTCATCCCGACGACGAACATCACGCTGCCAGCGCATTTTGGCGGTCGCCAGATCCTGCTCGATGCGCCATATACGTTGGAGCCGGATACGAAGCTTCTCGTCACCGTGCTGTCCAAACCTGAGTCGGAGCGAGAGCCCGACGAAGAGCGGGAAGACTGGCTTCGCACATCTGTTTCTGGACTGGCACGCGCGTACGCCGGCGACGAGATTAAATACTCGCCACAGACATCAAAGAGGCTAACCCAGAGTTCGAACCCGGATCATGAGGGAAGGTGACGTCATCCTGGCGTCGATCCGCCAAGCCGATAGGAATCTCGGAAACCGCCCCGCCCCAAGTGGATTTACATGGAGATTGCAGGTAAGAAGGCGCCGGTTGGTTGTTGATACCGCCCCATGGTCATCAACGTGGCCGGCCACGCTCCTTGCATGCCCGCCCCGAGCAGCCAACGGAGCAGCTCCGCCTGGCGGGTCGGCACGAAGAAGCCCGGCCCCATGATGGTTGGGGACGCCGCAATGAGTGCTTGGAGGTCGGCGGTCGTCTCGGCCTCGGCGTGACCCAGCAAGCCAATACCTGTGGTGTAGCCGACGAGCTGCCCATCGCGCTCCGCCACACTCGCCATTCCACGATCGATCGCTTGGCGCAACTCCAGCTCGCGCTGGAGACCCTGGAGCCGCAGTGCGAGCTGATTGCAGACACCCACGTCCTCGTGGACGGCCGGGCGTACCGCAGCGGCGCCGCCTGGCGCCTCGGGCAGCGTACCCTGCATGAGGAGGAGCGGTTCGCGCACCTCGAAGCCGAGCTTGGTATAGAGCGCCAGTGAGCGGATATGGAACGGCGACTGTACCAGGCGTACGCCCTCCACCTGCTGGCGCCGGGCCTCCGCCAACACCGCTTCCAGGAGTGCGCGGCCCGTCCGGCCCTGGGCACCCGGTTCGACGGTCAAGGGCCCAACCACGGCGATCTCGGGCACGAAGCGATTGAGGAAGATGCTGCCCACGATCTGCCCATCACGTTCCGCGACGAATCCGGACGCCGCGGGGTCTTGGAGCTTCATCTGCATCATCTGCGTCGCGAACGCCGCCGACGGCTGCTCGGAAGGAAAGTTGTGGGCGGCGGCGACATCTTGGTGCGCGGCGAAGGCCACTTGGCCGCAGGCTGCCGCGTCGGCTGGTGTCATGGGGCGAATCGCGAGGTTCATTACAGGTGTTCCTTCTGGGGTGATTTGCGCGCGCGGTCCGAGCTGTCGTCTCGGTAGCCGGTGCGCACGTCCCCATCATGCGTCGCCGTTCGGCCGCGGACAATCCCAGAAACCTGGGATTCTCGCAGCCCGACCCTGTCTATAATCAGCATGAACCAGGATGCCCAGCACGGGCGCGCGATGCGGAGCTTGATCCAGCTCTGCACCGAGGGGCTGGATGCCGATGCCTTGCGGGCGGAGGTGCTCCGCCGTTTGCCGTCGCTGATCCCCACCGACGCGGCCTGGTTCGCGACCACCGACCCGGCCACCCTGCTGTACACCAGCGCGGTTGTCGACTCGGTCCTCCGCCCTGCGGCCCGGCAATTTGTGGCCAATGAATTCCTTGAGGACGACGTCAACCGCTTCGCTCGCCTTGCTACCAGCGAGCGCCGGGTGGGCGGGCTTGTCCAGGCGTCGCGCACGGCAACCCAACCGAGCCGGCGCGCCCGTGACATCCTCGCCCCACTCCATCTCGGCGACGAGCTCCGGGCAGCGCTCACAGTCGGGGGCGCCTGCTGGGGCTATCTGTGCTTACACCGAGAGCAGGGCAGCCCGGACTTCACTGCTGCAGAGATGGCCGCTTTGACCGCCCTTGCGCCGCACCTCGCGGCGGGCTTGCGGCATGCCCTGCTGGTCCCGCGCCTATTCCCGCCGTCGGCCGCTGCAGGCCCCGGGGTCGTGGTGCTCGACGCCAACCTCGCGCTGGTGGCATGCACGCCCGCCGCCGAGCAGTGGTTGGACGAGGTCGATGCCATCGATTGGCCAAGCACGGGTGAGCTGCCAGTAGTCATTGGGGCCGTAGCCGCCCGATTGCAAGCCCTGGATCGTGGCAACGCATGGCTGCCCGCACAGATGCCACGCGCACGCCTTCGGACCCGGGCCGGCCGCTGGGTTGTCGTGCATGCCGCGCACCTACACGGGCCGCACACCGGAGGCCAGATCGCCATCGTACTCGAGGAGGCCAGGGCGCCCGAGGTCGTGCCGCTCGTGGGCCGCGCCTACGGGTTATCAACGCGCGAGTGGGAGGTCACCCAACTGGTGCTGCGGGGCCAGTCGACGGGAGCCATCGTCACCGCATTGTCGATCGCCTCGACCACGGTGCAGGACCATCTGAAGGCGATCTTCGAGAAAGTGGGCGTGCACAGCCGGCGAGAGCTCGTCGCCCAATTCTTTGCTGAGCAGTACTTGCCGCGAATCATGGCCGGCCATCAGCCTGGGTTCGATGGCGCCTTCTCAGTGTAGCCGTGGGTGGCGGCGTTCGCAGTGCGCGTGAGGAGTTCTCTCATGGCGGAGCGCTATGTGCGGCCTGATTGGTTCACGACCCACGTGTTCAATCGCGTCGTCGCGTTGCTTACACGGCTTGGCGTCAGCGTGTACGGCTCGCGCGTGCTCGCCGTGCGCGGCCGCACCAGTGGTGAATGGCGCACCACGCCGGTCAATCTCCTCCAGTACGAGGGTGAGCGCTATCTCGTGGCGCCGCGTGGCGTTACGCAGTGGGTGCGCAACATCCGCGCAAGCGGCGCTGCGGAGCTCCGGCTCGGGTCCCGCCGCGAGCCGATTCGCGTCGTCGAGCTGGGCGACGAAGAGAAGCTCCCTATCCTGCGCGCCTACCTGCGCCGCTGGCAATTCGAGGTGGGCATGTTCTTCGACGGCGTCGGGCCCGACGCTCCGGAAGCCGAGCTGCGTCGCGTCGCGCCGAAGCATCCGGTCTTTCAGATCATCTCGGTAGAGGAGGCTTCGCACGTTCGCTGAGACTTCAGGGCCCACCGCGTGGAATAGCTGGCCCCAATCTCAGCGTGGCAGGCGTCGCATGCTCGCTGGGACGCTACCTTCACTTGCCGTCGAAGAGCCGGTGCTCGCGCAGGAACTCGAGGGCGAGCGCATCCCACTCCCAGGGACGCTCCATGTTGCAGGCGTGCCCGGCGCCGCCGATGGTGATCAGCTCGCACCCGGCCACGCGCTTCTGCAAGTCGAAGGCTGACTCGTGCGCATTGTCCTCGCTGCCCGTAATGATGACCATAGGCGCCTTGACGCCATCGAAGAGCCAATCCGGGTCCGGCTCGCCAAGCGCCCGGAACATCTCGACGATCGTGTCGGCATCCGCCCAGGAGTTGCGCTCTGTGAAAATCGTTGCGAAGTAGTGCGCGAGCTCGGATGCGCGGAAGGCCGGGCTGTAATCCACGAACGTGTGCTCGTAACGGAAGGCGACGCCCCGCTCCTGATACTGGGGAATGCGCCGCGCCGAGGCGGTCTTCACCGCCCGGTAGCCCGCCCCGGATACGATGATGGCGAGCGTGCGCTCCGGCCGCTGGTTGGCCATGTGCAGCACCACGTTCGAGCCCACAGACTCGCCGACGAGAATCGCGGCGTCGCTCGTCACTTCATCCATCGCCTCCCAGCACGCCTGCGCCACGTCCGGCATGGTGAGGCCGGGCGCGGCGGTTGGGGACTTCCCGTACCCGGGCAGGTCGATGCCGACGCAGCGGAACCAGGTGGAGAGGTGCGCCATCTGATACAGCCAGCACGTGTGGTCCATCGGGTTCGGATGCACGAAGGCGATCGGCCTCCCCGTCTTTCCCAGTTGTTCCCAGCTAAGCGGTCCGTTCACGTGGTCGGCCATACGTCGCACCTCCCGTCGAGTTGGGCTCCTCCAATGGTATGCGCGGGCGCCTCCGCCCGCACTGCAAAGGCTCTGATCATGGGATCTGACCCCCAAGGTTGACAACACCGTCCAAGGTTGCCAATACCAGACGGATAGCAGCCTTGGCATTGTGGTGGCGTCCTGAGGGCCCTCATGGACCCGTTCTCCCGGAGGGCTCAGCTCACGTCCCATTCGGAGACGTTCCAGGTGGCGCTGGTGCGTGGGCGAGTATCGCCGCGCACGCCCGTGACGCCCTGGCGAAAGAGGGTCATCTCCACGTCGAAGTAGAGCGGCAGCACCGGCAGCTCTTGCGTCTGCAAATCCACGAGCGCGTGGTAGAGCTGGCGCTGCGCCCCAGGGTCGATCGCCGAGCGCAGCGTGTCCACGATGCGGTCGTGCTCCGGGTTGCGGTAGCAGCCGGCGTTGGGGCCGGTAAACCGCGTCTCCTCCACCGGGCAGTTCGACGAGTGCAGGCGGAGGAGCGTGGTCTCCGCGCCGATCGCGAGCTGCGCGAGCGCGAAGGCGGGGAAACTGGCGCTGACCCGGTTGTCGCGCGCCTGGCCGCTGGAGAGCACCGTATCCTCGACGCCCAGGCCAAGCGCCTTCCATTGGTTGTCGACGATGGCGAGCTGCTGCGTTTCCAGTTCGCCGGGGTCGGTCCAGAGGGAGAGGCTGACCCGCTTGCCATCGCGGTCGAGGAGCGCGCCGTCCGCGCCCGGTCGCCAGCCGGCATCCGCCAGGAGCTGCAGGGCGCGCGTCGGGCTGTACTCGTAGCGCGTCGCGACGTCCTTCACCCAGTCCCACTTGACGTCGTCGGGCGGGATGAAGCTGTCGGCAATCGGTACCTGGCCGGCAAACAGCGCATCCGTCAGCGCCTGGCGGTCGATCGCGTGGAGCAGCGCACGCCGCACTCGCGCGTCGAGTACCTCGCGGGGCTGGGTATCGCGGAACTGGGCCGCGATCATGCGATATCGCATCGGCTGGAGCACGGCGAGTGGCGCCTTGCCAGCGCGCTCCCACTCGGAGCGGACGACCGACGCCTGGCCAAAATCGATGGCGGGCGGGATCGCCCCGTCGACCGTACCGGCGAGGAGGTTGGCCACGACGGTGGGCACGCTGGGGATGAACCGGAAGGTAATGGTGTCAATCTTCGGGGGGCCAGCGTAGAACGCGTCGTACGCCCGCAGCACCATGTGGCTGGCGGGGACCCACTCCGCGAGGCGGTAGGGCCCGAGACCGACGAACTCGCGGCTCCAGTACGGCAGCACCTGGAACCGCTCCTTGTCAGCCTGGTAGGTCCTCTCCAGCAGATGAGCGGGAAATGGCCCGACACCCTCTTCGGCGATGCCGTTGGCGGACGGATCGGTCCGCGTCCACTCCATGACCAGGGTGTGGTCATCCGGCGTGGCGATCCCACTGATGGAGGGCGCCACGCTGCGCTGCCCCATGGGGATCTCCTGGTCGTTGGTGACCTGCCAGGCGAAGACAAAGTCGTGCGCTGTGAGCGGTGTGCCGTCGTGCCAGGTTACGCCGGGTCGGATGCGATAGGTGGTCTGCATCGTGCCGTCCGGCCGCACGACCCAGGTGCCACTCTCGATGGTGGGCAGCTCCAGCGCCAACTGGGGATGCACGTCGCCCCGGTCGTCGAAGGTGGCGAGCCGCTGGTGGAGCGCCATCCGCATGCTGCGGCCCAGGGTATAGGCCCCGCCGACGTGGGTGGAGATGAGGATGCTCGGCTCGTCCTTCAGGGCGATGGTGAGGCTCTTCGGCTGCCGAGGCGCTGCTACGGACGGCGCCGGGGCTGCGTCGCGCGTCGTCGCCGGGGTACAACCCGCGAGCAGCAGCGTTGCCAGCAGTGCCGCGAGCGCCGATCGGCAGAAAGAGCTCGATGATTCTCCTCGTCGCAGGGCGGGGGCTTGCCCCCCGCCGTGCTTCCAAAAGCGGGGGACAAGCCCTCGCCCTACGGGACGCAACAAGCTCGCGCCAATCGCCGAGCGCATTCCGCCTCGTTGGGCCAACGATGCGAGCGCGTTATGCATTGCGCGGGCAACACAGCTCGATGAAGTTGCTGGAGGGGTCCTTGAAGTAGAGCGACCGGGCCGCGGGGCACGCTGCGGGGTGCGCGACGGGCCCATCGAAGCGGATGCCGTGCCGCGTGAGCACGCCGACCGCTTTGTCCATCTGCTCCGGGCTGACGCTCAAGGCCAGGCGTGGCGTGCCACGGACCTGCTCGACCGGCGGCTCCTGCACGTGGTGGTCGAGCAAGCGAAAGATCACGTCGGCATGGCCCACCATCGCCCGGCTGTATGGCACCGGAAACTCAGCCGGCTCCTCGCCCCGCCGGGCCGCGAGTGCCCGGAGCTGCCGCTCGCGGACGATCTCCTCGGTCGAGAGCATGTAGCGGTTCGCGATATAGCTGGGGATGATCTCGCCCAGGATCTCGGCGTAGAAGCGCTCGGCCAGAATGATGTCGTTGACCCACACGCAGTGTCGGTCGATCTCTGCCTCGTATTCCATCCTTCAGTCTCCAGGCGCACGTTCTGGCTGCTCGTGGGCGATCAGACTCGTTGCGGGACGGCCAGCACGCAGTCGACCTCTTCCTCGCTGCGCGGCACGCTGACGTCGGTGTCGACGATCACGTGGCCCCCGAGGTACTCGATCTCGTACTTGTGCAGCGGCGGCACGTTCAGGGGGGCGGCCCGGCTGATCACGTGCCCGGTGCGGGTGTAGCGGTAGCGGTGCAGCGGACAGTAGAACCGGAAATGCTCCGGCTGGTAGGTGATCGTGAACTGCTGGTGGGCACAGACCTCCGAGAGCGCGAGGAAGCCTTCTGTGGTGCGCAGCAGAAAGAACTTGCCCTCAGCGAACCGGGTCACCGACCCCACCGCGAAATCCTCGACGCTGCCAGCGTCGATCTTCCCTCGGCGGGCCGGCGGCATCTCGTACACGGTGGGCCGATGGGCCGTCACCTCGATGAGGTAGCCATCTGGATCGCGGAGGCGCGCCTTCAGCTCGCCCACTGCGCGCAGGCCGGCCTTCGGGTCCTCGTCGGTGAGTCCGCCCAGCCCTGCGAGCCGCTGGTGAATCTCCTCCCATTTGTCCGGTGAGAGGAACAAGCCGGTGTAGGCGTGGGTCCGCTCCGCGTCGATCTGCGGAACCTCGACGAGCACCAGGTGCTGGCCTTCGCAGATCTCGAACGTCGCGTTGGGGCCTTCCTCCGCCCACAGGTCACGCCCCAGCGGCCGAAAACCGAGGCCCGCTTCGTAGAAGCGCTCGGAGCGATGCAGGTCGGAAACCTGGAAGACGAGATGATGAAAGTGCTCGGTCGTCGCCATTTGGTACTGCCGCCTCCGGAAAAGATGTTGGGGATCACCAACACGCGCCCAGAATACCATGCTGTGGGCTCAGCAACGCAGAGCGCGGGCCTGCCGTGCCTTCTGGTAAACGTCTCGCGTGGCCAGCTAACTTGGCGATTGCCCGCGTCGGGGTAAGCCCAACTGTTGACGCCGCCCGTTGGCGGTGGTTGAATGCGATGACGGCGGGCGAAAGGGGGCGGACGGCGGTGGCCAAGAACGGATTTCGGGTGTTCGACAGCGACATGCACATCATGGAGCCGCCCGACCTGTGGGAGCGCTACATCGACCCGGAGTTCCGGTCCATCGCGCCGCGTGGCGTGACGTCCGAGAACGTGCGCGACCTGCGCATCTCCTTCCCGGACGGGACGGACAATCCGAGGATCGAGCGGTCGCCGAGGCGGGGGCGCAATTACCTGCGAAACCAGGCGCTCTATCGGGACGATGCCGCGCGCGGCTGGAGCGGCGACGTGCAGCTCGAGGCGATGGACGCGGAGGGACTCGACGCCGCGGTCATGTTCCCGAGTCGAGGGCTGAACGTGCTCGTCGGCACCGATGGTGGCGCCCGGGTTACGGATCCCCGGTTCGCCGCCGCGATCGCGCGGGCCTACAACGACTGGCTGTCCGATCTCTGTCAGGCTGATCCGCAACGTATGCTGGGCGCCGGCATGATCTCGGTCTACGACATCGACGACGCCGTCGAGGAGACCCACCGAGTGGTGAAGGAGCTCGGGTTCAAGGCGGTCTTCCTCCGGTCCAACATCGTCAACGGCAAGCCGTGGCACGACCCGTACTACGAGCCGCTGTGGGATGCGCTCGAGCGGCTGCAGATTCCGCTCGGCTTCCATCAGGCGACGGCGTCGAGCGTGCCGCAGCTCACCCGGCCGTGGTTCGGCGCGCGCTCCGGGCTGCAGCGCGCGTTCGGCCAGCCCATCGGGCAGATGTTCGGCGTGGGCAGCTTCCTGGGCGGGGGCGTACTCGAGCGCCACCCGACCCTCAGGGTCGCGTTTCTCGAAGCCAACTGCTCGTGGCTGCCCTGGCTGTTATGGCGCCTCGACGAGGCGTACGAACTGGAGGGCGATCAGGACATGCCCGAGCTGACGATGCCGCCGAGCGCATACTTCAAGCGCCAGTGTGTCGCCTCGGTCGAGCCCGACGAGATACCGGCCCGCTATACAATCGACTTTCTCGGCAACGATAACCTCGTGTACTCCACCGACTATCCCCACGGCGATTCCCGCTATCCGCATGCCACGGAGAGCTTCCTGCAGCTTCCGCTCTCCGACGAGGACAAGCGCAAGATCCTGTGGGATACCTGCGCCCGTTTCTATGCGGTCGGCGATGCGCTGGAAGCCGGCGTGGCCAGCTCAGCCAGGCCGGTATGAACGATCCTTCAACTCGATAGGGAGGTGCTCCATGGCAATAGAGACCGGAACCCAGACCGCACAGGAGCGGTTCATTGGCAAGATGCGGGAGCTGTTCGCCCGCGAGCCGGACCTCGATAAGCGGTGGGCGGCGGTCCCGCCGCTCCTCACCGAGCTGCTGGCGGATCCGTCCGTGCGGGAGGCGTCGGCGCGATGGCCTGTGCCCAGCTCAGTGCCCGTGGCGGATCCAGGCTCGGGTGAGCGGCGTGGCGGGAATCTGTTGTTCTACGAAGACCCGGACTTCGGGTTCGTGATCAACGGGCAGATCCACGAGGCCGGCCTGCGCCGGGGCGAGCCGACGAATGCCCACGATCACGGGCACAACTACACGGCCTACGGCTTGCTGGACGGCCACGAGCGGATCGTGATGTTCGAGCGAACCGACGACGGCTCCCGGCCGGATCACGCCGATGTCCGGAAGACGGCGGACTACGTGGCCGGCCCAGGGGATATCCACCTGGCCAGGCCAAGCGACGTCCATGTCGAGGTGAACATCGGCGAGCGCACGGCGGCGGTGATCGTCCGCAGCATGAAGGACGGCGTGCCGACCAACCTCCACGGCCGGTACGATCTGCAGACCGGGCACTACCATGAGAGCATCGGCCCGCGACAGATCCCCGCCGAGATGCTGCCCAGCTAAAGGCCGCGGGGCCCGAGTGTGACCGCCCCCGACCGCGATCGTCAGGTGCTCGCGCTGTGTCAGGTGCTCGTGCTGACGGGAGGATCGCGATCTCGGCCCCATTCCCCGAACAAGAGTGCGTGGTAGCCGATTCGCTGGAACCCCAATCCCTCGTACAGTGCTTGGGCGGCGAAGTTCCCTTCACCTGTGAAGAGGCTCAGGCTTTGCAGGCGGTGCCGCGCCACCGAGTCGCGGATCAACCGGGTGACTACGGACTTCGAGAGACCTTGTCGTCGATGCTCCGGCTTCGTGAACACCCCTCCGACCTGGCCGGCATGGCGATAGATCGCGCTTAAGCAAGCCATAGAAATTAGGTGCTCACCATCAAACGCGCCCCACCACTGCCCAGCGTCGGCGAGCGCTGCGAAGCCTGCCATTCGCTGTTCATCCGTGCCCTGGATGGGCACGCCTTGTGCTGTAAGGAAAGCCGTCTCGAGTGCCAACCATTGCGGCGCTGCCTCTGCTGTGAGCGATCGGGCCGGCGCCCCTTCGTCCGCCGGCAGGGTTAGAGTCAGATCACGCCGATAGAGCACTTCCTTATGCGCTGTAACCGGGCGAAATCGCGAATCAGCGCATAGCAATCGCCAGATGGCGTCGGCCGATTCCCACTCACCAAGTACGCCGTTGATGGCAATCGGCTCGCTTCTGCACGCGTCGAGAATTTGTTCGGCGAACTCGGGCCGCCCGCCGGTTTGAACCAGCAGGTTGCCCCGCCGCGTAAGGCAGAAAGCAGCCTGCACCTTATCGCCCGCCAGCACAACCTTGTAGTTCCCGGAGTTGCGGTGGTCGCCCAAGCGCGGGCCGAGCGCCATAAGGTTGGAGAGCAAGAACAATGAGGTTTCAACATGCGGCTCTAAGAACGAGACGACGACCTCGAGATCAGAGTCCGCTTTGACTTCGCGAATAACGGCGCCGACGGGCGATTCATCCAAATCGATGGTCGCCTTGGACATCGCTGGGTATGGGATCGGCCCGCCGTACTCCATTGGGTTCGCGGGCGCCCACTGGGTCGCGTGTACTCGGGCCAGGGTCCCAGCCAATTGTGCGAGGTGAAGCTGGTCGTGACTCACCCACCCGGCCAGCAGATCCAGCCCCGAAAGCCGTGCCCCATCAGCACCGGGGCGTCTCGCAGATCCGAGGAGCCGCTCTGATTGCGTGTCGAGACTCGCAAGCCACGCCAGGCTCTTAGCCCGCTCCTCCTTGAACCGGCTAAGCGTGCGGTTCGGGTCTTGCTGGCGGTAGCACCGCAGATCCGGCCACTCTTCCGGACTGATCGATGCGAGCTCGGCGCCGCCTTCGAGGATCAATCTCAGCCGCTCGCGAAAGTCTTCGGCTTCCTCGTCGCACATGTGACATAGGATCTCGATGACCGACCATTCGCCCTCGATTGGCCGCTGGTACCAGGTATCCTCTCCCAGCCCCCGGAGCAACGCATCGAGGACTGCTGGCATACGCGCCAGTTCCTCCCCGGTCTCGTTGAGGATGGTG
>JAXDLH010000380.1:0-6550 GCA_034666705.1 Chloroflexota bacterium
TCGCCCAATCCCACTTGACGTCACGCTCCTCTGGGTTTTCTGCGATGAGCGGGTCGATCTCCTCTTCGGTCATGCTGTCGACTTTTGCCCAGTCGGTGTAATCCTCTCCGCGCGCACATCGCGGCGAGATCCTCGCTGGTATAGCGCCTGATATCTTCGTCGCTCTTCACGACGTGCGCTCCTGATTAACGGG
This sequence comes from Chloroflexota bacterium, assembly GCA_034666705.1. Lineage (GTDB taxonomy): Bacteria > Chloroflexota > UBA6077 > UBA6077 > SHYK01 > JAXDLH01. The sequence goes on from JAXDLH010000380.1 coordinate 194, forward strand.
ACTCGGAAGGTTTCACGACTTCGCATAGTGTAGAGATTCATTTGGCGTCGGCGGCAGGCATGGCCCGGTTCCGAATGCCGTTTGACCCCTCGGCCCGGTCGTGATAGGCTGGCCGCGCTGCTAACAGTCGCGTATTGCGAACCGGGAGGTGTGTCCGTGCTGACTGCTGAAGAAAACGAGCTGCTGACCCGCGTGGGGCCGGGCACGCCGATGGGCGAGCTGTTCCGGCGCTACTGGATCCCCGCCGTCCTGTCAGAAGAGGTTCCTGAGCCGGATTGCACGCCCGTGCGCACCAAGCTGCTCGGCGAGGAGCTCATCGCTTTCCGCGACAGCAGCGGGCGCGTTGGGCTGCTGGGCGAGAACTGCGCCCACCGTCGCGCCTCGCTCTTCTACGGCCGCAACGAGGACGGCGCGCTCGCGTGCATCTATCACGGCTGGAAATACGACGTCGAGGGCAACATCCTCGAGACGCCCGCTGAGCCGGCCGAGAGCATGATCAAGTACGGCGTCAAGCACACCGCCTACCCCTGCCAGGACGTGAACGGCATTATCTGGACCTATATGGGCCCCAAAGAGAAGATGCCGCCACTGCCCGGCCTGCCCTGGATCACGCTGCCGCGCGACCACGTCGACGTCGGCTGCAAGTTCTTCCTCGATTGCAACTGGCTGCAGTGCCTCGAGGGCGACAACGACAGCATTCACTCCGCCTACCTGCACCGGCGCGTGCGGCCAGCCCGCGCCACCACCTGGGGCGGCGCCGCCGAGCGGGGCGACTACCGCTTGCGGCCGGCGCGCGCGGACATCGACGTCAGCGAGTGGGGCGTGCGCGCGGCCACCCTCTACCCCGTGGACGACGAGCGGGTCTTTGCGCGCACCAACAGCTTCGTCATGCCGTGCATCGGCAATACGCCGCGCGGCAACACGGACGTGAACGAGGCGATCCACGTCATCTACCAGGTGCCCGCCGACGACTATTCGAACTGGCGGTACGACTTCGAGGTCTACTGGGACCGCACCACCGATGGCGCGTACGGCCGCCAGCAGCGCGAAGAGGTCACGATGCCCGGCTTCCGCAAGCTCATGAACCGCCAGAACGATTACATGATCGACCGGACGCGCCAGAAGTCGGGCGAGATCTACAGCGGCATCGACTCTGGCAACCACACCCAGGATGCATGCGTGACCGAGACGATGGGCGCCATCACCGACCGCACCAAGGAGCACCTCGGCGTGACCGACGCCCACGTGGTGGCGCTGCGCCAGTACCTGCTGCAGGCGCTGAAGGATATGGAAGCGGGTAAGGACCCGCCCGGCATCTTCCGCGACCCGGAGAAAAACCAGATCGGCAACTTCGTGCACATGCTCACGGCCGTCATCCCGAGAACCAAGGATTGGCGCGAGCTGCTCCCCCAGGGGTAGATGGCGGGTGGGTCAAAGCCAGCGTTTCGCTCCCACCCCATCCGCTGGCCCTGGGGCGCTCAAAGAGCTCCCACCCGCAACCCGTTCGCCCCGGGGCGCTCGAAGGGCGCCCACGCCAACCGTTCGCCCTGAGGCTCTCGAAGGGCCCTATCGGGGGCGGGGACAAGCCCCCTGTAAGGCCCTCAAGCTCCCTCGCGCTGCCCGCAAGGGGGCGGTTGCTCGCTCGTTCGCCTCGAATGACGACGGGAGTTACATTAACCCTTCCTATAGAGGAGGCTGGGATATGGTTTCCGCCTCCTCTCGATGGGGCCCTTCGAGAGCCTCAGGGCGAACGGTTGGGGGATGGGCACTCCTCGAGCGCCTCGGAGCCAACGGTTGGGGTGGGAGCCCTTCGAGCGCCCCAGGGCCAGCGGTTGGGGTGGTGCGGCAGGCAGGTAGGAAGGAGGCATGGATGCGGAGACAGTTCGCGAATGACCGGGTGCGACGTGCCGCGGTGGCCAGTGCGCTCTTCGTCGTCCTCGCCGGGTGCGCGGCGCCCCAGCCCGCGTCCCAACCGGCCCAGCCAGCGGCCACCAGCGCCCCGGCCCAGAAGCGCATCATCACCGCCGCCATGCTCGGCGAGCCGCGCAGCCTCGCGCCGGGCGTCGGCGTTGGCGGCATTCGCGGCCTGGAGTCCATTGGCGACTTGATCAGCGCCGGCCTCTCCGCCTGGGACGACCATGGCCGGCTCATCCCGCGCCTCGGCGTCGCCGTGCCCAGTACCGACAACGGCGGCTGGAAGCTCTTCCCCGACGGCACCATGGAGACCACGTGGACGCTGCGGCCCGGCGCCACCTGGCACGACGGCGTGCTGCTCACCTCGCACGATCTCGCCTTTACCCTGACCCTCTACCGCGACAAGAAGCTTGAGTTTGCGTCCAGCCTCTACGACGCCATCGACGGCGCCAGCACGCCGGACGACAGGACCATCGTGGTCCATTGGAAGCGACCCAACATCGAGGCCGATAGCCTCTTCTCCGGCGGCGAGACGGTGCACGCGCTGCCCCTGCCCGCGCACCTGCTCGAGGACTCCTACACCACGCGCGACCCGCTCATCCCGAGCCCTTCGACAAGCTCAGGACAGGCTCTGTCGAAGGACGGGTTCATGGCCCAGGACTACTTCACCGGCCCCGCGTACGTTGGCACCGGCCCGTTCGTGGTCCGCGATTGGGTCAAGGGCAGCCACGTCATTTTCGACGCCTTCCCAGGCTATATCCTGGGCACGCCGAAGATCGACCAGATCGTCGTCCGCTTCATCCCGGACACGAACGCGCTACTCGCGAACATCCTCGCCGGCCAGCTCGACATGACATTCGGCAAGACCCTCTCCAACGAGCAGGCCGTCGAGGTGCGCAACCGTTGGCCCGACGGCCACATCGACGTGGTGCAGGCCAACACGATCTCCCTCTTCCCGCAGCACCTCACGCCGAACCCGGCGGTCGTAGCCGATCCCCGCTTCTTGCGCGCGGTGTATCACGCGACCGACCGCCAGCAGCTTGCCGACACGCTCCTCAACGGCCTCTCGCAGATCACCGACGCCATGGTCGGGCCCGGCGATGTCGCCTACCCCGACGTGCAAGCGCGGATCACGCGCTACCCATACGATCCCCGGCAGGCGATGGAGCTGATCCAGGGGCTTGGCTACACGCGCGGCGCCGACGGCTTCTATCACGACGCGACGGGCGAGAAGCTCTCGGTTGAGCTCCGCACCGTCGACGTCGACGTCAACACGAAAACGCAGCTCGCCATCGCCGACGCCTGGCAGCGCGCCGGCATCGGCGTCGAGCCATACGTCGTGCCGCCCGCGGAGCAGACCGGCCCGGCGCGGGGTCTGCGCGCGACCTTCAAGGCGTTCGAGATGGAGCGCGGTGGGGCCGAGCTGCAGAGCTTGCCGAATTACACGAGCGCCAACATTGCGACGCCGGAGAACAACTACGCCGGCCAGTACCGTACCCGGTACAAGAGCGCCGAGCTCGACGGCCTTATCGAGCGCTACTCGGCTACTATTCCCACAGCCGAGCGCACCCGCATCCTGGGCGACGTGGTGGCCTTCATGTCGGAGCATCTCGTCTACATGCCCTTGTTCCACGACGTCGAGCCCACGATGATCGGCAACCGCATCGCCAACGCCGCCGCGCGCCACACCTTCTCGAGCAACACCTGGAACGTCCACCTCTGGGACCTGAAGTAGTGGCCCGTGAACCTTGTGCGCGGACCTCCGGCGCGTCCAGCCAGGACGGGTCCACCTCTGGGAGCTGAAGTAGTGGCCTGCGCGCCCATAGAACGGGGATGCGAGGGTTTCACCCCCACCCCATCCGCTCGCCCGGAGATCCTCGCTTACACGGTCGCCGTAACGGCTTTCACCCCCTCCGCTCGCCCTGAGGCATTCGAAGGGCCCCGAACTCCACCCGTTCGCCCTGAGGCACTCGAAGGGCCCCATCGAGGGAGAGGGGGCACGAGGAGCGCACATCCGTCGAGGCGGGGGGCGGCCAGGACCCCGCCTACGTTCATCCGGCAGGCTCAGGGCGAGCGGTGGGGGTGGGAGGCATGATCCGACTCTCGCTCTCATGCGGCGCCTACGATCGCACGCTTCCCGTCCTCACCGGCCTCGTCCAGCCAGAAGGTATCGAGCTCAACCTGCCGCCCCTCGATTACGCGGTGGGGATGGGCTCCCCGGATGCCGATGTCTACGAGATGCCCATCGCCACGATGATCATCCAGCGCGCCCGCACCGATACCCACCGCGCCATTGCCGTCTTTCCCAAACGCACCTTCTTCCACCAGCTCCTCATGGTCCGCACCGATTCTCCGCTGCACGGCCTGGAGGAGCTCCGGGGCGCACGCATCGGCCTCATGAACTGGTATCAGCACGCGATGGGCGTCTGGCTGCGCGGCCATCTGCGCGAGCGCTTCGGGATCATGCCCGAGGAACTGGAGTGGACCACCGAGCGCGCGATGAGCTATCCGCTCACCGGACCGGGCCAGCCGGCGATCAAGGTGATTCAGGGCGAGCCGACTCTGGTGCAGCGGCTGGAGGCCGGCGAGATCGACCTGTTCGTCCACGAGAACGCCCGCCGGATCCTCGCGGAGCACCCATCGCTGCGCCGCCTCATTCCGGACCATAAGGAAGCCGAGACCGCATATTACGCCGCGACGGGCACCGTTCCTCTGAACCACGTGCTGTGCATCCGCAAGGAGATCGTGGCGCGGGACCCGTGGGTGGCGCGCAGCCTCGTGGATGCATTCACCACCGCGAAAGAGATGGCGCTCGGCGCGATGGAGCGGAACAGCGCCGTGGTCAGCACCCCGTGGCTCGATTCCCTCCTGGAGGAGCAGCGTGCGCGCCTTGCCCGCGACGTGTTCCCCTACGGCCTCGAGCCCAATCGGCCCGCAATCGAGCGCCTCATCCGCTACCTCCACGAGCAAGCCCTCATCCCCGACCGCCTCCCCGTCGACGAGATCTTCGCCAACGACGTTCAATAGGCCGCCATCCCCCAGGATGGGGACCATCGGCCAACAGCGCTACCCGGTCCCGGCAATGCGGCCACTGCCCACAATTCCGGGAGCGCGCGGCCAACCAGTATTCCGCAGGGGCCGACATCCCCCGCAGGGACCGGCGTCCCCCGCTCATCCTGAGCCTGTCGAAGGATCCGCCGCGCGTCGAGCGCGGGACCCAATCCCCGCCACCATCGGCCGGGTCCGCCCACAAACCTGCGTACTGGAGCCGCTCGGCAGCCCCAATGGCTGCGGCCCTGCGCTCCGCTGCGAGCCGCGGATCCTTCGACAAGCTCAGGATGAGCGGGGCGAAGGCTGCGCGGGGCGAAGACTGCGCGGGGGACGCCGGTCCCTACGGGGTACCGAGCGTTGGCCGCTTGCCCCGGGAATCACGGGCAGTGGGTGCATCGTCCCGATTGGTACTAGACATTGGCCGCCCTATCCCTACGGAATGGCGGGGTTGGACCCGCGCTATGTCACGCGTCTGCGACGTGGCGGCGTGGCGGCGTGACGGCGCCGCCTGGTGTCCAGCGCGCTTCGCCGGTCCGTTGTATGCTGGCGGCGGCAAGGTCGGCGCGGGGTGCGTCGGCTCGGCATGGGCCGGTTTCGGCGTACAGGGAGGGAAACCGTGAGCGACACAACGTCAGGTGGTGGCCAGGAGATCCGCATTTCGGCTGACTCGCACATGTCCGAGCCGCCGGATCTCTGGGAGAAGGAGCTGCCCGCCAGCTACCGCGACCGCGCCCCCCGCTTCCCGCGGGTCAAGATGGGCGAGGGGCTGCACGCGCGACCCGGTGGCTGGGACGTCGGCGCGCGCCTCGCGGATATGGCGGCGGACGGCATCGCCGCCGAGGTGCTCTACCCAACCCTCGCGAAGGACATCTACATCCAGTGCGGCGACGATCCGGAGCTCGCCCAGGCGTGCGACCGTGTCTACAACGACTGGATGATCGAATACTGTCAGGAGGCCCCCGACCGCCTCTGGGGCCAGGCACACATCGGCCTCTGGAACGTCGACTACGCCATCAAAGAGCTCGAGCGCGCCAGGGACGGCGGCCTCAAGGGCGCCACCCTCTGGATCATCCCGCCCGAGGGACTGGGCTGGACCACCGATCACTACGAGCGCTTCTGGTCCGCGGCCGAGGAGCTCGCGATGCCGATGAGCATGCACATCAACAGCGGCTTCGGCATCTACAACGTGCAGCGCCAGGGCGCGCAATTCACCGAGAATCGGCTCACCCTCGTGGCGCGCCAGTCGTACGGCCACAAGGCCGTGGCGATGCAGGCGCTCACCGAGCTGATTCTCTCGGGCGCCTTCGAGCGTCATCCACGCCTCAAGCTCGTGCTCGCGGAGTACGAGGTGGGTTGGATCCCCTTCTGGCTCGAGGATCTCGACCGCAAGTT
>JAXDLH010000381.1:0-8327 GCA_034666705.1 Chloroflexota bacterium
CCCCCATCCCCATGAAGACGACATTGTCGACGCGACGCGGCGCACCGGGTGTCTCTGCGCGGTAGATCTGCTCGACGATCTCGCCGGCGGTCAGGTCCCGGGCGAACCCCATCTCGCCCGTGGCACAGAACTTGCATGCCAATGCGCATCCGGCCTGGCTCGACACGCAGACGGTGAGGCGGGTCGCAGTGCGGCCGGATTCCGTGGTGACCTGCGCCGGTATGTGGACGGTCTCGATGGTCTGGCCGTCGGGGGCGGCGAGGAGCAGCTTCACGGTGCCATCGGTCGAGTGCTGCTCGGCGCGGACGGTGAGCGCCGGGAGCCGGTATTCAGCCGCGAGGTCGCGTCGCAACGCCGCGGGCAGCACGGTCAGCTCGTCCCAGTCGCGGGCGACGCGTCCGTGAATCCCCTGGAAGAGCTGGCGGGCGCGGTACGTTGGCACCCCATGGCCGCGCAGCGCCTCGGTCAGCTCGGCGAGCGTGAAGTCGGCGATTGCGGGCGCCGTGGACCGCTCATCCTCGGCCTGTTTAAGGAGGGGAGCAAGCTCGAGGCCAGCAGCAAGCGATATAGGCTCCATTAGTGGTAGTTCCCCGAGGTTCCCCCGCCTGCGGCGGGCCGGCGGACAGAGGCGCCCGCCCCTGCGTACTGCAAGTGCCAAAAAAAGGGGCCCCGCGTGGCGGAGCCCCTTCGCGATCTTTGATTATCGCAGACCGTGCGCTACTTGTTCAGATTCTGGTTGAAGAAGCTGAGCATCTGCTCCCAGGCATCGGCCGCCGCGGCCGCGTCGTGGCGGTCGCCCTTCCGTTCGTTGAAGAACGCGTGCTGCGCCCCGGGGTAGATCTTCGGTTGGTACGACTTGCCGTGTTTCTGCATCGCCTCCTGGAGCGCCGGCACCCCGCCCGAGATGCGTTCGTCGGCGGCGCCGTAGAAACCCATCACCGGTGCCTGGATCTTGGCAACGTCGTCGAGGTTGCCGGGGTTGCGGCCGTAGAAGATGACGGCTGCGCCTAGCTCTGGGTGGGCGATGGCGGCGTCGATGGACATGCCCCCGCCCCAGCAGAAGCCGACCACGCCGATGCCCTTGCCCTGCACGTCTGGCTGGCTCCTCAGCCAGGCGATCAGCCCGCCAATGTCATCCATGACCTGGTTCGACGGGTTCTCCTGCACGGTGCCGCCGCGCTGATAGAAGTTCGGGGCGACGGCGACGAATCCCTGGCGGGCGAAGCGGCCGGCGAGGTTTTCGAAGTGCGGGCCCGCAGTGTCGTTGTTCGGATCGATACCCATGTTCTCATGGATGATGATGACGGCTGGGAATGGGCCGCCGCTTTTGGGTCGCGCGACGATCGCGTCGAGGTCCGTGCCCTTGCCCGGCACCTTCTGGAGTCCTTCGGTAATCTGATCGCTGCTGTACGTGTCGGCTGGAGCTGCCATCTCTCCTCCTCATTGCGCCGTGCTGTGCCGTATGCACCGCATCGTCTCAAGAACTGCACACGTGGGGTCAGGTCCCATTGTAGTCACGGCACTGGGGGTGGTCAACCGAATCTCTCTAGCCGCGCGTTGACGCGTCGAGGCACCGCACCATAGGATGTGGGGCGACCGCCGGCTCACTTGCGGCTCACCGCCTTCTCAGACCGCTAATCTCGGCGCCATGCGCCCACGCAGGTGTTCCTGTGCGCTGCGCGATGGCTGGAGTAGCATGCCAGACGTCGTCATGCTCGCGATTGCGTTCGTCATGATCATCGCCGGGTCGCAGTATTTCATGAATGCGGTGGAGTGGCTCGGCCGTCACCTGAAGCTCTCGGAAAGCGCCACCGGCAGCCTGCTGGCGGCGATCGGGACGGCAATGCCAGAGACGCTGGTGCCCATCGTGGCGATCTTTGTCGCCGGCGGCGCACAGGCGAAGGATGTCGGCACCGGCGGCATCCTCGGGGCGCCGTTCATGCTCTCGACCCTGGCGATGCTCGTGATCGCCGGGGCGCTGTGGGCGTTTCGGAAGCGGCGCTTCACGACGAGCCTCGAGTTCGACGTGGCGAGCGCCGAGAGCGATCTGAAGTTCTTTCTTGGGGCGTATGCGCTCGCATTCGGCGTGGCGCTCCTGCCCGAGTCGGTGCGCTGGGCTCGATGGCTCGTGGCCGCGGCGCTGATTCCGCTCTATGGACTCTACATGCGCCGCCTGCTCACGCAGCCCGCGGCGCCATCGGAGGATGAGCTCGGTCCGCTCCACATCATCAACCACCTGCCGACACGGCTGCACCTCCAGGAGGGGTGGCCGCACAATCCCGGCCTTGGCTCGATCCTCGCCCAGGTCGCGCTCGCCATGGCGTTGCTGATCGGCGGCGCCGATCTGTTCGTACAAGCCGTCGAGGGCATTGGCAGCGCGCTCGGGATAGCGCCGCTCGTTCTCAGTTTGATCATCACGCCGGTGGCAACAGAGCTGCCGGAGGTGCTGAACAGCGGATTCTGGATCCGCCGGCGGAAGGATACGTTGGCCTTTGGCAACGTGAGCGGCGCCATGGTGTTCCAGTCGGCGTTTCCGGTGACGATCGGCATCCTCTTCACGGACTGGGCGCTCTCACTGCGGCCCGGCGATGCTACATTTCTGCCGGCGCTGAGCTGTGTGCTGGCCCTCCTCTCGGGCGCGATGCTGCTCTTCCTGGTGCGGCGCTTCGACAGTCTGCACTTCACGCACCTTTTGGCCAGTGGCTCCCTGTACCTGGTGTTCGTGGTCGCGGTGGTACTGACGATGGCGGGCGTGCTGCCGGGGGCACCGGTCGCCGAGTAAGCAGGCACGCTGTCACGGTTGGGACACAAGGGCCGTGGAGGCCCGCAGACGGTGACCCGCGCGCGATACGATCCAAGTCGAGCTCGCGCACTCTCGATCAGCACCTTTGGGACGACGCCCTCTCCCCACCTTTGGGGAAGAGCGATGAGAAGAGAGGGCGTGAACGCCGGGAGGTAGCATTGTGGCTGAGATGACGATGTTCTGGAAGCGCACCTGAAGCACCTGTCGCTCGGCGAGGGAGGCTCTCTCGCAGACCGGTGCGGAGTTCAAGGAGCGCGACTTCTTCAAAGAGCGTTTCACTGAGGATGAGCTGCGGCGACTGCTCAATGGCCGCCCGGCGGCGGATATTTTCTCCTGGCGTGGCACGACCACCCGCAAGCTTGGCCTCCACAAGCAGCAAGGCCAGCTCGCGGATGACGAACTGATCCGCCTGATGGTCGAGGAGCCGAACCTGATCAAGCGGCCGCTTTTCATCGTCGACGGCGAGATCGTGCCGGGGTTCGACAAGGACGCGAAGGCGCGGATCGCCGCCAGGCTCGGTATATCTCTATAAGCGGCGAGGGACCCGACCGGCGGCCAGGGCGCTCGGGAGCAGATCGGCCGCCGGGGAGGCATATGGCGCTTGCAGACGAGATCCAGATCGATTTCCTGATCCTCGGCGACTACGCTGAGGTGCTGGGCGGCAAGCTCTACCTCATGGGCGGCGCATGGGACCGCATCGCCATCCGCGACCCCGCGCAGCCGCTGCGCTTCAGCGTCGCGCTGGCGATCCTCGTGCCGTGGGTGGCCACAAACCAAACGCACACACTACGGGTGACGCTCGAGGACGCGGACGGCGTCGAGCAAGGCATGTTCATCGAGTCGACGTTCGTTACCGGACGGCCGCCGGAGCTGCGGCCCGGGACGACACAGCGGGTGCTGCTGGCAGTGAACTCGCTCGGGGCCGCCCCACCAGCGGGCGACTATGCCCTGGTAGCGAGCGTCGACGGGGATGAGCGGCGACGCGTCGGGTTCGTGGTTGTCCAGAGCTGATTAAACGCCTGAGACTGCTCACGGGAAAACGCCGCGAAACCGCCACGAGCTGCAAGTATCGGCTGAATGGCGGAGGAGAAAATAGGCCATTTGGCTCTAAATAAACTCGCTGCCTAACCGATGAGTAAAGCTCCGTAACCTTCTAGACTCATTGACGTCAGAGCATTGCGGTCTGACCTCGATGATGCGAGACCCGGGTGGCTCTCCGGGTCTAGGAGGAGACGAATGGGCGCGTTAAGCGGCTGCAGCGTGCTCGTCATGGACGCGCCCGAGCATCTCGAACGTGCACCCCTGTGGTTGGAGCGGGAAGGATGCATGGTTCAAGTCGTGTCCAACGGTCCTGATGGTGTCGCGTTCGCGGCCACATCCCTGCCCGATGTGATCGTGCTCAACACGTCGATGGCTCAATCGATCGCGACCGATGCCTGCCGTGATCTGAAGCGAAGCCAGGCGACATCCCGAATACCGGTGCTCGCGATCACCGAAAGCAGCGACCCCAGTACCATCGAGCCAGTGCTCGAAGCTGGGGCGGATGATTTCCTCGCCAGACCATATACGCGAGTGCTTCTGGCCGAACGGATCCACCGCCTCCAGCGAACCAAGGTGCTTATCGACGAGGTACTGCGGATCTGCGAGGACCTCCGCGCCCAGGCGACCGCGCTGCGCGAGTCCGAGCGGCGTCACCGCATGATGAGCGAGCTGCTCTCGGACTATACGTTCGTGGTCGATCTGCAGACTGATGGCTCGATCGTCCACGTCTCAGGGAGCACCGGATTCCAGGAGATCAGCGGCGAGACTTTCGATGAGTTCCACGACGTCGCTGCCTGGGAGCGAGTTGTCGTGCCGGCTGACCTCGCTGCCGTGCACGGATATTTCGAGTCACTGCAAAAGGGCCAGCCAGCCGTGTGCGAGATTCAGCTTATTGCAAAGAGCGAGGAGTTGCGCTGGCTCCGGCTGTACGGCAGACCTGACCCCCGCAGCGCCGCCAAGTCCGGCAAAGCGATCCGAATCTTTGGCGCCGCACAAGATGTGACTGACCGCCGGCGGGCGGAGGAGGCGCTGGCCGCGAGCGAGGCTCGCTTTCGCGTCCTGACCGAGCTGAGCTCCGACCTGGCCTACGTCGCCGAGGTTGCCCCCGACGGACGGGTGCTGAACGATTGGGCTTCCGAGACGATGAGCACCCTGTTGGGATACAGCCAGAGCGAGCTGCAGACCCGCGGGGGCTGGGCGAGCATCGCCCACCCGGATGACTTGCCAATCCTGGAGGAGCGGGAGCGAGTGCTTAGCGCTGGCAAGATGCACCGGTGCGAGTTTCGCGTGGTGACGCGCCGCGGTGAGGAGCGATGGCTGGCGGACAGCGCCAGGTGGCACGCCCATGGCTCAGTCACTGGCAACGTGCGAATGTACGGTGCCGCCCGGGATATCACCGATGCGCGACGGAGCGAGCGCGCGCTGCGCGAGGCCGAGGAGGCCAAGATCGAGGCCCAGGCCCGCACGCTCGCGGATCTCGAGCAGCTCAACAAAGCGAAGGGCGACTTTGTCTCGGTTGTGTCGCACGAGTTCCGCACGCCGCTCGTCGGGATTCAAGGGTTCAGCGAGATGCTGCGGGATGAGGATCTGACCGTCGACGAGGTCAAGGAGTTCGCTGCCGACATCAACCATGAAGCCCAACGGCTGAGCCGCTTGATCAACGATATGCTCGATCTGGATCGGATGGAGTCGGGGCGGGTGCCGCTCCGGTTGGAGGTCCTCGACCTGAATGGCCTCGTCGCTGAAGAGACGCGGATCATCCAATCTGCGTCTTCCCAGCACCGCATTCACCTGTACCTCGATCCGGCGCTGGACGCGCTCCGGGCTGATCGGGACAAGATTACGCACGTGTTGACCAACCTGCTCGGCAACGCCGTGAAATACTCGCCTGAGGGTGGGGCCATCACCGTCCGCACCCGGGCTGAGCATGACCAGGCGCACATCGAGGTGACAGATCAGGGAATGGGAATCCCGGAGGAGGCGCTGGACGCGGTCTTCCAGCGCTACACGCGGGTCGATTCGCCAGCCACGCGGAACATCCAGGGGACTGGGCTCGGCCTCCCGATCGTCCGCCAGCTCGTGCGCATGCACGGCGGTGACGCTTGGGCCGAGAGCGTGCTCGGCCGGGGCTCCACGTTCCACGTCACCATCCCCCGGGACCTCCCATCCCGGGCCGCTTGAGGAGCTCACATGGCGCGGATCGTTTTTTGCGACGATGACCCAATGGTGCGCAAAGTCCTTCGCCTTGCGTTTCGATCGTCCAGACACGAGGTGTTTATCGCGGCCGACGGGGTGGAAGGGCTGGCGCTCGTCGAGCGGCTTCGCCCCGACCTCCTCTGTACGGACGTGGCCATGCCCGGGCTCACTGGCCTGGAGCTGGCGGACATCATGAAGTCGCGGCCCGAGCTGGCGGGCATCCCGATCATGCTCGTCACTGCTTCTGCCCAGCGTGGGCAGATCGAAGAGGCACTCCGGCACGGGCCGGTGGAATGTCTGACCAAGCCGTTTGACGTGGCCTATCTGCGCGAGCGGATTGAGTACCACCTGAGCGCTGCCGCGGCTGCAGCCTGAGCGTAGGAGAGAACATGAGTGATGTGAAGATTCTGGTCGTCGACGACGAAGAGCGCATCCGCAAGCTCGTGCGCACATATCTCGAGCGACGCGGATACCTGGTCAAGACCGCCCAGAACGGGCTCGAGGCCTTGCAGCTCGTCGGCGACGACACGCCCGACCTGATCATCGCCGATGTCAATATGCCCTTCGTGAACGGCCTCGAGCTGGTGCAACGGCTGCGGGCGAGTCGCCGGACCGCCCGCATCCCGGTCATCATGCTGTCGGCGCTCAAGGAGATGGACGACGTGCTGGCGGGATATGCGCAGGGGGCCGACGAGTATGTACCCAAGCCAGTTGAGATGGTGCTGCTGGCGGCCAAAATCGAGACGCTCCTCCGGCGGGCGCATGTGACCGAGGAGCGCGAGCCGCACGTGAGCAATGGCCGGGTGGTCATGTTCGCCCACGCCAAGGGTGGCGTGGGGGCGACGACCCTCGCCGTGAACACGGCGGTCTCGCTCGCGTCGACCGCGGGCTACCGGGTGGCGCTCCTCGACCTGAATGCGCAATACGGCAATGCGGCGCTGATGCTCGACCTGCAGCCCGGTTGCTCGATCGCGCAACTGGCCGACATGGGTCAAGGGCTCGACGAGGAGCTGCTGCGTCAACTGATCACGCGCCATGCAAGTGGGGTGGAGGTAGTCGCGGCGGCCAATGTGCCGGAGCAGGCGGAGCTGCTGACGGTCGCCGCCGTTCAGCAGGCCATCGAGCAATTCCGCGAGCGAGTCGACTACGTGATCCTCGATACGCCGGCGTGGCTCTCCGAGATCAACCTCGCGGCAATGGACCTTTCGCACGTCATCTGTCTGGTTACGGCCCCGCGGCTTGCTTCGTTGCGGGCGACAGCCGACTATCTCAACGTGCTCGCCAGGGTCGAGCCGGCGCCCGGCCAGCACACGATGCTGGCGCTCAATCACATCGCGCCCGGTGGGCTCGATACGAGCCAGGTCGCGAGCTTCCTGGGGCGAGATATTGACTTTCTGGTGCCCCATGGCGCCTTCTTCGACGACGCCGCGGATCACGGCAAGCCGGTGGTCACGGCACGGCCGGAGCTCCCCGAGGCCGTCGAGATTCGCGGCCTCGCTAAGCGACTAGCTGCCGCGGCTCCGGTGTTGGTGTAAGAGGCCTCCCCGGCCGAGTGCTATAGTCTCGGCATGCCCTCTTTCGCTGCGACCCCTGAGCAACCGCGGTGATCGATACCCTTACCCGTCGCCAGCTCCTCCCGATCTTGCTTGCGCTCTTGCTCGGCACCCTTATGACGTCGCTGAGCACCCTGATCGTCTCTACGGCACTGCCGGTGGTGATCGCCGCGCTCGGTGGGATGGACCTCTACAGTTGGGCCTTCGCGGCGGCGCTGGTGACGCAGACCGTGGTCTACCCATTGGCGGGCAAGCTCTCCGATCTGTACGGGCGCAAGACCGTGTACCTGATCGGCATCACGGTGTTTATCGGAGGCTCAGCGCTCGCGGGGGCGGCGCAGTCGATCCAGCAATTGATCGTCTTTCGCGCAATCCAGGGGCTGGGCGCTGGCGCGGTGCAGCCAACCGTGTCGGCGTTGATCGCGGACCTTTTTCCGCCGGCGCAACGCGCGCGCTGGCAGGGCGCCAATGGGGCGATCTGGGGCCTGGCGTCGATCCTGGGGCCGATCATGGGCGGCTACCTGGCCGAGCACGTGAGCTGGCGGTCGGTCTTCTACATCAACATCCCGCCCGGGCTGATCGCCGCGCTATTGATGGCGCGGTACCTCCCCCGGCTGCAACGCCACGAGCGACCTTCCATTGATTACCTCGGTGGCGCACTCCTGTCCGGCGGACTGGTGCTGTTTCTGCTCACGACGCTCTGGGGCGGCTCGCTGTTTCCATGGGCTTCGCCG
>JAXDLH010000382.1:0-4285 GCA_034666705.1 Chloroflexota bacterium
GTCGCCCGGGCATCCAAACCATCGAGGCCCTGGGCGGTCTCCACCGCTTCATGGCATGGGACCGCCCGATCCTGACGTCGTTCGCGCCCGCCTTCGAGCCGCACCTGCCGACCGCGGAAGTATCACCACCGCACGGCGCCGCAGCCAGGAACGCCGCGCGCCGCGCCGCCCAGCAGCCGCGTGTGCTCCGAGTGGCCGATGATGGCCTGATCATCACGTCTTACGTCGATGGTTCGTCGACCGCGCTGACGCCCGAGTCGGCCATGGAGATCCAATCGCGACTCGGCGCTGACGTCATCTGCGCGCTTGGTCCGCCGGCATCGGCGAGTGCCAAGCGCGACGCGGTACAGCAAACCGTGCAGCGCGCGCGCGACTGGAGCGATCGGGCTGCCACCGTGCCAATTGCCGCAGGCACCATGCGCCTCGCCCACCTCGCATTTCCGGCCGCGGACCGTCCCGAGGGGCCAGGTGTCGTGCCGTTCAACTTGCCGACGATTACATCCAGCAATGCATATGACGGCTATACGTTTGACTGCGGCATGTGGGGGCTCGACACAGATCCCGCACGAGGCGTTATTTCGGCAGCCCTGCCCGTAGGATCGCTCCGCCAGCTTAGCTCGCAATCGGGGCCCTTCGGTTTCCTGTCCGGGGTGTCGAGGGGAATGGATCTGATCGATAGCAATACCCCCGCGTACGACGCCCGGCGGGCCATTGCGGAGACGGCCGATGGCCCTCTCGATCTGCTCGACGTTCGCCTGAAGGACCAGCGGGGTCCAATCGAAAGCAATTGTGATTGTCCGGCGTGCAGCGAGTTCACCCGCGCGTACATCCATAGCCTGTTCGTCGCGGAGGAGCTTCTCGGCTATCGCCTCGCCACGATCCACAACGTCGCTTCAATGCTGCGGGCGGTAGCCATGGCGCGTGCTGCGATTCGCCGCGGCGACCTTTTCCAGACAATGCGGGAGTTCAATCACCGCTGGTCAGGCGGCAAGCCAGTGGAAAGTCGCTAATCTGACGAGCACGCAAAGCCTTATCGCCTATGCACTGGCGGGGGAGCCCCCGGCGCTACCGTCGACGCCGAGTGGATCGGTCACCAATTTGCGCCGACCGATCCACCTTCGCCACGGCCGCCATCGGAACATCCCGACGATCTTACCGGACAGGCTATCCAGCAGCGTGTACATCACTGGCACCACCACGAGCGTCAGCACGGTCGACGACACTACCCCGCCAAGCGCTGCGGCGCCAAGCGGAGCGTACAACTCGGCGCCCTCCCCGATCTTCAGCGCCATGGGCAGCAGCGCCATCGAGATCGTCAGGCTCGTCATCAGGATCGGCCGCAGCCGGGTCGGCCCCGCCTCGAGCAGGGCCTCGTGCCGCGTCATCCCGTTATGGCGATTCTGATTGGTGCGGTCGATCAGCAGAATGCCATTCTTGATCGCGAGCCCCACGAGCAGGATCAGGCCGAACATGGCGAACAGGCTGAAGCTGTAGTGGAACAGGAACAGGGCGCCAACGGCGCCGCCCACGGCCATTGGGAGTGCGAAGAGAATCGCCAGCGGATACACGAACGAGTTGTAGAGAACGACCATGAGCAGGTACGCAAGCAGGATCGAGGCGCCGAGTGCCGCGAAGAGCTGCCCGAATGCTGTCGATTGCTCGGCGGCATTCCCGCCGAACTCCATCGTGTAGCCCTGAGGCACCTGGATTTTCGCCAGTGCTGGCGTGACCTGGGGCAGAACCTGCCCCAGGACCGCGTCCGGCGCCAGGCTTGCACCGATCGAGGCCAGTCGCGACCGATTGCGCCGATCGATCTGGGCGGGCCCCAGCACCTGCTCGATCGTGGCAACCTGGCCCAGACGAACCGTGCCACCGCTGTTCGTCTGGATCGGCAGGGAGGCAAGTGAATCGCTGTGCCCCCGCGCCTCATCGTTCAGGAGCAAGCGAACATCGATCTGGCGTCCGTCTGGGCGGCGGTACTTCGTGGCCACCACGCCTGCGTACGAAGCCCGAATCGTTTGGCCGAGCGAGGACGCCGATATGCCGAGATCCTCCGCCCGACTGCGATCGACGGTGATTCGCAGCTCCGGTACCCCCACCGCCGCACTATTCGTCACATCCCGCAGACCCTCAACTCCGCTGAGAGCGGTCTCGACCTGACCGGCCAACTGCGCCAGGCGCGCGCTGTCCGGGCCCTGCAAGCGGACGGAGACGGGTTGCGCGCTCGCTCCTCCACCCTGGGCATCCACACGGACCACGACACCGGGCACGTCGCGCGTCAGCCCACGTACGTCCTCGACGATGGTGAACACGTCGCGCCGGCCACTGCTCCGCGGCGTGAGCTCGACCGTGAGGTTGCCGAACCGCGCCTGCCCCGCCCCGAGCGTGAATCCACCTGAGCTCGCGCCCCCGCCTACCGACGAGGTGACGGTCACGACCTCCGGAATCTTCAACAGCCGCTCCTCGATCTGGCGCATGGCGGCATCGTGCCGTTCGAGCGATGTGCCCGGCGGCGCCTCGGTGGAGACGAATAAGAATCCTTGATCCGTGGCAGGGAAAAACTCGTTGCTCACGAGCCCCGTCATGACCAGCACGACCCCTGCGGCGACGGTAGCGCCGGCGCCCAGCAAGACGACCGGTCGGTGGGTAAGGCTCCAAGTGAGGATCGCCCGATATCCTGCCTGCAGGCGAGCGAAGCCAGCGTCCCATCGCCGGCCAAATCGTGCCAGGGGCCCGCCGCCGGTCGAGCCGTGATCATCCGCGGTCAAGAGATGGGAGGCGATCATCGGCGTGAGGGTGAAGGAGACGACCAGCGAGAAGAGCGTCGCGGCGGCAATCGTAAAGCCGAACTCGCGGAGAATACTGCCAACCTGGCCGCTGACGAGTCCGACCGGCGCGAATACGACCACGTCGACAAAGGTAATCGCGATCGCGGCCAGCCCAATCTCGGCGCGGCCCTTGATGGTCGCGTCGGCTGGCGGTTCACCATGACTGAGATGGCGCAGGATGTTCTCCAGTACCACAATCGAGTCGTCTACCAGGATCCCGACCGTCAAGGTCAGGCCAAGCGTGCTGGGGAGGTTCAAGCTGAAACCCATGAGTCGCATCATCGCCAGGGTCGCGAGCAGCGTCATCGGGATCGAGATGAGCACGATGGCCGAGACGCGGAACCGGTGCAGGAACAACAGCAGCACGATGGCGGTGAGGGCAACAGCCGAAAGAATCTCATTCTGGACACCGGAGATCGAGCCGCGGATCGAATCGCTGGTGTCCTGCACGATCACCAGATCGCTTCCCACCGGCAAGGAGGCACGGAGATGCGGCAGCGCAGCGCGCACGCCATCGGCGATGTCGGTGACGTTTGCCCCGCTCTGCTTGGTAACCCCGATGACGATCGCCGGCCGGTGATTCACCCGGCTTATCTGCGTCTGGCTCGACGCCCCCAGGTGCACCGTCGCGATGTCCTGCAAACGCACTGGCGCGTCGCGCGTACCGCCAACCGCGATGCCCGCCAGGTCCTCCGGACGCGCGAAGAGGCCGTAGAGCCGCAAGGTGTACTCGCGGCCTTGCTCCGCGATACTACCGCCGGGGACAGACTGATTTGCCTGGGCGAGCGCAGTTTGCACCTGGGCTAACGACACGCCACGAGCACCGAGGAGGAATGGATCGACCTCGACCCGGACTTCCTGCTGCCGGCCGCCGACGATGCTGACCTGGGCTACGCCCTTCGTCCGCTCGAGCTCCGGCCGAATCACCTCATCGGCGACGCGGAACTGCTCCTCAGGCGGCAGGCTATCGCTGACCAGCGCGAGTTGAATGATCGCCTGCTGGCTGAAGTCGAGCTTCAGGACTGATGGTCGATCGGCGTCGGCGGGCAGTCGCTGCAGGACCGAGTTGACCTGTCGCTCTACCGTAGTCCCGATGAGATCGCTGTTCGCGTGCTCCGTGAAAACAATCGTGACCTGCGACACGCTCTCGCTGGAGACGCTCGTGACGTAATCCAGGTCGTTGAGTCCTGCAACCGCGTCTTCGATGAGGCGGGTGACCTGGAGCTCGACTTCCTCCGGGCCCGCGCCCGGGTAGGTCGTGAGTACGGTGACAACGGGGATGTTCACGTTGGGGAACTGGTTGATCGGAAGGGTGTTGTAGGCGAGCAGGCCGGCAAGACCAATCGCCAGGAATACCGCCAGCACCGCCAGCGGTCGCCGGACGGAAAGCGTCGTCAACCACATAGCAGCCCTCCAGTGGGCGTGGTGCGGGGCGCTATCCCGCCGGCGGGAGCCTT
>JAXDLH010000383.1:0-10444 GCA_034666705.1 Chloroflexota bacterium
CCTGATGGCGAACGCGACAGAACAAGAGCTACGCCAGCTTCTGGCGGATTGCTGCCGGGTCATGTTCCGACTTGGCCTCACGGACTACATGGGCCACCCGAGCGTGCGGATCCCCGGCACCGACCACATCCTCATCAAGCCCCGCCATTCGGTCCGCATCAAGTCGCAAGACCGTGTGAAGCCTGAGGATATGGTGATCATCGATCTCGACGGCAAGCTCGTCGAAGGCAACGACGGCCCGCCGTCCGAGCGCTTCATCCATACGTGCATCTACCGCGCCCGACCGGACGTGCAGGCGATCGTCCACACCCACCAGCACATGGCCACCCTCATGAGCATTGCCGAGGCGCCGATCCTGCCCGTGCTGCACGTCGAGTCGCCGTTAGTGGAGAAGCCGGTGCCCATGTGGCCGTGCGCCAAGCTCGTGACGGACAACGACCTCGGCGACGACGTAGCCCGGACCATGGGCGACCACGCGGTCTGTCTCCTCCAGGGGCATGGCATCGTCAGCGCCGCCGCCACCGTGCAGGAGGCCGCCATCGGCGCGATTCACCTCGAGCATCTGGCAGACGCGAACTACAAGGTGCTGGCGATCGGCCGGCAGCCGCGCGTCATCCCGCACGACGAGATCGTCCAACTCAAGTCGACCGGCGTCGGCTTCGAGGTCCGCTGGGCCTACTACGCCGAGCTCGCCGGCGTCGGCGAGGAGTGACCCGTCGCTCCGGAGCATGGGGTTGTTCACCCTACCAAAGGGAAACCCAGAAAAAACGATGCGGAGGTTGTCGTCCAGCGGCCCGCTCGCGAGAATGCGCATGTTGTCCATTACAACGCTCATACGTTCGTCAAGGAAATCACGCGCGCGAGTGTGCTGCACCCGTACGATCCCTCCCTCGACTTGCCATTCCGTACCAGCTGGCGGATGCCGGAACTCCGCGAGTCCCCATGGGCCTTCGTATTTCATGCCACTCAGTTCCCCGAGTCTCTCGTACTGCACGCTACTCAGCCGCTGCCGCAAAGCGCTGCTCAACCCACCCATTGATCAGCAAAGGTATTGAATGCTCCCCGCATTTTGACAGGCGAAGTCCTATACCTTGGCAGATAGCGACAGCGCACCCGCCATGCCGCGCGCGCCAAGTCTATGGATGGGCCGCGATACCTGGGCCGCGATTTCAATCGTTTCAAGGGAAACCGTAACCTGGCGTCTCACTGATCGCCGGTTGCGGCGTCTGGAGGGGCGGGTGAGCCTCCGAGGTCGCACCGCGGTTGGTCCTTGACGAATGTGGTGTAGTAGGTGCCGATCGCGTCCGTGAGATCGTCCGTCAGTTGGGGCAAGGCGGCGACCCGCCGGAAGTTGGCGCCGATCTCGATCTGGATTGCGTCGATGCCATTGGGCTGGTGGCTACCGTACGTCTGCACTGTATACCCGCCGTTGTACAGGGGGCTCTCGCGCGGATTGCCTGGCGGCGTGTTCGCCGGGAACACCGTGTAGCCCAGGGCTTGCAGCCGGCCGAAGATGCTGTTCTCCCCCACGAGCGCGGTCACCCCGCGGCGATCGACGATCCCTTTCATCGTCAGGCCGTTCTGCGTGCCGCGATGGATCGTGTCGGGGTTCTCCGCTTGCCCATGCACGTCAACCAGGATGGCGCCATCCGGATAGAGCTGCCGGACTTCGTCCACATAGCTGCGCACCTGCTGGTGATAGCCGAGGTAGTAGGGCCGCGCCGCGGGCTGCTCGAACGCCTCGGCCTCCGGGCGGTTGGCGTCGATATATCGGCGGTGGAAGAGCGCCTCGACCGTATAGGGTCGCTGGCAGAACCGGCTCTCGAGCTTGTCCGCGACCATGTCGGTGATCTCTCGCGTCCGCTCGTCCTGGACAATCGTGCCGTTGGTTCGCACCGCCACGCCCGGCACCACGGCACTCCCCCCATGCGGTGCGGTCAGGACGATTGGCATGGTGCCCTGCCGTGCCGCCACGAGGTTTGCATCCTGGCCGCGGACCGGTGCCGCCAGTGTCGCTAAGACGCTGCACGTGGCAAGGAACGAAACGCAGCCTCGGAGCAGGGCCTTCTTCAACAAGGTGGGGGCCTTCCCGCCGCGCGGCGATGGCACGCGCAGCTCATCTCCTCACTGTACGTGACGCGACGATAAGCCGTGCGCCCACCTTGCCAACATCCATCCCTGAGCAGGGAACATCGATCGATCGCCGGAAGCTCGCTTCAGCGCGCCGAGCTAGCCCGCCGCACTCCGGATCTATTTGACCTCTGGCATGTCCTTCGAAATCGTTCCGTCAACCCGGTCGCCGTTGCACAAAGACGAGGAGTCGTTCATGGGCCCTGGATGGCGACGGTAGGCGCCGTGAGGTCCAAGCGGTATGCCAGCACGGTCGTACCGCCGCCACCGCCAAAGTCGCTTGCGGGCACCCGTTCGAATCCCATCCGCTCATACATCGCTTTGCCGATGGCCATCCGCTCGGTCGTGTGCAGCCCGACTGCCATGGCGCCCTGCGCGCGCCCTCGGCGCACGCACTCCTCCATGAGCGCACGCCCGATCCCCAGTCCGCGTCCCTCGGGCGTTACGGCGAGCAGGCGCAGCCCCACCCAACCGGGGGGCCAGTGCTGGTCGGTGGAGGCGGGGCCTTGCGGATAGTAGGTGATGGAGCCGAGCAGGCGGCCATCGAGCTCGGCCACGATCAGATCGGTGAGCTGAGCCCGGCTCCGCACGTCGGTCGCACGCTCGATATACGCGGTCCAGCGATCGGCCGGCATCATCGACGCGTACTCGGCGTACGCTGCCCGGATAATGGCGGAAACCGCGTCGAGCTCCTCGGGCCGGGCATCCCGGAGCACGAGTTGGCTGAGAGAGGCCATCGGCGATTCTCCTGGTCGCACATACGCGACCGTCTGAGTATCGCTGGCCCGACTCGTCCTCCGCACGGCCGCCTCCCTTGGGTAGCCGGATGCTCCCTGACTCGACCGCTCTTGGCCGTTGGTCCACGCATCTTCCGACTTTGGTCGGACCAGAGTCCCAACCTTTGCCCGTGGGCGGCGGCGGAGGCCCACGCCTATCCTTGGACCACTCTCAACACTGGAGGCGACACTCGATATGGACTCTTGTTTTCGACCGTCTGAACACGAGGTGGAGCGGTGAGCCACATGCTTCATCCACTCGCTCGCAAATTCTGGTGGGCCGCCATCCTTGCGGCGCTGTGCTTCAGCACGTGGCTGCCCGGCGCGCAAACGTCCGCGCAAGCGCAGGTGGCAGCGCCCGCGATCGCCATGGCCGGCTCATATCAGAACTTCGACGTCCTCAACAACACCGGTGAACCGACGTACGGCTTCGAGATGGAGGTCTACGGCGTCAGTCAGTCGCAGCTCACGCGGATCTTCCCGTCCAATTTCAATGCCGGCGTGATCCGCTACGGCTTCGGCACCGCTACTGATTTTCCCGGCGGCGTGCGTGTGCGCTGGGCTGCGACCTACAACCCGGCGACCCGCACCTACTCGACGTCCACGCCGGTGCCACCATCGTTGACCTCGGTGCCCGGCGATTCCTGCTGGACGCTCGGCATGCCCTCCACGTATCAGACGGCGGGCTGCGAGCATTTCGGCATCAGCTCCGTGGCAAACCCCAGTACGATCAATTACCACTGGCTGGTCGCCGACCCGGCCAATCCCGGTACGTTGATCCCAAGCAGCAGCAACGTCAATCTTCCCGCACCCGTCTGGACGGTCGTGCAACCCGCCAACCCGGCGCTCCCCCCGGTGGTCGTGGCCCAGGTGCAGGCGCCGCCGCCGCCAGTGCCCGCCGTCTTCGGCGACGCGCAGTGGGTAAAGGTGTACAAGACCGAGCAGCAAGGCAAAGTCGACCTCGATCAGCTCATGGGCGACAACCACGCGGTGGTGCCCGAAGCTGCAGCACAGCTTGAGGTGAGCTGGAATCTGCTGCAGCAAGATCCGCCCGGCGGCGGCAACAAGCGCCAACGCGGCAAGTTGGTCAATCAGGGCAACCTGGGCAACGGCAACCACGCGGTGGTCCGCCGCTACGAGTCCTACAAGTACGCGGGTCGCTACGACCCGATTACCCATGAAGCGCTCTGCGCCGACCTCACCTGCACGGCGCCGAGCGCGGGCGAGCTCGGCGACGCGATCGGTGCGCAGAACGCGGCGGCGAACCTCAATGTGAACGCGCTTGCCGTCACCGTGAGTGGCAGCGGTGGCGTGTCATCCTCCGACAAGGTGATTAGCTGCCCGAATAAGTGCTCCGGCATCTACACCCCGGGCAGTACCGTCACCCTCACGGCCAAGGCTAACTCGGGCAACGCGTTCAGTGGCTGGAGCGGCGCCTGCACGGGGGCCGACCCGAATAACTGCACCGTGCCGATGAATGCCGAGTCGGCGGTGACGGCGACCTTTGTCGCAGTTGCTGCTGGCGGCGGCGGGGGTGGCGGCGGCGGCGCTGCGGGCGGTGGCGCGACCAACACGCTGTCGGTGAGTGTCTCCAATCCGGGCACGGTGACGAGCACGCCGGCCGGTATCAACTGCCCCAGCCCGAGCTGCTCGGCGAAGTTCGCTCCGGGCACGGTCGTCTCGCTGACAGCCGTCCCCCCGGCGGGCAAGACCTTCGTCGGCTGGAGCGGCGCCTGCACTGGAGCCGACCCGAACGGCTGCACGGTGACCATGAACGACACCACAAAGGTGCAGGCGAGCTTCAGTAAGTAACCTCGCAAGTCACACGCCGGGTGGCAGCAGGCCGGCGTGCGGTGGCCGCACCGCAGCGCGAAGCCAGCGAGATCGACGCGCTGGTACGAACCGCAGGCCGCGGGTGGGCATGATGCCCACCCGCGGCCTGCGGCGTATTTCCGGATGAGCGGAACCTGGCAGGATTGCCCCGGAAATTAGGCTCAGATATGACCGGTAGATCCGCGGCTGCGGTGCCAGTAAAATTGCTTCTGTGAAGAATGCGAGCGGGCAGCCGCGGACCGACGAGATCGATTCGGTGCAGCGAGTGCAGCTCTACCTCGAGATGCACAGCACGTCGCTGGACAATGAAGCTGGGTGTGCCTCGGGTCACTTCGACGTTGGGCTATCGCGACTGGGCGAGAATCAGGCCACGAAGGTCGGTGAACGCTATCGAGACACCTCGCTCAGCGCCGTCTACGCGTCGGACCTCCAGCGGGCGTATCGAACGGCGGAGATCGCGTTTGCCGGGCGTGAAATCCCGATCCATCGAGACAGGCGACTCCGCGAATGCGACTACGGAGCTTGGACCAGGCATCCGGCCCGAGAAGTCCACGAGGCGGCCGCGGCTCACGTATTGACGCCCTTCCCGGGCGGCGAAAGTTACGAGCAGGTAGTCGAGCGAGTGGGCGAATTTCTGGAGGAGGTTCGAACTCGGTTGCCTGGCAAAGCCATCGTCGTCGTGGCGCACCGCGCGGTGCTGTACGCCTTGCAGAACCTGCTGAATGGCGTCCCGCTAGCTGACGCGGTCGGTCAAGCCTTCGCGTACCAACCGGGCTGGAGCTTCGAGTTGCCCCTGCCCGGTCAGTTGGGCTGAGGGCGAGGGCGGGCGCTGACATGCGCGTCACGCGGTACGGGATCGACTACGATCTCATCGCCGATACGTATGACGACAACCCGGCTCGCCGCCGCGGGCCAGACCCCGATTTTCTGGAGTTCATTTCCGAACGCGAAACTGAGAGGCCATTGGTCCTGGATATCGGCTGTGGCACTGGCATCCAATTGGCGGCCGACGAGGTGGCAGTGCCCGAGGCGGTGCTGGTGGGCCTTGACCCATTCATCAATATGTTGACGGTGGCGCGCCGGAAATCGGCCAGCATCATCTGGGTGCAGGGCGACGGCATGGACCTCCCCTTTGGTACCGCTTCCTTCGATTACATCTCCAACCAGTTCTCCTACCATCACATGGAGCACCCGGACTTGATGATCGCAGAGGCGTATCGAGTTTGCCGGCCCGGCGGGCGGCTGGTGCTCTCAAACATGACGCCCTACGCTATGCAGGATACTGCCCTGTACGAGTGGTTCCCAGAAACGCTTCCGCCTGATCTCGCAGCTCATCCTGAACCCGACGCGCTGCAGCGCTTTGCAGAAGCAGCAGGGTTCACCAACATCCGGGTGGATACCCGAGTCGTAGGCGGGCCGGCGAGTCTCACGAATGTCGCAGCGAAATATGCACACAAAGCGAGCTGTTCCCAGCTGAATGCACTCCCGCAAGCGCTATTCGAACGACGGCTCGCACGGCTAAGACAGGCGGCTGCCCATGAGCCCCTCCTCCTGGTGCCGGATCACATCGCGCTCATGCGGCTCCTTGCCGACAAGCCCGGTTGATCGATGGTACGATGCGGCTATACGGCTTGAGTAAGCCCTTGATAACGTTCCCTGCTACTCCAGTGGCCGATGAGCTCGGTTCCATCCGCCAGCCCGTGGCCTGATCTCCTCGCCGCTCCCGTTGCCTTCGACGCAGAGTCCTAGACTCGCGATACGACCCAACTGGCGTGGTTCTACCAAGACTGGCAGTGGCAGCATGAGTCCGAACTGGCATCTAGGCTAGCATGGGCCATATGTCATTCTCAAAGTCGTATCATGTCGATGTGCCGGATGGGGTTTGCACGGAGGGTGTGTTCCCTACCACACCAGACCATCGTTGGGCGCTCACCCAGCAATGCGCCGTTTTCCCCTGCGTGCCCGCTTCGGCCGGAGCTCGACGGCGGGCGACCCTGGGCCTGGCCCCTCCCCTCCGTGAATACCGCACCTTGAAGCCGTATCGTCCGCCTCTCGTGGCAGCCACCCGGTGGTTTGGCCCGGGGCTCCGCGCTCTCGTGGGGCTCGGCGTCTTTGTGACGCTCCTTCCGTCCTGTGCCAATGGTGGGGCTCCGGCTCCTCCGCCGGCGGATCCCGCGACAGTATCCCGTTGACGCTGACCGCGTCGTTACGAGACTCCCCGGTTCCCGCCTCGCTGCGCGCGCTGGGTGGGAAGGACGGAATCATCGTCGCGACGGTTGCGCGCCCCACGCGTGTTCCCTTATGGATCCAAACTGTCACGCCGCAAAGCACGCAGGATGCGAGCCAGGGGTTCACCGCAGGCTATGGGACTCGCCTGGAAGCCATCGCCTTCGCCGACGCCCAGCATGGGTGGGTCTCCGACGACCTGGAAGACGACGGGCAGTCAGTCTGTATGGGCGATGCAACCCACGGGTGGATTGGCAGCGGCTCGACCGTGTGGAGGCTCAGCGGGGTTTGACATTTCCTCTGGTCGCTCCCCGCCTACCCCGACCGCCAGAAATGGAGCACGTGGCTCGGATGCACCGTACCTCGCGACGTGTGAATCCTTTTCGTCGGGGGGGCGGCGATGAACCAGTCTGCGTATCTGCCATACCGTTCCGCAGACGCCGGGGAAACCTGGATCCCGATCTTCGCCGGATCCTTGGGCTTGGCTTATCCCACGGTCCGGTCCCAGGAAAGTGCGCCCAGCTCGAAGCCGGGGCCCCTGGCCGTGGTTGACGGGCAGACGGCGTTCTTCATCGGGCAAACGCCGGTAATTCAGGATCGTGCGCCAACCCTGATGCGTACGGTCGACGGCGGCCAATCGTGGGAGACCCGGAACGTCACGATTCTCGCAAACCATGTCGCTCTCAGGATGACCTTCGTCGACGCAGATCACGGCTGGGTTCTCTCTCATAACCAGGGCCTCGAGATCATGGCGACGACCGACGGCGGAAACTCGTGGAGGCGGCCGTACCCATAAGCCGCATCCTCGCGGATGCGAGCGCCGTGGCCAGCCCCGCCCGGGTGGACTTCAACAGGGTCGGTTGTGCTGATCCTGAGTGTCGCAGAGGCAAGGATTCACAGTCGGGCGGCGCGGAGCGCGAGGTAGTGCTGCTCGGGGAGGTTGGTGGACATCCTGGCTGCGCGCTGGTAGGACGCGCGGGCGGCAACTGGGCCGCCCGCGAGCTCGAGCAGGTGGGCGCGCACCGCTTCGAGGCGGTGGGTGTGGGCCATGCGCCGCTCGGCTCGCTCCGGCTCCGGCGGCAGCGCGAATTGGGCGCCGGTGCTCCTGATACGCTCCTTGGCGCGGCTGATGCGCTGGGCCATTGTGGTTTCGGGAACGAGGAAGGCATTCGCGATCTCGGCCGTCGTCAGCCCGCCGACCGCGCGCAGGGTGAGGGCAAGCTGCGACGGCACCGAGAGCGCCGGGTGGCAACAGAGGAACAGGAGGGTGAGCGTATCATCCTGGTCGAAAGGCTGCCCGTCGCCAGCCGGCTCCGGTGCTGCGACCGTCTCCTCTCGCCGCCGCCGGGCGCTCTCGCTGCGCCATTCGTCGACCACCCGTCGGGAGGCGACGGTCACGAGCCAGGATCGCGGGCTGTCGGGAATCTCCTCCTCTGCCCACTGCTGCGCCGCGGCGAGCAGCGCCTCCTGCAGGGCGTCCTCGCAGACCTCGAACTGCCCGTGCCGTCGCACGAGCGCGCCGAGGACCTGCGGCGCCAGCTCGCGCAGCAGGTCCTCGATGCGAGACTCGGTCATCAAACCTCCGGGGGACCACCGGGGATCGAGCGCACCTCGATGGGCCCGTGGGTGAAGGCGACCACGTGCGAGGCGATCTCGATTGCCCGCGCTTCGCTCTCCACGTCGACGATCCAGAACCCGATGATCGACTCCTTCGACTCGGCGAACGGGCCGTCGGTCGCGACCGGCATGCCGTCCTTGAAGGTGACGGTCTTGGCGGTACTGCCATCGGAGAGCCCCTCATCGTAGACGAGCTCGCCGGAGCTTCTGAGGTCCGCATCCAGGTTCCTCATGAACTGGATCATCTCCACGATCCACTCCCTCGGCTGGGTCTCCATCATGTCGGCTGCGCTCCCGAACATCATGATCATGTACTTCACGTGGTCACCCCTTTCTTTCGGCGCCCTCGGCGGGCGCTCGTACCAATAGGTCGGAGCAGTCGCACCGTTCTCGACATCCGGGTCAGAAAATCCGTCACCCGAGAATGGCGGCTGGTACCTCAGAATCCGCCTCATGTTTTCATTTGGCACCCCAACCGTACACGGTCGCACACGACCTCGACTTCGATTATTCTCAGAACAACAACGGGCCACAATCGCGGGCCAGGGAGGGTACGGTGTTCGAGTCGAAATCGAGGCGACGTGCATACGTGCAGAGGATGCTCTGCACGATGATCGGCGGCGTGATGCTGCTGCTGGGCTGCAGCCCGGCCTCCACAGGCGGGACACCAAATGCCCCGGTGGCATCGGCTCCCGATCAACCGAAGACGCAGAAGGTGCTGACCATTGCGCTGCAGGCTGATCGCGAGCCGCCCTCGCCGGCAATGTTCGGCTCACCCGGCGGCGGCACCGGTACCGGAAGCGGCAGCTCGTCACTGGAGCCCTTTTACGTCTTCCACTCGACGCTGACCACCTACGACCCCTCGGGGACCGCGATTCCCGTGATGGCCCAGAAGATCCCGTCGCTGCAGGATGGCGACTGGAAGCTGCCCCCGGAGGGCGGCATGGAAGTGACCTGGAAGCTCAAGCCGGGTATTCTCTGGCACGATGGCACGCCGCTCACGACGGCTGACCTGATCCTCGGCTATCAGCTCAATACCGATCCTGAGCTCTCCTCGATCCCTGGTGAGCTGGCGAACATCACCAACCTCAAGGCGCTCGACGACCAGACCCTCGTCGTCACCTGGAAGACCGTGTCGATTGCGGGCGGGGTGAGCGGCTACGACGGCATTGCCGCCGCGCCCAAGCACATCTTCGGGGATATGTATGCGGCGGGCGACAAGACTGCCCTGCAGAACAGCCCCTACTGGAGCACCCAGTTCGTCGGCCTTGGCCCATATCGGCTGACTCAGTGGTCGCGCGGCAGCTTCATCGAGGGCACGGCGTTCGACCAGTACTTCGGCGGCCGGCCGAAGATCGACCGCGTGGTGTTGAAGTTCCTGGGCGACGTCAATGCGATCGTAGCCAACATGCTCTCTGGCGACGTCGACATGATCCCGCTCGGCGCCCAGTTGGATGCGCAGCCGCTATCCGTGGTCCGCGATGCATGGATCCCCACCAATGGGGGCACGACGGGCGCCGTCGCCAAGGGCGTCCGCAGCCTCTACCTGCAGTTCAAGGACCCGAGCGCGCCGTGGGCGCAGGACCTGCGCGTGCGCCAGGCGATGCTGCACGCCCTCGATCGGGACAGCATCGTCGACAACCTGGAAGCTGATCTCACCCAGCGTGCCGACTTCTTCGCGCCGATCGGCGATCCCGTGCTAAATCAGGCGACGAGCCAGGCGCTGCCGCAGTACAAGTTCGACCTGACTCGCGTGGCGCAGCTCATGGGCGAGGCGGGCTGGACCAAGGGCGCGGATGGTACTTTCCGGAACGCCGCCGGGCAACCATTCTCGATCGCCGTCGCGACGAGTAATGAAGGGA
>JAXDLH010000384.1:0-6543 GCA_034666705.1 Chloroflexota bacterium
GCGGCATACCTTCATGCCCCGATGCCGGCACGTGTTCAGGAAGACGTGGAGCTCCCCTTTCCGGTCGCGCACCAGCAGCACCGCCTCCTCGCCCATGCGCGACTGGAAGAAGTCCCCGGGCTTGGGGGCCTGGCTCTCGTGGCCCACGAAGGTCCACGAGCGGGCGAAGAGCTGCTCTTGCTCCTGCTGGTAGATGTCGGGATTCACGAAGACCTCGCGGCTGATCTCCCCGTGCTCCAGATCGACCAGACTCCGCAGCGAGCTGCCCCGTGTTTCAACCATCGTGTCCTCCCAGGATTACCCCCAATTCCCAACTCTTCCCCGCAAGGGAGAGAGGACAGTTACTCTCTCCCCCTCGGACGGGGCCCTTCGAGAGCCTCAGGGCGAGCGGTTGGGGTGGGGGGTGAAACTCCTTAATAGCCGAGCGGCTTCGGCCCGCCGCTCCTCGGATACATGTCGCCCCAGTTGTTCGCCTGCATGAACTCGAGCCATCGTGCGAAGCGATTCCGCTGGCCCTGTTCCGCGCGGTGCGGGGTCAGGCGGCCCGGCGCAATCGACGGATCGACGTACTCATGCCCCAGCCCCATTTGATAGTTATAGGGGTAACGGCGGGCAATTGTGCCCTTACTCGCCGGGGTGGCGTAGTTCCAGTTCTCCATGTCGTCCGACTCGGTCAAGCCGACCGGGCCGGCATAGCGCATGTAGTAGCGCCGCATCGCGTCCTTCACTTCTTGCGGCGCATTGCGGTCGACGAAGTAGAAGCGCCAGCACTCGGTGGTGTAGACGCCGGCGGGGTGCCAGACGGCAATCGGCTTCCGGATCACGCCGCCGCCCTGGTAGACCATGTTCGGGAAGACTCCGCCGCCACCGGTGATCAGCTTTTGGCCAGCGAAGCGCTTCATTTTGGCCTCGTGCGCCTCACGATAGTAGTCCTCGATCTCCGGCTGCGTCTGCCACGTCTCGGTATAGGGAGCACCAGCCTCCTCCACGGTGAAGTGGCCGCTATGCCCCAGGCCGGGCATCGCGACCTCCAGGTGGACCCGGGGCCACTTGGAGCGCACCGGGTGGCGGTCGCCGCCGTCCGCGTCGCCCTGCGGCCCGATCGCCGCCACGTTGACCGAGCGGTGCGTGATGGAGCCATGCGCGCCATCCGATTGGAAGCTGGTAGAGGGAAACTTCCAGTTGCTCGGCATGTACCACTTGTGCACACCGCCGATCAGCTCGACGCCGTTGTCCCGACCGTCGTCGCCCTGGAAAAGCGGACGCAGGTACTGCTCGAAATCGCCGAGGTACTCCTCAAAGCTCGGGGCGTCGGGATCCCAGGTGGCCCAGATCGAGCCGTAGAAGTTGTGGATACGCGCCTCCGGGAGGCCCCACTTCTCTTTCTCAAGCTCACCGTGATAGGCGGACTGGAACTCCGGGACCCCCACCAACCGGCCGTCGGTGTCGTAGCTCCAGCCGTGGAACGGGCAGGTGAAGAGGAGGGTGTTGCCCTCGTCGTAGCGGCACACCTTCATACCCCGGTGGCGGCAGGTGTTGAGGAACACGTGCAATGCGCCCTTGCGGTCCCGCACCAGCAGCACGGCCTCCTCGCCCATCTTGGACTGGACGTAGTCGCCGTTCTTCGGGACCTGGCTCTCGTGGCCGATGAAGAGCCACGCCCGGGCGAAGATCTGCTCGAGCTCCTGCTGATAGATCTCCTCATTCACGAAGACCTCGCGGCTGATGGTCCCGTGCTCGAGGTCCACCATGTCGCGCAGCGTATTGGCCTGAAACATCACCATTCGTTGTTCTCCTGCGTTGCTGTCACTCTGAAGGCCACCAGTCTTGTCACCCTGCGCCCAACGCCCTTATCACCCTGCACCCTTGTCATCCTGAGCGAAGCGAGGGATCCGTGGCCCCAATATTGCGGTTACGGATCCTTCGGCTGCGGCCTCAGGATGACAAGGGGGACGGGCGTGTCCCCGCAAATTCTGGCTATCGTCCGGCTCGTTGTCGTCCGGCTCGCTAGAAGAAGATCGTGACGTTCTTGGCCAGGAGGACGTTCTGGTCGAGCGTGATGTTGCGCTTGGCCACCTTCCAGCCGGTCTGCGCGTCGCGGCGCAGAATGTCCTCGCGCTTCCCAACGAAGAAGTCGGTCTCATCCTGCAGGCGGTTGCGGTAGATGATGAAACGGCTCTTCACCCGCACCTCGTCGCCCTGCACGTCGAGGATCTGCACGTTCGAGACGACGTGGCACACGCGTGAGACCGGCTCCTCGGCCCAGTGCAGGCCAGTGTTGATCTGCCGCACGCGGCCGGCGAGCGTGACCTTCCCTTCGTCGAACCAGGAGATCTCGGACTCGTCGCTCGTGTTCTCGCGCTCCCACTCGCCGAACTTCACGTTGCGGCGCATGGGCATGTAGTAGTGGATGTCCTCCGCGATCATCTCGAGCCACTCGTCGTACTTGCGCTCGTCGAGCAGCTCGGCCTCGCGATAGAGGAACTCCTCGATCTCGAAGTGCAGGAGCAGGCGCTCCAGCAACTGCTCCTGCTTCGTGTCAATGGCCATGCGGTGCACTCCCCATGCGGTTCATTTCGGCATTGGGCCCTGGCGAGTCTACTTCAGCTCATCGATCACCTCGTCGGCGAAGGCGAGCCCCTCGGTGCCCTCCTGCGACGGGTCCCCTGGATGGGATATGAAGCGCACGAAGATCCACGACCCATCTTTGGGGTTGCCGGTCACCTCGGCGGTAACGTCGCCCCGGATCTTGACCTTCGCGCCGATCGGCAGATTCTGCAGCATCACTGGCTGGCGACGACCGCCCTCTTCCATCGAGCACGTTCTCCTTCTAATGTACTACCGTAGTTTGGTCCGTCAGCGCGTCCAGTGCCACTGGAACGTGTTGTCCCAGGCCAGGTCGTCCGAGTTGCTCGCGACCGGGCCCTCCAGGTTTGCGGTGCGCGCGGCGACGAGCGGCAGATAGTAGAGCGGCAAGATTGGCAGCTCGTCGCTCGCGATCTTCATCGCCTGCACCATCGCGTTGTGCCGCTCGTCCCGGTTCAGATTCGTGGCGAACGTCTCGATCAGGCGGTCGTATTCGGCATTCGACCAGCCTCCGCGATTGTTGCCAATCCAGCGGTTGGCCGGGGTAGCGATTCCGGACGAGGTGAGCTTGACCGGGGCTGTCGTGCCGGTCAGGCCGGACTGCTCGATGCGGAATGCGGGGTAGGCCGAGACCTGCTCGAGGTCCTGCGCCTGTGCATTCGGGATGATGTAGATGCTCACGTCCGCGCCGAAGTCCTTCCATTGGTTCGTCAGGATCGCGGCTTCGCGCGGACCGGGATCGGCGGGGAAGGAGCGCAGCTCGAGGCTGAGGCGCTGTCCGGTGGCATCCGCGTAGAAGCCATCGCTCCCCTTGGTGAAGCCGGCCTGGCTCATGAGGCTGGCCGCCTCCTGCGGGTTGAACGGGTATTTCGTGACCGCCCTGTCCATGTCGGCGGAGTATTCCTCGCTGGTGCCGGCAATGGCGTGGGCAATGGCGACCTGCCCATCGAGGATTGCCCCCGACAGCTCAGCCCGGTTCGCCGATTCGAGGAAAGCGCGCCGCACGCGCAGGTCGGCGATCGCCCGCGGATTGGAATATCCATCCTTGAACTGGACCTGAATGAACCGGCTCTTGTTCGGCGCCGAGATCACCGCGCCCTCGCCATTCCCTGACCATTGTCGGTTCAGCACGGCGCCCTGCTCGAGGCTGATCGCCTCGCCGGCGGCCACGTGGACGTCCCCCGAGAGGAGCGACGCGACCGCGGCGTTCTCGTCGCCGAGGAAGATCCAGCGCAGGCGGGCGATCTGCGGTCGGCCCTCGACGAAACCGTCGAACGCGGACGCCTCGATCGACGCCCCGCGGTCCCATTTGTCCAGCCTGTAGGGTCCCGAGCCCAGGAACCCAGTCGACCAGTACGGGTCGGCGAGGAACGTCTGCACATCGCTCGTGCGGTATTTCTCTTCGAGCACGTGGCGCGGCATTGCGGGGAGGCCACCATTCTTGGCTGGAACGAGTGCGTCCGCGTCCGTCCACGACTGCTTCCAGTGCACGACCACCGTGCGGTCGTCCGGCGCTGTGACGCTGCTCATGTACTTGATCGGCTCGTCCGCCCGGACGCCGAGGTCCGGGTTGCTGTACACCTGGAAGCCGAACACGAAGTCCGGCGCGGTAAGCGGCGCACCGTCGTGCCACGTGAGGCCCGAGCGCAGCTTGTAGGTCGTCTCCATCTGGCCGTCGGGGAAGACCTGCCAGTCCCCGGTGTTGAGCTGCGGCAGCTTCTCCGCGAGCTGGGGGCGGCTGACGCCGTGCCCGTCGACGGAGGCAAGCCAGGCGCTGAACATCCCCATTGCGGGCGCCGTGGGGCTGCTCCCGGTCGTGACGAGCGCACGCGGTGCGAGCGTGGTGGGCTCGACCTTCGTCGCAATGACGAGCGTGCGGCTCGGCTGTGCAGCTTGCTGGGGGGAAGAACCGGCCTCACCGCCCGTGGCGCGCGTCGCACCGGGCGCGGCCGGCGCGCACGCGGCGGCCGTGACGACAGCCATGACGATCAGGGCGAGGACGCGGTTCTGGTACATTGCTGTTCCCCTTGTGTGCGCCGGCGGCGCCGTTCGGCGGTACCATTGTCGGATGTCCCGGCATTGGCTCTAGTGTAACGGCCAGCATTGCGCCCATAGTATTGAGCAAGGGCGGCACGATGCAAGGACGGATCCGGCAGTCCAACGTCGCAACGCAGCGCCAGGGGCGCCCAGTGGAGGGTGAGCGATGAGTGAGCAGAGCGCGAATCGCACCGGGCAGGTGCCGTTCGTCTACGTCGGAGTCAGCGTCGGCGCGGCGACCGTGCAGTTCGTGGCCCTCCAGTTGACGCTCGAGGCGGGAGAGGGCAACGGGAACGCGCGCGTCGTCGAGCGCCGCGTGCTCTCACGCCGGCAGCCGGTCCGCACGCCGTATCTCCCGGACGGCTTCCTCGACGTCGGCGCCCTCGGCTTCGCGCTGCTGGAGGCTGGCTCGAACAGCCCGGTGCTCGGTGAAGGGGTCGACGGCCGCGTGGCGGTGCTGAGCGGCTACGCGGCGGAGCCCGATAACACCTATTGGATCGGGCGCGCGCTGGCGGACGTGGACTACTCGCGGTACCGGGCCCTGCGCGCTGGCCCGCACCTCGGCGCTGTGCTGGCGGCATACGGCGGTGACGCCGTCGCCCGCTCGGCGAGGGCGCACAGTCCCAACGGGGCAG
This sequence comes from Chloroflexota bacterium, assembly GCA_034666705.1. Taxonomy (GTDB): domain Bacteria; phylum Chloroflexota; class UBA6077; order UBA6077; family SHYK01; genus JAXDLH01. The sequence continues at coordinate 5,259 of JAXDLH010000384.1, forward strand.
CCCGCACGGTCCTCAACGTCGATCTCGGTGCCTCGACTACCAAGCTCGCGCTCTGCCGCGACGGCGAGGTCCTCGAGACCGTGGCGATCGCGCTCGGCACGCGGTCGATCTCCTTCGACGTTGCGGGCGCGAGCCAGGAGTTGCGCCCCGCGGCCGCCCGCGCCGCGCAGGCGGCCGGCGTGTCGCTCGCCGCAGGCGCGGTGCTTGGGGCGGAGGAGCGGCGCGCATTGGCGAACCAGCTCGTGGCGGGCATCTTCAACGTGATTGAGCGCCAGCCGCTCGATCCGCTCACGCAAAGCCTGATGCTCACCGCGCCACTCACCTACTCTGGCACGATCGACGCATTGAGCTTCACCGGCGGCGGCGCGGAGTACGTCTTTGAGCGCGAGCCGCGGGACTTCGGCGACCTCGGGGCGCAGATGGGACAGGCCGTGCGCGAGCGCATCGGCCGGCCCAGCATGGCCGTGCTCGAGCCAGAGTTTCCGATGCGGGCCACGCTGCTCGGCGGCGCCCAGTACCGGCTGAGCGCGGGCGAGAAGGCGGTGTTCGTCGAGCCGCCCGCCTTCGCCGCGGCCCGCGAGCGCGACGCCTCGTTCGTACCGGATGAAATGCCGGCAGCTCCCGCGGGCGCGCTCCGGAGCATTTGACACCGGACGCGGTTTGTGGTCTTGTATGAGAACTTCTTGCAAGGAGGGGAGCAATATGGCAGCTACCGCGGTTGCATCGAAAACCGTCACCCTGGATCATGGCAAGACCCGCTACCTGGAGGCCGGCACCGGCGCACCGGTCATCCTGCTCCACGGGGCGAGTGTCGTCGGCGGCGCCGACGACTTCCGGCCCGCGATCGAGTACCTCAGCTCGCAGTTCCGCGTGATCGTGCCGGACATCATCGGCTGGCCGCCCGGCGACGTGCGGGCGAACCTCGACGCCTTCCCGTACATGACGGACTTCATCCGCGAGTTCCAGGATGAGCTCGGGCTCGAGAAGAGCCACATCGTCGGGGCGACGATGGGCGGCTGGATCGCCGGCCTATTCGCCTATGAGAGCCCGAACCGCGTGGACAAGCTCGTCATGACGGGCAACCCCGGCTTCCACGGCTCGGCAAATAACCGCCTCGCCAACTTCGAGATTCCGAGCGTGGAGAAGACCCGCGACGCCATCAAGCTGGTCGCGCCGATGCTCAGCGAATCGGAGCGCGAGGCGCTGGTCCAGGAGAAGCAGGCCAAGATGAACGAGCCGGGCTTCGCCGAGGCCTATGGCGGCATGATGAAGACGATGGCGGACG
>JAXDLH010000385.1:0-5381 GCA_034666705.1 Chloroflexota bacterium
TCAACGTGGCGCTCTAACCAGCTGAGCTACTTGCCCATCACGATGAGTACAGAATGATAGCCGATCCACACGGCAGCGGGCAGGAACTACGCACGGTGCGCCCCGACCCGGGCGAACGCTGGCATTACTTTTTCGGCGAAGAGCCTGACGTTCTTGAGCGCGAGCTCGTCGGGCATCCCGCCAAAATGGAACGTGCCCGAGATCGTCGTGAGGCCGAGCGCCTCGCGCCAGCGATGGATCAGCTCGATACAATGCGCCGGGTCGCCCCCGATCACGTTCCCGCGCTCGATCTCCTTGGCCAGGTCCGCCGCGTCCCACGCGCGCGTCGCGCGTGCTCCGTTGCGCGAGTCGGCAATGCGTCGGTACTCGAGCAGGTATCGGTTCGCCTCGTCCATCGCGGCGCGGTCACTCTCCGCGACGTAGATGTGGAACTTGCCAAGCACTTCGCGTTGCGCGGGATCGTGGTCGTGCGCCAGGAGTGCGTCGCGATAGACGCCGATCCAGTGCTGCAGCACCTCGGGTTGATACATATACGGCAGCGTCATCAGGTGATAGCCATTCTCGCCAGCCCAGCGGAAGGTATCGTCGGTGCGAGAGGCGCCAACCCAGATGGGAGGGTGAGGACGCTGGACAGGCTTCGGGAGCACGCGCACGCCCTCGTAGTCGTACACCTCACCGTGAAACGAGAGCGCGTCGCCGGACCAGGCCCGGCGGATGACCTCGGTGCTCTCCTTCATGACCTGTGCGGTGTTGGTGAGATCGACGTTGAACGGCGCGAACTCGGCGAGCGTCGAGCCCCGACCCACACCAAACTCCAACCGTCCCTGCGAGATCGTGTCGAGCATGCCGTACGCTTCGGCGACCTCGAGCGGATTGTGGAGCGGCAGCACGGTGACGGCGACGCCGAGATGAATGTGCTGGGTGGTGCGGGCAACAGCCGCCAGGAACACCGGTGGCGCAGAGATCATGCCGCCGTACTCATGGAAGTGGTGCTCAGTTACCCAGAAGTCGTCATAGCCAAGCGCATCGTACGCTTCGGCGTGCGCGAACAGGCGCTGGTACATCTCTGATACTGGCCCATCAAGGCTCGCCGCGTAGGTGTTCAAATAATGGGCGCCGAACCGCATGCCGACGCTACCTCGCCTGCCCGCCCTGCTGCATGTGCTCTGGCCACACCGGCGGCGTGGGATCGTTGATCTCCATGCGATTGCCGGCCGGGTCGAAGAAATAGAAGGAGCGGCCGTTGAAGGTACCGGTGTTCCGCCACTCGATCTGCTCGTCGAACCGGGCGCCGGACTCCTTGATCGCGTCGACGGCCAGGTCGAAATCGGTGCTGTTGACATAAAAAGCGTAATGGCACAGGGCGCCGTCGCGCTGGGTCTGCTCTTCAGGGGGGAGGGGCTTTGGTCGCTCGGCGAGCACGATATTCACCGCGCCGTCACTCGTCACGACGCATCGTCCATTCGGTCCGACTTTGCCGCGAAAGGTCATGCCAAGGACCTCGGTGTAGAAGCGCAGCGACTCCTCGACGTCGTTCGCCGGGAGTGAGAAGTGGACGAGCCCGAGCGTCTGGACAGCCGGCATGGCGAATTCCTCCCGAATGCATTGCGGCGGGCGCTCTGCGCCCCGGTCGCGAGCAGTATGCGCCGCGGCTTCCTTACCCGCAAGGCCCGCAAGCCTCAAGAAGGATTCGGCTGCGGGACGGTACAATGGCGACCGTGTCCGACCGAATTCGCCTCAACGAGATGGTGTTCTACGGCTACCACGGCGTCCTGGATGCTGAGCGCACGCTTGGGCAGCGCTTTGTCGTCGACGTCGAGATGCAGCTCGATCTGGCGCCCGCTGGTCGCTCGGACGACCTCGATCGCACGGTGAACTATGCGCAGGTCTACGAGACGGTCCGCGAGGTCCTCACCGGGCCGCCCCGCCGGCTCATCGAGGCGGTGGCGGAGACGATCGCGACGCGAGTCCTCGACGAGCACGCGCTCGTGGGACAGGTGACCGTGCGCATCCGCAAGCCGGAGGTGCCGATCCCGGGCTCGGTGCTCGGCAGCTCCGAGGTGTGGATCGAGCGGTCGCGGACGGTCGCGAGTGGCTGATCCTCAGGTCGCGGCCCCGCCGCCCGGGGCGCTCGGCCGCGCGACCCTCGAGCGGTTCCTCGATGCGTCGCCGCCGCTGGTCGAGGGGTTACGTGACCGCGCGGCGCAGCTTCAGCCCCACGGCATCGACCTCACGCTCGAATCGCTATGGCGCTTTACCGACGCGGGCTCCATCGGCGGTCCATCGCCGGGACGTCGCTTGCCGGAGCGCCAGCTCGTCGAGCCGGGCGCTGATGGTTGGTACACACTCGAGCCCGGCCCATACGTGGCGGTGATCCATGAGCGGCTGCACATTCCGACCACTGTGATGGCGCTGGCGTGGCCGCGCTCGACGTTTCTGCGTTGCGGCGCCATGCTGGGTACGGCGGTCGTCGACGCCGGGTATGAGGGTCGGCCGGAGGCGTTGCTCGTCGTCGCCAATCTTCACGGGATCTCGCTGGCGGTGGACGTGGCGTTGTGCCAGTTGGTTTGCTTCACCCTCACCGAACGGGTGCCTGGCTACGATGGAGCGTACCAGGGGCGCTGATCGTCATTCGTTCCGCCTCTAACCGCGCGAATGAAACCGAGTGAGCAGCCTCACACGTTGATCAACTGCCACGTTACTGTGGTTAATTGCTGTGGGTACGGCCCGCAGGTATTATTCAGCCGTCAGCGTCCCCGGCTCCTGGAGTTCTCCCCATGCGACGTGCAGCGACCGCTCCGCGCCAGCCCAATGGGCTTTTCGATTTCTTCGTCCCACCCGGCAACTGGCACGTTACCGCACCGCTGGTCGTCGCCGCCGCAGTTCTCGCGATCTTCGTCGGGGCGACGGCTGGGTTCCGCATGGCTTACGCCGATCGGATCGCACCGGGCGTGCACGTGATGGGCGTCGACGTTGGGGGGCGGACCCGGGACGATGCGCGCTCCTTGCTGGAGGCCCAGGTCGCCGAGCTCGGGCGCCAGCCAGTCGCTCTCCGTGCATACGATGGGGAGTGGCAGCGCACCGCCCGCGATCTGGGCATGAAGCTTGACGCCGACTCGATGGCGGCCGCCGCCTATTCGGTTGGCCGCGAGGGAAATATCGTCCAGGAGTCGCTGACGCAGTGGGCCGCACTGCTGCAGGGCCAACGCTTTCGCACGCCAGACCCTGGGTTCGACATCGTGCAACAGCAGGCCGCGCTGCAGGCGATCGCCCAGCAGATCGACCAGACGGGTCAGGACGCGCAGCTCGCGATCGTGAGCGGAAATCAGGGGCCTGCGGTCGCGCTGACGCCCGACGTGACCGGCCGGCGTCTGGATGTAGCACAGAGCATGCAGGTCGTGCGCGATGGCATTGCGATGGGCATTGCCTCGGGGCTACCCGCGACGATTGACCTCGTGGTGCAGACGAGGCAGCCGATCGCGACTGTCGGCGATCTGCGGCAGGCACAGGGGCAAGCGGAGCAGATGTTGAGCGGCCCGCTCACCTTGAACTTCGCGGACAAGCGGTGGGTGCTGAGCACCGGCGATATCGCAAAGATGATGAGCTTTGACCAGCAGCCCGGCCAGCAAGCGAAAGTGCTCGTCGACCCAGGTCAGCTCACCGGCACGTTCAGCGCCATCGCGAGCCAGATCGAGCAGTCGGCGCAGGATGCGCGCTTTCAGTACACCGGGGGCAATTTGCGCGTCATCAGAGAGAGCCAGGATGGCCGCACGCTCGACGTCGAGGCGCTGAAGGCGCAGATCCAGGGGGTGCTATCGAGCGCCGATCGCACGATTACGCTACCGGTGACGGTCGAGCACCCGCTCGTCGCATCATCCGACGGTCCCAAGCTCGGTATTCACCAGCTCATCCAGACTGGCAGCACGTCCTATCCGGGCGCGACGCCAGAGAAGCAATGGAACATCAAGACCGCGGCTGAGCGCCTCAACGGGGTGGTGGTCATGCCGGGGCAGATGTTCTCGTTCAACAAGGAGGTTGGCCCCACCACGTTGGATGCGGGTTTCCGGACCGGCTGGGGCATTGAAGGGACGGGCGCAGGCGCCCGGACGGTGCCGTCGGTGGCGGGCGGCATCTGCCAGGTGGCGACGACCCTCTTTCAGCCGGTATTCCACGCAGGGTATCAGATCGAAGAGCGCAACTGGCACCTCTACTGGATTACGGGCTACGGCCAAGCGCCGCTCGGCATGAAAGGCCTGGACGCCACGGTGGACTCGGACTCGGGGCTCGACTTGAAGTTCATCAACACCACGTCCGACCCGCTCCTGATCCAATCGAACGTGCAGGGCACAACGGTGAGCTTCGGCCTCTATGGGACGAAGCCAAATTGGACCGTGCAAATCGACGGCCCGACGATTACGAACGTGGTGCCTGCGGAGCGGAACCCGGTCAGGGAAGACGAGCCATCGATGCCGCGTGGTCGCACCCTCGCAGTCGAGTCGGCGCAAGACGGCTTTGACACGCTGGTCGTCCGCACTGTTCGCACCGGCGACGAGGTGCGAACGCTGCGGCTGACGAGCCACTACGTGCCCTCGCGCAACGTCACCTTGGTCGGAACGGGCCCCGCGTAGTACCATTGCGACGGGCATCCCCTCAGGAGAACCGTCGCCGTGACTGCTCGTGATCGCACAATGTCTCGTCCTCAGCGCCGCTCTGAGCAGCGCGCGCATGCTCGTCAGGTCCAACGCCAGCGAAACCAGCGTCAGAAGCAGACGCGCTACATCATGATCGGTGGCGTCGTCGTCCTTGTGCTCGCCGCACTCGCTATTCTCCTGCTGAACACCCAGACCACGAAGCTCGGCGAGTTCTTTCCCACACAAGGGCAGGAGCATATTGGCCGCGGGCAGGCGCACATCGCCTACAACTCAGTCCCGCCGACCTCGGGTCCGCACTATAACGACGCGGGCGCCCCGGCCCCCTGGGGGGTCCATGAGGAGCCGATCGAAAACGAGGTTCAGGTGCACAACCTCGAGCACGGCGGGGTGGCGATCCAATACAACTGCGGCGATAGCTGCCCCGAGCTCAAACAGCAGCTCGCGGAGTTCTACGACCGCTTCACGGCAGCGAATAAGCTGCCGCTCTTCCCGGGCAGCACCAAGATCATCGTGGCGCCCTACCCGAATATGCCCCAGAAGATCTCCCTGACTGCGTGGACACGACTGCTCAAGATGGACTCCTGGGACGAGCAGAAGGCGGTGGAATTCATCAATACCTACCGCGACAAGGGTCCCGAGGCCGCGCCATAAACCTGCCTAATGGAGCAACCTCCGGCACGTCAAGCTGATGCTTGCTGACCGCGGTTGCATATGGTCGGTAAGCCATCG
>JAXDLH010000386.1:0-7530 GCA_034666705.1 Chloroflexota bacterium
CACAGCTACTCGTGCGTGAGTTGGGCCTCGCATTGCGGGCCCAGCCCGGAGAAGTCGAGACGGGGGCGTAGCGCCTGATAGCTCCTCATCTCGTGCACCCGGGCGGTGACGTCCAGGTCTTCAGTGCGGCCGCACGCCGTGCGCACCAGGTGTGGCGCAGCTCGGGGATCAACGCATCGTAGCGGTTTGGCCCGTCGCGGAGCTCCAGCTCCAGGATCTCGTTCAGCTCCTTGAGCACGTCGAGCGTTTTGTAGACCGTCGCGGGGCGCGTCGTTGGATGAGTGGCGCGAGCTCGCGATAGAGCTGGTCAGCATGTTTCACCTACGTCAAATAACGCTACGGAGGTATCCCATGGGTCGTGTTGCACGCGAGATGGTCGAGCAGTCGGGCCTTGATCTCAACGTCTTGATCGACAAGCTGCTCCGCGCCGCGGGCGCCGAGTTCACCACCTTTTACTACTACACGCCGCTCCGGATCGCCTGCACCGGCCTCGACGGCGAGGGCTTGAAGGAGATCGTCGAGGACGCGCGCATCGAGGACCGCAACCATTTCGAGGCGCTCACCCCGCGCATCTACGAGCTGGGCGGCGAGCTGCCGCGCGACATTCGGCAGCTCGCCGACATCGCCGGCTGCCCGGACGCGTATCTGCCGGCGCCGAAGGCCCAAAGCGGCGATGGCCTGCGGACTGGCATGTACGATGTCCAGGAGATTCTGCACGTCCTGGTCGAAGCCGAGCGCTGCGCCGTCCGCACGTACACCGACATCTGCAACTACACCTTCGGCAAGGACCATCGCACGTATGAGCTGAGCCTCGCGATCCTGAACGAGGAGATCGAGCACGAGGCGTGGTTCTCCGAGTTCCTGGGCGAGAAGCCGTCCGGCCACTTCCGCCGCGGTGCGCCCGGCGAGTCGCCGTACGTCTCCCGCTTCCTGACCGTGCCAAGCAATCGCCGCTAGGCAAGCGAACGCAGTACCCGAGGAGTCATGCCGAGCGGAGCGCCGCTATCAGAACCTCGACTGGGAATCTACAGGTTCCTCGCTTCGCTCAGCGTGACTACCGACAGCCCTCACCTTCGGCTGAAGCGCGAATCTCCGAGGCGCGAATCTCGAACGAAATCGAACGGGAGCATCACGTGGCGGAAGTGATCCAGGCGGCGGCACCGGGCACCACGTACGAGCTGCGGCTCTACGACGCGTGAGACGGAACGTGGTCCGCCGTGGCGCGGACAGAGCGGCGCGTAGTGGCGATGACGACCGGCCCGACCCGAGCGCAGGTGCTGCTGCAGGTGGGCGAGCGGCTCGGGCTCGACTTCACGGAGATCGCGGCGAGCGAGTCGCCGGTAATAGGTCGGGCGGACGAGAAGGCGACGAGCGACTGCACTGGGTCGCCGTAGCGCGCGACGAAGATGTCCCGCCGGGGAGCACACGTGAAGTCCAGGCGGGACGCCGTACGGTGCTGCTTGTGCGCGATCGCGACGGCTCGCTCTACGGGCTGCAGCCGCTATGCCGCCATCAGGGCTTGCCGCTCGTCGGCGGCACGGTGTGGAACGGCTACCTTACCTGCCCGTGGCACCAGTTCCAATGGGACATTCGCATGGGCGAGAATCGCTACCCGAGGAACGTTTACCCATCTCCCGAAGCGCGGCCGGACCTGGCGAGCCGGGTGGCGCCGCTCCAGACCTATGCAGTCCGGCTCCGCGACGGCGCGATCGAGGTGGCAGTCCCGCCACCTGGCGAGCGTGCGCATGACGCCGGCCATCCTGACCCGGAGGCGGAACAGCATGACGAGTAATCTACGCGAGGGCCAGAGCCAGCTCAACGGTGAGCCTGGCTCCTTCGCCTGCTGACTGGGGCGGTGGGATGGCGGTCCCTGCCCCGCGCCCAGCGTACGAGCCAGCGCCCGCGCTGACCGATCGGCCGGCGCCGCGGCTCATCCAGATTGCACCCCAGCAGCACTATTGGCTGCCACGCGCCGTGCGGCGGATCTTGCCGTTCATCGGGCCGGGATTCCTGGTCAGCGTCGGCTACATGGACCCCGGCAACTGGGCGACCGACATCGAGGCCGGCTCGCGCTTTGGCTACGAGCTGCTATGGGTCCTGCTCGCCTCGAACCTCATGGCGCTGTTGCTGCAGACGGTGTCGGCCAAGCTTGGCATCGCGACGGGCCTCAGCTATCCGGCGAACTGCCGGCGCTACTTCCCGCGCCCAGTGGCGCTGGGCCTCTGGCTCACCGCCGAGGCAGCCGCGATGGCCACCGATCTCGCCGAGTTCCTCGGCGCAGCGCTTGGCTTCGCGCTCCTCTTCCACCTACCGTTGATCGTGGGTGCATTGCTTGCCACGGCGGCTGTGTTCGTGATCCTCGGTCTCTACCGCTACGGCTACCAGCCAGTGGAGCGGGTAATCCTCGCGTTGATCGGCATCGTGGGCGTTGGCTATCTGATCGAGGTAAAGCTGGTTGGTGCGGATTGGGGCGCGCTGGCGCGGGGCATGGTTATCCCGCACCTCGGTTCGGAGCAGTTGCTCGTCGCGATGGCCATGCTCGGCGCCACCGTCATGCCGCACAACATCTACCTGCACTCGGGTGTGGTGCTCAGTCGCCGCACGACCGACAACGAGCTTGCGAACCGCCGGGTGTTGCGCGGTACCCTGGTGGACTCGGTGCTCGCGCTGAACATCGCCTGGCTCATCAACTCGGCGATCGTCGTCATGGCTGCCGGCGCATTCTTCAGCGCGGGCATCGCCGTGACGTCGCTGGAGCAGGCGCACGAGACACTGACGCCGCTGGTCGGCGAGCTCTCGGGTTTCGTCTTCGCGATGGCGCTGCTCGCATCGGGTCTCTCGTCGTCGAGCACCGCGACGCTGGCCGGGCAATTCATCATCGAAGGGTTTACGGAGTTCCGGATTGGCCTCTTCGTCCGGCGGGCTATTACCGTGGTGCCCGCGCTGCTGGTGATCGCGGCCGGCTTCGAGCCATACCAGGTGCTCATCGTGAGCCAGGCCGGGCTGAGCTTGCAGTTGCCGTTCGCGATCTTCCCGCTGATCATGCTGACTGCACGCCGCGACGTCGTCGGCTCCTACGTGAACCGCCGTATCACCACGGTCGCGCTCGTCGCCATCGGCGTGGTGATCTCGCTGCTTAATGCAATATTGCTGGTTCAGCTCGCTACCGGCGGGGACTGAAGAGGCTGGTCTGCTACGTACTGCCGGGGACTATGCGCCGCCCTTGGGTCGCTTGAAGAAGAATCGGACGCTGCCGGCGCTACCCCCGGGCATAGCGGCAATCAGCTCCCAGCCGTCAACGCCATACGTATTCAGCATCTCGGCGAACCGCTCATCGGTCTCCCCGCTGACAAAGCCGGCCGGCACGCTGACCGTCCGATACTCCCACTCCGCCATCCGCACCGCCCCCGGGGCCCAAGGCGACCGCCGGGCCTCGGGATTATAGGGCGTGCCCATCCGCCCGCCAGGCTCGCACTACAATTCACAAAGAGCCCGCACCGGTGGAGCGCATGATGGCAGAAGTGAGTCGGGAGCATATCGAGATTGTCGAGGGCGCCGGGGGCCCGAAGGCGCGGATTCTTGGTCACCGTATTCGGGTGCAGGACGTGGCGGTCTGGCACGAAAAGCTCGGTATGACCGCGGACGAGATCGTCAACGAGTACCCGACGATCACCCTCGCCGACGTCTATGCTGCGCTTGCCTATTATTGGGATCATCGCGAAGAGATCGAGGGTCGAATCCAGGAAGACGCGACCTTTGCGGAGGAACTCAGTAAGCACGCTCCGAGCATCCTTGCGAAGAAGCTCGCACAGCTGAGTGGCTAAAGTCCGGTTCCTTCTCGACGAGCACCTTCCGCGGGCGATTGCCCAGGCGCTGCGCCGACGCGGGATCGACGTCGTCACTTCCAGCGACGCAGGCCTTCTGGGTGCTCCGGACGAAGCGCACCTTGAGCGCGCCCGAGTTGAGGGCCGCATCGTCGTCACCCGGGACGCCGACTTTCTGCGCCTCCAATACCGCGGACACATGGGAATTGCCTACTACGCCCAGGGCTCACGTAGTGTTGGGCAGATCGTCACCGCACTCGAGCTTATCTTCGAGGCTCTCGGCTCCGAAGAGATGCGGGACCACGTCGAGTTTCTCTGATGCTCCCGCGGTAGTCGCACGTGTGCTCCCATAGATGCGGTGTATCCTTGGGCAAATAACCCCCCGCCTATTGGCCCTGGATACTCGTGCGCCCGTCGCGGGGCGCTGGATGCGACATGCAGAACGCTGAGCCCGCGAAAGCGCGCGTTATCTCCCGCTACTCGCTCCTCTCCCTGTACCTGCCGGCCATGGTGCTGGCACTTGGCACCGGTATCGTCGCTCCGGCGCTGCCGGTCTATACACGCTCCTTCGGCGTCGGCTTCGGCGAGGCATCGCTCGCGATCATTGTTTATGCGTTCGGGTCGCTCGCATCGTCATTGCCCACGGGCTTCCTGATCGACAAGGTCGGACGACGCAAGGTGCTGCTCGCCGGCCCGCTCATCCTGGCCGTCTCGTCGGCCGCAACGGCGCTCGCCCCCACGTTTTTTCTCCTGCTCGTGTTTCGCTTTGTCGGCGGGTGGGCGAATCAGATGTGGACGGTGAGCCGCCTCACCGTGATCGCGGATACGGGTGCCGAGAGCCAGCGCGGACGCCAGATCATGGGGATGGTCGGCATGGAATCCACCGGGCGACTGCTCGGGCCAGCGCTCGGCGGCTTCGTCGCGCAGTACGTCGACGTGCGCGCGCCATTCTTCGTCCTTGCCGTGCTCTGTGTGCTGGCAATCCTGCCCAGCTTCTTCATGATCAAAGAGTCGACGCCCCTGCCCTCGGTGCGCCGGCGCGGCATGGGCGCGGATACCGCGGCTGCGCCTAGCGGAGGAACGCTCGCGGCCCTTCTGACACTCCCAGTGATGATGTTCTTCCTGGCCCAACTGCTCGCCAACCTTACGCGTGGCACGTCGCAGTCCGGCACGCTGCACCTCTACGCGGTGTACGCGTTCGGCGTCGACGCCCAGACGGTGGGACTCCTCGCCTCCGCCGCGAGCGTCGTCGGGCTCCCGATCATCTTCAGCACGGGCTACATCATGGACCGCTTTGGGAGGACCGCCACGGTCGTCCCAGGCTTCGCCCTCACGGGGATATCGATGGGCGCCATGGCGCTGATCGCCGCGATGGGATTGCCGTTCACCGTCTACGTCCCGGCGTTTCTGGCGTTGCAGTTCTCGCAGTCGCTCACCTCCGGCAACATGCAGGTGATCGGCACGCTCGTCGCACCAGCACACGTGCGGGGCAGGTTCTTCGGCGTTTGGCGGCTTGCGGGGGAAGGCGGCGCGGCGATCAGTCCCGCGATGTTCGCCTTCCTCGCTGAGCAGTTTTCCTACGCGGTGTCATTCGCGTTTCTGAGCGCCTGCGCGCTCGGGGCTGCCTTCGTGCTCTTCACGCAGGTGCGCGCGGCCTTGCGGCGGCTGAATCAGCCGACGAGCGCAAATCCCGAGTCGCTGGCCGCCGCTGTCCGGTAGCCTGAGCTGAGCAGGCTCCACGACCGTTCGGGTGGGGGCAGCCGCTACACTTGCGTGCCAGGCGGTGGGCACTACTCGACCCGAACGTGCAATCCTGCAGCGGCCATGGTGAGAGATGCGACAACTCGCGGGCATCCAGCTCCCCGACATGACTGGCGCCATGAGCGTGGTCCCAGTGGGGCCGGCATGGCGGCGCGTATTGCTCGGCGCTCTCAAGGGCTTCGGGATGAGCTTGATGGTGCAGATGATGCATCCGCTCGGGCCGGTGATCCCGCTGATTGGGCCGTTCGTCACCGGCTATGTCGCCGCCGGCCGTGCCCGCGCCACCCCCTTCGAAGGCTTCTGCATCGGCATGGGGATTGGTGGGTGTTACGTTCTGCTCGGGTGCGTGCTCCTCGCGGGTGGCCTCGCGGTCTGCGCGCGCCTCGAGCCGTCGCCTACCGTGAACGTGCTGCTTCTGGTGTTGATCGCCTCGGTCCCGATCGGGTACGGCACGCTGCTCGGCAGCATCGGTGGTACCCTCGCCGGCCGCGCCGAGCAACGCAACGGCGCAAAATAAGCCTGCGTCCACCTGGCTCCAGCCGGCCGGCGATCAACCCACCGGCACGTTTCGCGGCTGTTGCCAGAATACGTGAGGAATTACAGGTCAGTCGGCGCTCCTTTCTCGCTGGGCGTGTCAACTCACATGGGTCTTCACCTGGATTCTCGGTCGCACCGCTGCCGGGCGTTACCTTGCCATCGTCGTCCAGGACAAAGGCCAGGGCGTGATTCGGCCTTTCACGGGCTGGGAGATGAGCCGCAATGAACGAGAGATCTACAACCGCCAAGTCCCGTAATTCGGGCGTAGAACTGCCGCCTGGGCTCTCTTCATCTGAGGAGGCGCGTTGGTGGGATGAGCACCGCGATTACTGGGACGCAGTTCAAACTGACGAGGAGCGCGTTGAACCTGGCGCTGTCCAGCGTTCGAGGCCAATCAACTTGCGTCTGCCTGTCTCGATGATTGATGCGCTCAAACTGGAAGCCGGAAAGCGCGCGCTTCCATACCAGACGCTCATCCGGATGTGGCTCAAGGAGCGACTCGACGCTGAGCGCACGGACCCGCGCTAATCGGACACTCCCACGGATTTAGCGGCTTCCGTCACTTGACCGGGCGCGGGGTTGGGCCTGCTCCCAGGGCACGTCGACGGGCGCCACCGTCTCGATGCCGCGCAGCGTGCTGTAATCGACGGATGACGCCGTGCCGGGCGGGTCGCCACCGGCCAGGTTCGCGCGCAGCGCGTCGAGCAGGTATTGGCGGAGATACACGACGCCGTAGTCGGACTCGCCCAGGTGCTCCTCCGCGCGGTCCTTGATGCGGCCCATGCTCTCCTGCATCGCCATGTCGCGATTCGGCCCGCCTTCCATGCCCGCCCAGCTCTTTCGCGCGCGCATCGAATCCCGATCCTGCATGAAGCGATTGGCCATCGTCGGGATGCGCGTGCCGTCGGCGTTCATGTCCTCGCCGACCACGTGGCGGCGCTGCCGGCGATGGCGCTCGCGGTCGATCGGCTTCTCCTTGCTGTACGAGAAGTTGAAGTTCCACGTGTGGTCGTCGTCGATCGGCACGAAGATCTGCGCCAGCTCGCCGCTCGTCATCAGACAGTGCACGGGCATCACGAACGTCATGATCCGCAGGTACTGGAGACGCTCCGGCTCGCTGATGTGGGTGCGGATCGAGCCATAGCGGAAGCCGTACGCGGTCGGCTGCATGTGAATGCGCGGCTGGATGTCCTTGGTCGGTCGATTGAAGCCGGTGTCCTCCGGCCCGTTGAGGATCGCGCCCTGCTGCAGGATGTCGCCGTGCGACGTGTCGACGGCCCCCTCGATCGCCTGCAGGAAGTTGCACTCCTCGCGGACTTTGACGAGGCTGCGATTCTCGGAGGGGACGAGCGTCCACTCGAAGTTTGGAAATGGCGGCTGCTTGGCGAGCGACCCCATATAAGCCCAG
>JAXDLH010000387.1:0-12887 GCA_034666705.1 Chloroflexota bacterium
CTGACGCGCGCCTATAACCTGGACGTGCCGCCAAGTGGCCGCACACTGTCCGGCGGTATTGATCCGATTGCGCTGTACCCGCCAAAACGCTTCTTCGGCGCGGCCCGCAACATCGAGGAGGGCGGCAGCCTCACGATCCTCGCCACCTGCCTCATCGACACCGGCTCCCGCATGGACGACGTGATCTATGAGGAGTTCAAAGGCACGGGGAACGCGGAGATCCATCTCGACCGCAAACTGGCGGACCGCCGCATCTTCCCGGCGATCGACGTTATCCGCAGCGGCACCCGCCGTGAGGAGCTCCTGCTGGATGAGAACACACTCAAGCAGGTCTGGCTGATGCGCCGCATGCTCGCTCAGATCGGGTCGTCCGATAGCATCGAGCTGGTCCTGAATCGCCTGGTGAAGACGAAGAGCAACCAGGAATTTCTGGCAACCCTCAGCAAGGCGGAAGCCGCCACCACCAGTCACTAAACTCAAGCCAAGGTGAAAACCGCGAGCCTTCACTCGTACATCATGCGTGCATCGACGCAGGTTTCATCGTGGCTTCGGTTCAGGGTTGCGAGCAGCTCAATTCAAGATTGTGACCGTCCGGTACTGCACGCCCCACTGGATCGCTTCCGCGTATGACGGAAAGAAAATGTCGATCCAGGCGCCGCGGACCCCACCACCTGTATCCTCGGCGGTGAAAATCGTATCGAAGCCGTCGATCTTGATTCGTGAGCCAAGCGGAATCACGCTCGGATCGACTGCCACCTCGCCCCAGTGAACCGGGGTGCCCATTCTGGTGCGTGCACCGGGCCCATAATAGTAACCGGTGGTCTTGACCGTCATGGTACGCCCGTTGGACGCAACCGGAGCCGCTTGCTCCGTCTCGTCGGCATCGATCTCCACCAGGAAATCACCGGCACTCCAGCCGGTCACGCCAGTCCGATCGTTGCGAATCTGATACCAATCATGCCCTGTGGAGTCGGCCGTCGGCCCGTCGATGACCTCCACGCGTGCTCCTTCAGCGAAGCTGCCTACCGAGCGAAAGGTCTGCCCCGGGCCCTGACGCACGACGAGGCCCCGGCCAAGCGTACCGCTCACCCGAGCCGTCCAGGATGCGCTGCTCGCCTCTGCGTCGTTGTCACTGCTCGGTGCGGCGGCTTGCGCCACCGACTGGGTCAGTGCGGGCGGCAAAGTCATCCCGAGCATGACGCTCGCCAATGCGACGCTCGCCGTTACGCGGTGGATACCAGCGATCTTCAATAGTCCCTCCTACGCGGAGAGGGCCAACAACTCGCAGGCGCCGAATCGCCCAGGGGTGCGCCGTTAGCGCGGGGGTCGGTGGAGAAGGGGAACGTGCAGGCCTCTGGGCAGGCTATTGGCATGAAGCCAATCTGGGCCCAGAAAACAGAAATGCCGGAGGCAGCCTCCGGCACAATTTCATGAGCGGATGCGCACCTCAGATGAGCCTGCGAGGTTAGCTGACGGGTTCGGGACTGAGCGCCCGTGGCTCGCTTACCTGCGAGCCATTCACCCCATGTGTGTGGTTCCCCCGCTCTCCGCCCCCACCGCGGAGATTCGGCAAATGTGGAGTTGTATGGCCCTCCATATACTGGATGTTATGATTCGCATTCGAAACAACGACGGGACTATATAGATCCGGTTTCAGAAGCGTCAAGGTAATTGACCGGTTATTGCGCCTCGTGACAACCGGTCAAGCCGAATAGTTACACTTTTGCAACATGATGCCGATTGTCACCACCATCGTTTTGAACTGGCGGCGCGCAGACGACTCGCTCCGCTGCATCGCGTCGCTGCGGGGGCTCACCTACCCGAGCCATCAAATCGTGTTCGTCGACAACGGCTCCCGCGACGGTAGCCTCGAGCAAGTTGCGGCCGCCTATCCTGACATCCTCACGCTGCAGACCGGCGAGAACCAGGGATACGCTGGCGGCAACAACGTCGGACTACGGCGGGCGCTGGACGACGCGGCAGAGTATATCCTGGTGCTGAACAACGACACGACGGTCGATTCGGCGCTGCTCGACCATCTCGTGGCGTTCGCGCAGTCTCATCCCGGCCTGGGAGCGGCGACACCAAAGATCCTCGACCTGAACGGACCGAATACCGTCTGGTCCGCGGGCTGTGACCTGGACATGGTTTCAGTTCAGCCAGCCCAACGCGGCACCGGTCAGGTGGACGACGGGTCATTTGACGCCTCGGCGCCAAGCGACTATGCGGTCGGGGCCGCGCTCTTCATGACACGCAGTGCACTCGAGCAGGTCGGACTGTTCGATGAGGACTACTTTCTCGTATTCGAAGACCTGGATTGGTCGATCCGGGCGCGGCGGGCAGGATTCGAGATCTGGTACGTGCCGACAGCCCGAGTGTGGCATCGTGGATCGGCGAGCTTCGGGGCCACAAGCAACGCCTCCGACGAATACCGATACTATTGGACCCGCAACGCGTTGCTCTTCGTGCGGCGCCACGTGGCTCCGCCTGCCCGGTGGATCGCCTACGCGCGGCTGCTCATCCGCTGGACCCGCTATGCTGCCCATTGGTGGCGAAGCGACCGGGCGATGGCGCGGGCTCTTACGCCGGCGATGGTCGCCGGCATCGTCGATTTTGGACGCGGCCGTTTCGGCGCGCGGCGACGCGCAACGCGATGACCCCGTGGCATGCGTGATTGTGTCCCGTATACTTGGCGCACGCCTCGCCGGGCTATCGCTACACCGACGGTGAAACGCTCATCACCTGCTGGTCCCCAACCACACATTCACCGCGTGAGCCCGGGAGAACCCTGATGCCAAAACCTGCGCGGCATCTCGCTCGCATCGAGGATGCTTGTTGAACCGCAAGCTCTGGATCAGTGTCCTGATCAGCGCGGCCCTCCTCTGGTTCTCCATGCGCGACGTGCAGCCAGGCGAGCTCTGGGGCTACATCCGCAGCATCAATCCCATCTACTTCATTCCATACTTCGTGATCCTCGTGCTCGAGGTGGTGGCCCGGTCGCTGCGGTGGTGGGCGATCCTTCGACCGGCCAAACGCTGTACGCTGCGTGGTCTTGTCGTCGCGACGCTCATCGGCACGATGGCCAACAATGTATTACCGGCGCGAGCGGGCGAGTTCGTCCGCGCGTATGCGGGTGCCCGCATCGAGCGATTGCCCTTCAGTACGGCGCTTGCAACCATCGTGATCGACCGCGTGCTCGACGGACTGACCATTACTGCGATCTTCGCGCTCGCGCTGATTTTCTTCCCGCTGCCAGATGCAGTAAAGCCGCCGGGTTTCGTCGCCGCGGGCATCCTGGCTGCCGCGGCCTATGCAGTGGGGCTCGTGTTTCTCATCGCCTTGCTCGTCCGCCGTGAATCGACGTTAGGCGTCGCCGCCTGGATATTGCAGCACACGCCGTTGTTGCCTGCCCGCATTGTGGACAAGCTGATGGGTGCACTTCGGGCGTTCGCGCAGGGACTCGACGTCTTACGGAGCCCGTGGCTCCTTACCGCCTGCCTCGGGCTCTCAGCGCTTATCTGGATTGGCTATACGCTTTCGATCCTCGTGCTCTGGCCGCCCTTTGACATCCACCTCGGGTTAGGCGAAGCATTCATCGTCCTCCTTGTCCTTACCCTCGGCCTTACCCTGCCATCTACGCCAGGCTTCGTGGGCGCCATCGAGTCGGCGTTCGTCGTTGGGCTCGGAATCTTTGGCGTGGACGGCACGAAAGCCGTCGCCTTCGCACTCGTGTACCACCTCTCGCAATACATCCCGCACACCATCGTGGGCCTCCTCTTGCTCCCGGCGGCACAGATGTCCTTCCGCGAGATGGCGCAGGTAGAGAGCGGCGAGGCGCCGCGGAGCGATCATGACGGAGTCTGGGACGGTGGAGTCAGTTGAATACCCAGGCCCGCGACGCGGTCGGTCATGCATGAGCAGCCAGTCATCGTGGCCTACGTTTCGCGCCATGGATTCGGCCATGCCATGCGCACCGGCGTTATGCTGCAGCGGCTGCGAGAGCTAGCCCCCACCGTTCGTGTGCTCGTGCGCGGAGCAGCACCATCGTGGGCCTATCCGCCCGGGTGTGAGGTTGCCGACCTCGAGACGGACGTCGGCGTACTCCAGGCAGACAGCGTGACTACGCTCTGCAACCAGACGATCGAACGTGCGGCTGCATTCGAGCGCGTCCGGCCGGCGCTGGCCGCCGCCGAGTGCGCTGTTCTGGCGCCGCAACGTCCGCGCCTCGTGCTCGGCGATATCCCGCCGATAGCCTTCGACGTTGCCAGAGGGCTCGGTGTGCCGGGGATTGCCGTGGGCAATTTCGCGTGGGACTGGATTTATGCGAATCTCGGCAGCACGCGACCCGAGACACCCGAGGTTGTCGCATCCATCGCTGCGAGCGAGGCCCGCGCCGACTTGCTCTTGCGGCTGCCCCTCCACGCGGAGATGGCCGCATTCCCAACCGTGGAGGACGTGCCGCTGATCGCGCGAATCGCCGCCCGCGACCGCGAGGTGGTGCGCCGTGAGCTGGGCATCCCATCCGGCGCGATCGTCGCACTCCTGAGCTTCGGCGGATTCGACCTGCAACGACTCGACCCGGCCGTCTTCGCCCACACGCCTGAGATCACGTTCCTCACGACGTTGCCTCGCCGGGATGGCACGCCTGGCAACGTCGTCAACTGTGCGGCGGCCACGCGCCACTATGAGGAACTCGTCGCCGCGTGCGACGTGGCGATCATCAAGCCCGGCTGGGGCACGATCGCGGATTGCGTGGCGAATCGCGTGCCGGTCGTCTACACCACCCGTCCGGGCTTTCCCGAAGAGCCAGCGCTCGTCGCCGGCCTGGAGCGGCTGGGTCCAGCCGCCTTCGTCTCGCAAGAGGCGCTCTTCGCCGGGGAGGTCCGACCGGCAATCGCGCAGGTGCTCGCGCGGCGCCACGACTGGCAGTCGGTGCGGCTCGACGGTGCGGACGTAATCGCGCGTCGGGTTCTCGACATCGCCGGCGTTACGGCGCGCGTGTGAGATGCAGCACCGTTGCCTCTGGTGGGCAGAGAAAGCGGATTGGAATCGTAGATCCGAGCCCGGCCGACATATGGACGCGCGTGCCGTTCACCGTCTGCATGCCGATGACGTCGCGGTAACGCTGCCGCGTGCGCGTGATGAGCGCGCCCCACGGCGTCCGGACCTGACCCCCGTGCGTGTGACCGGTCATTGCGAGCGAAACTGGCCGCGGGAGCGGCGCGAGCAGACTGTCTGGCGAATGAGCCAAGAGCAGGACCACGGCGTCTGCGGGGACGTTGGCGAAGGCGCGTTGCGCGTCTGGGCGGCCGCGATAAGGATCGTCGAGTCCCACGAGCCAGAGCTGATCTCCATCGCGCTCGAGCGGCTGCGCCGCATTGATCAGTACGGACACGCCGCGCGCCTCGAGCCGGTCCACCAGGTCGAGCGACTTGCCGCGGAGCCACGAGCCAACGTAGTCGTGGTTCCCGAGCACGCAGGCGACCCCGTCGGGCGCTCGCAAGGTTCCGAGGAGCTGCGCGCACGCCTCCGAGTACCAGCCGCTCTCGATCATGTCTCCGGTGTGCACGACGAGGTCCACCCGAAGCGATGCCACCGCGAGCACTTGCTCGGCGCCAGAGCCGAGCGCCCCGAGGTGCGTATCGCTGATGTGCAAGATTTGGTAGTTCTCGAATCCCGAGGGCAGCCCCGGAATCGCGACGCGGCGTCGGCGCACACGCAGCTCGCGAGGCGCTACCACCATGCTGTGCAGCCCGACGGCAAGCCCGGCGACCCCAGTGGCCGCCGCCGCGGCCAACACTTTGCGAATCATCTCATTTCCCCCTGGCCTCCCGGGTCGGGTCCCCACCGCTCTATTGTGCAGGCCCAGGGGCAACGCGTGTCCGGCCGAGCGGCGAGGCCGCTTGATGCATCGCTCCCTCTTGCGTATGTGATCAAATCGACAACGCGCTCACGCCCCGTAACCTGGCCATGATGGGAGCGCGTCTCGAATATACTCAGCATGGTCACGGTTTGTTCCCCTGTTCGTCCCGGATAGAACGCTCGCCAGCGGCCACTGGCGAGCGGCCAGCGACCCACGCGGAGGTCCCCAGTGCGCAATGGCCAGGCGCTGCGTCACGCCGCGGCGACTATTGTGGCGCCTTTGGGGCTCCTGCCCTCCACCCTCACTGACGCGTTGGTCGCGAGAGGGCTCGCCGTCGAGCCGCTCGACGTGCGGCCGGTCGCAGCCATTCCTGGGCGAACCGGCACCCCCTGGCACCCACGCGTCGCCCTCCTGGAGGGAAGCTCGCTGCCCGCTTCGCCAGTGGAGGCGCGCGCCTACCTCGACGCCGTGCGTCAGGATGCGGGCGCCTGCATCGTCGTCGGCCCGGCACCCCAGGAGATCGAGGCGCTGCTCGCCGAAGTGGCGCACGCCTGGCTTGGGGCGCCTCTGCAAACGCCCGCCCTGCTGACCTCGATCCGGAGCGCCCTCGAGCTCCTCGCCAGTCGTCGCGAGGCGGAGGTCGGGCGCGATCAGATTGCGATGAAAGAGGCCGAGGCGCGGGCCCTCTACGAGATCGGCATTGCGCTCAGCGCGGAGAAGGACATTACCCGTCTGCAGGAGCGCATCCTCCAGCGGGCGCGCGAGCTCACCTCCGCCGACGCCGGCAGCCTGTACCTGATCGACCGCGATGACGCGAAGCAGCGCGTCTTGCGGTTCGAGGTTGCCCAGAATGACTCCGTGGAATCCGGCTACCAGCGATTCACCATGCCGCTCACCGAGGAGAGCGTGGCGGGTTACGTCGCGCTTGCCGGACGGAGCCTGAATCTCCCGGACGTCTATGACCTGCCAGCCGATGCTCCCTACCGGCACAACCGCTCCTTCGACGACCGGTTCAGCTATCGGACGAAGTCGATGCTCGTGGTCCCAATGAAGAACCACGAAGGGGACGTCATCGGGGTGATCCAGCTAATCAATCGCAAGCGCTCATTCCCTACCGTGTTAGAGTCGCGTGCGACGGTCGAGCGCGAGGTCGAGGCATTTCCGCCCCCCGCGGAGGAAGTGGTTGAGGCGTTCGCCAGCCAGGCGGCAGTCGCGCTGGACATTCGGCTGCTGCTCGAGAGCATCGAGCAACTGTTCGAGGGTTTCGTTCGGGCGTCGGTTACGGCCATTGAAGCCCGCGATCCGACGACCTCTGGCCATTCGGAGCGAGTCGCGGAGCTCACCGTCGGATTGGCGCAGGAGGTCGGGTCCATTGCCGTCGGACGGTGGGTGGACGTGCGCTTTTCTGACGCGCAGATTCGCGAGATCCGGTATGCGGGCCTGCTGCACGACTTCGGAAAGATCGGTGTGCGCGAGGACGTCCTTCTGAAACCCAAGAAGCTCTACGACTGGCAGGCGCAGATCGTGCGGCTGCGCTTCGCGTTCGTCCGCAAAGCGATGGAGGCGGAGCACAATCGCCGCCAACTGGCGATTGCGATCGAGGAGGGCCGCGACGCATTTCTCGAGGCGCTCGGGCCGTTGGATGCGGAGTATCGAAGACGCATCACCGAACTGGACGAGGACCTCGCGACCATCGTCGCGGCGAACGAGCCCACCGTCATCGCTCAGGGCGTCGCCGCGCGGCTTGCCGAGGTCGCCGAGCGCAGCTACCAGGACCCCGATGGCAACGACCGCATGCTGATCGAGCCCGGCGAGTTGCTGGCGCTCTCAGTGCAGCGCGGCTCGCTTACGGAGACCGAGCGCCGCGAGATCGAGTCGCACGTCTCCCACACGTACCGCTTCCTCTCGGTGATGCCGTGGACGCGGCAGTTGCGCAACGTCCCGGCGATCGCCTGGGCGCACCACGAGAAACTCAACGGCACCGGGTATCCGCGCGGCCTGCACAGTGCGGACATTCCGCTCGAGTCACGGATGATGGCGATCTCGGACATCTACGATGCGCTCACGGCGACCGACCGGCCTTACAAGCGTGCCGTGCCATGGGAAAAGGCCCTCGACATCATCGGCGACGAGGTGCGCCGCGGCCAGCTCGACCCCGAGCTGTTTGATGTTTTTGTCCAGCGTCGTGTCTTCGAGGTCACCACCCCGGGGGCGCGCGCCATCAGCGTGTGACTACACGTTGAATAGGATGTTGACCACGTCGCCGTCCTGCACCAGATAGGTTTTCCCCTCCGAGCGCAGCTTGCCATGGCGGCGGGCTTCGACAAAGCTTCCCGTCTCGACCAGGTCTTCGTACGAAACGACCTCGGCGCGAATGAAGCCGCGTGCCAGATCCGAGTGGATCACCGCCGCGGCGTCCACCGCAGTTCCGCCGCGCCGCAGCGTCCAGGCCCGCACCTCGTCGGCGCCCGCCGTGAGAAACGAGATCAGGTCGAGCAACCCATATGATGCATTGATCACCCGGCCGGCTGAGAGCTCGACGATGCCCATCGACTCCATGAACTCCTGCGCCTCCGCCTCGTCGAGCTCCGCCAGCTCCATCTCCAGGCTGCCCGCCATGGCCAGCGCGAGGCCAAGCCCGAACGGGCGCCGCTCGCGAATGGCGGTCGCAACCGCCTCATTGGCTGCTGGATCGTCGCCGCCGTTGACGATGGCAAGCGCCGGCTTCGCCGTCAGCAGCGCGTACCCGCGCAGGAGGTGCTCGTCATCGCGACTCAGCTCCAACTCGCGGATGGGAGTCTCTCGATTGAGCGCCTCGTTGAGGCGACGCAGCAGCTCCAGCTCCCGAGCCTTCGTTTGCCGCTCCACGTCCGTCCCGCGCGACATGCGCACTTCGCGGTCGAGACGGTCGACGCGCCGCTCCACGACGTCGAGGTCAGCCAGAATAAACTCCGCGCCGATCGACTCCAGGTCGCTAATCACAGACGTTGCTGAGCTGCTCGGCTCGTGGGCGCCGACCACGAGCAGCAACGCGTCCACGGTCCGCAGGTGCCCCAGAATTGCGGCAGCGCTCTCGAGGCCAGCGCCCTTGGCTAAACCAGCGACGTCGACGTATTGCACCTCGGCAGGCTTGATGCTCTTGGGCTTGAACATGTCGGTGAGCACGTCGACACGTTGGTCGGGCACCTTCACAACCGCGCGGTTCGGCTCGCCCAGGGCGCTGCTGAACGTGCCCACCTGCACGTTGGCGTGGGCCAGCGCATTGAATACAGTCGTCTTGCCCGCGCCGGGCAGGCCGGCGATGCCAATCTGCATTTCTCGTTCGTTCCTGGCGCCACCGGAATCGCGGTCGCGGGGCGACCAGAGATTATAGGCAGGACCCGCCGGCGGGCCCGACGCGGCGACGGCTACAATCCACGTTGCCCGCCCGGCTTGTCCCCAGTCCATCACCAGAGGAGCGAGTATGGAGCCTTTGAGCGCGCTGCCACCGAAGACCGTGCAGGCAACGGCCATTACCATGGCGGTTCTCATGCTCCCGGCGGATGCCAACCCATTCGGGCAGGTGCATGGCGGCACAGTCATGAAGCTCGTCGACAGTGCGGCCGCGGTGGCAGCGCATCGCCATGCCCGCGCCCAGGTGGCGACCGTGCGCATCGACGACATGAGCTTCCTTGCCCCCGTCCAGGTCGGCGATTTGCTGACCCTGCGTGCCTCCGTCAACGCCGTCTGGCGCACCTCGATGGAGGTGGGCGTCCGGGTGGAGACCGAGAATCTCACCACGGGCATCGTTACGCACACGTCGTCCGCATACCTCGTCTTCGTGGCGCTGGACACCGCGCTCCGGCCGCGCGACCTGCCGCCGCTGGTGGCAGAGACACCCGACGAGCAACGCCGTCTGGCCGCGGCCCAGCTCCGGCGCGCCCGGCGCCTCACCGCGCGCGCCCTCCAGACCTGACCAGCTCGCAACCTGAGGTGCAGACGCATGGGATCCGCGCCTCGTCCGGGCATGCCCGGTTGCAGGCGCACGCCAACGGCTGGCCGCCCCTTGCCTACAACGGGTCCCCAGGCTCAGCGCTGCGGGGACGTCGCGGCTTGCGCCTCGGCCAGGGCCAGCTCGAGGACCTGGAGCGGCCCCAGTGCTGACAGCCCCAACGCGGCGGCCGCCGCCGCAAGCACCGCCCCTGCGGGTGTAAGGCCCACGAGCTCGCTCTCCGCGAGCTCCACGTCATAACGGGCAGCTTCAGTGCGCATCCGCGCGACGACCACGTGGAGCGGCGTGGCCTCGAGGTCCACCAGGTTCATCGATACCTGCGCGATGCCGGGGCGCGCGGTCCCGAGGCCGAGCGCCTGCACGCCGGGAAGCCCGCCGTTCGAGGCCCTGACGGCTCGCGCCACCGCCCGCGCTACTCCCAGGTCGTCGGTTCGCAGATGGACGTTGAACGCGATGAGCGGGCGGCGCGCGCCAACCGCCACCGCGCCCGCCGCACTCAGGGATGCCGGTCCGGCGTCGGGCGTACGGGCCGGGTCGGAGCCGATCAAGTCCGCGAGCCCCTCGTACTCGCCGCGACGCACGTCGACCAGGCGACGCCGCTCAGGACGCAGCGCGGCCTCGCCGTAGAAGTAGACCGGCGTCTCCAGCTCGTCGCCGATACGGTGACCCACCTCGTGCGCCAGCTCGACGCACAGCTCCATGTCAGCACCCACCAACGGGACGAACGGGAGGACGTCTACCGCGCCGATGCGCGGATGCACGCCTCGATGCTGCCGCATGTCGATCTCACGGATTGCCGCCTTAGTCAGCGCAAATCCCGCCTCCGCCACGGCGCTTGCCGGGCCGGCGACCGTATAGACGGACCGGTTGTGCGCGGCGTCGCTGTGCAGGTCGAGAAGGTAGGCGCCAGCCACCTCGCGGACCGCATGGGCGATGCGGGCGATCACCTCCGACCGCTGGCCCTCGCTCACGTTCGCGACGCACTCGACGAGCGCGCTGCGATCGGGTCCCGCGCTCATCCCCGCGCATTTCCGAAGGTCTGCGCGACGAGCGGCCGGATGCGGTCCCAGCGTGGCATCAGCACTTCGGCGCCAGAGGCCAGCGTCGTCGGCACGACCATATCGAGGCCTACCGTGGCGAAGTGCGGTTGGCCGCCCGCTACGGCCAGCCGGCCGAGCGCCGCCACGTCCGTAGGGCTGAGATCGGTGCCCGAGTGGCCGCAACCACCTATCCAGAGCGTCGTCATGCGCATTGCCGCTCCCGGATCGGCGAGCCGCGCTGCCACCGCAGCCACCACCTGTTGTTGGCGGCCAATCCGGCCAAAGTCGTTATCCGCCTCACGGGTGCGGACGTATTCCAGGGCGCGCTCCCCCGACAGACGCTGCGCCCCAGGCTCGAAGGCGATCGTCGTGGTGCCTCCGTCCGCCATCGGGTAGCTATCGTCGACGAGCCGCTGCGGCACGTTGACGCTCACCCCGCCGACGGCGTCGACCGCCTCCTGGAAACACGCGAAGTCGACCACCATCACCCGGTCTACCTGGACCCCAAACGTCTCTTCCACAGTCCGGCGGGCGAGCCCCGCCCCATCCCCATTCGCGAGACCGCCCCATACGAACGCCGTGTTGATGCGATCTTCCCCGTGCCCCGGGATCGCGACCCAGAGATCGCGGGGAATCGACAACACTTCGGTTGCCTGCCCGGCTGGCCCGACACGAGCCAGCAGCATCGTGTCGGTACGCGTCGGCTCCGTGGTCCGGCGGTCGATGCCGAGGACGAGCATGGTTACTTTGCCGCGGTCTTCCAGTGGCGCCGGGGGCTGCAGCAGCACCCGGCTAGCGACACCGCCTAATGGGCGCAACGCGAGCGCGGCGATGCCAATCACGACAAAGAGCAACACACCTTTGATCACGAGCCAGTCACCAAAACCGGATTCCGCGCGCGTTATGAATGGCAGGCATGCCCCACGCCAATGCGATGCGAGGTACACTGAGCATACGGCCCGTGTGACGGAGCGCAACAACCTTTTACTCTTTATTTACCGAAAGCTACCAGAAAAGTAGGAAGTAGGTGGGAGAGTTCATATGAATGCTGGAAGAAAGCGACCAAGGCGAAACTGGTCTTCGCGTGGCTGCCACGCCCGTCAGGTGCTAGAATTGTTATGTAAACTAGGTGGTGCGAGAGATGTTAATGACGGCTGATCAGACGCCCGACCGGCTTTCGACCGCGGCGGCCCTTGGCCATCGGCGAAATCCCCGGGCAAGCATTCTCCTCATCGAAGATGACGCCGCAATCTCCTCGATGTTGCAGGAATTACTCGAATCCGGCGGGTATCGCGTCTGGGTGGCCGAGAATGGCGCCGATGCGCGCGGGATGCTGGACGAATCACGGCCGGACCTTATCCTGCTGGATTTGATGCTGCCCGACATCGACGGACTCGTGCTCTGTGCCGATCTCAAGGCACAGCTTGACGTACCGATCATCATCTGCAGCGCGACGACCCGCAAGCGCGATGCGATCCTTGGGCTGCGGCTCGGCGCCGACGACTTCGTCGCCAAGCCCTTCGACATCTACGATCTCGAGGCGCGCATCGAGGCGGTGCTGCGGCGGGCCGCCCAGCGCCAGGAGCAGCAGCCGGCTGCCGAGCCGGATCACTACCGGATCGGGGACCTCGTGGTGGACCGGTCGCGTCGGCGTGTCACCCTCGGGGGTGATGAGCTTCAGCTTACCCCGACCGAGTACCGCCTACTCTCGACCATGGCCAGCCGGCCGGACGAAGTGTTCACGCGCGACGAGTTGGCGCAGCGGGTGTGGGGCTACCAGGACGCGAGCAGCGGCCGGGCAATCGACGTCCACATCCGCCGCCTGCGCGTCAAGTTGGATTCAGGGCCGGTTCCACCGCCACCCATCATCTCGGTCCGCGGTTTCGGCTACAAGATCAGTCGGGAGAATCGGGAGCAGCGCGGTAAGATTTCCGTCGTCGCATAAGGCGCCGGAACGCCACGATACGAATGAGCGTTTAAGAAGGCGGTCGAG
>JAXDLH010000388.1:0-4989 GCA_034666705.1 Chloroflexota bacterium
GCGTAGTCGCTCGATCCATCGTGGATTGCGGCTGCCGGCCGCCGATGTGTCGGATGGTGGTGGCGCCTCGCCCCGGCTCACGAGCCACGCCTGCACCTCGGTCTGCGCACGACCCAGCTCCGTGGTCACCTCCTCGCCGGCGGCGATCATGCCGCGCAGCGACTCGAGCTGGTCGATCATTGCATCGAGCTGCCGGACCAGGTTATCGCGGTTGGTAGCGGCTACGTCGGACCACACGCTCGGGTCAGAGCGTGCCGGCGAGGCGACGGCGCGGAAGCCGCCGGCCGCCATCGCGCCCATCTCCGGCCATGCGCTTTGCATGGCGAGGGCGCGCACCAGCGCGACTGACGTGAAGTATGGAAGGTGGCTGACCGCGGCAAGCAGCGCATCGTGCTCGGTTGGGTCCAGGAAGTGAGGCTGCGCCCCAATGCATTCGACGAGCTGCACGACGGCCTCCACCGCCCAGGGCTCCGTTTGTGCGGTAGGGGTGAGGCAGTAGCTGGTATTGACGAATAGATCGGCGTTTGGCTCCTGGACGCCGGCAGTCAACGGGCCCGCGAGCGGATGACCGCCGACGAACGGCGAGGTCGCCGGCAGCTCGAGCTCGGCAATCCGATTGATCTCGTGCTTGGTCCCGCCGATATCGGTGACAACCGCGCCCGGAGAGAGGTGCGGCGCGACCTCCGGCAGGAGCTGCAAAATGGCACGCACGGGCGCAGCCAGCACGACGCACTCCGAATCCTTGCACACCTCGGCGATCGTCCCGAACGTGCGGTCCACGGCGGCCAAGCGGGTGGCGCGATCGATGCTCGCGCTGTTTACGTCGTAGCCCATCACCCGCGTGCCCTCAGATGCGCGTCGCAACGCGAGGGCGAGCGACGTGCCAATGAACCCGAGGCCGAGTATCGCTACCTGCTTAAAGGCCACCATAACCCTCAAAACTGCCTGGTCGAGAGCCTTCGGTCGGCGCTAGCGCCAGATGAGCCGGTCCAGCGGACTGGCGAGAGATCCGAGAACCCACCCGATTGGATTCAATCCGATAAGCGGCAAGAGGAAGAGTATCAAGAATAGCGGCATCATGCCGTAGCGCTCGAGGCCGCGAAGCGATGGCACAAGGGCTCCTGGTACCAGATTTACGAGGGCTGAGAAACCGTCAAGCCCGGGGATCGGCAATAAGTTCAGGACGAACAAGATCACGTTAATCGACGCCGCGATTTGCAGGAATCGCAGCAATTCCGGTGTGGTTGCCCACCCCGATTTCAACAATGCTCCAGCGAGAATTGCGAGCACCAGATTGGACGCCGGGCCCGCCACTGCGACGAGAGCCGTGCCGGTTCGAGGATTGGGCCGCAACTTGGACGGATTGAACGGCGTGCGTCCGAGGATGCCAAACCCGAGGAGCGCGAACATGAGAAACCCGAACGGGTCGATGTGCTTGAGAGGGTTAAGGGTGAGCTGCCCGGACTTGCGCGGCGTGTCATCGCCCAGAGCGGTCGCCATGAGCGCGTGGCTGCCTTCATGAACGACCGTCGAAGCCAAGAATGCGACCAAGGCGAGAATCACGTATATCGGATCGTCTAGGGCGCGAAAGAGCAAGGCTGCCTCCGCGGCGAGTATAGCACGGGGTTTGTGCGCGCTCCGGAGCCTTGCCTATAATGCCGTTCATCCCCCCGAGCGACGGGATAGGGGCAAAGGTCGTTGTCATCCTGAGTCGTCATGCCCCGGCGGGGCGCCACCGCGGCGTAGAAATCTATTTCCAAAGCGGTACATTGTCGAAGCCAAGGATCCGTGGTCGCAACGCCCGGGCTGCGGATCTCATCTGCCGATGACGGGCGGTTTCAGGATGACAACGAGGAAGTGGGCCATTCAGTGACCAGCGGCACGCGCGTCGGCGTCATCAACGTAACCGGGTATGCCGGTGCTGAGCTTGCCCGCATCCTCGCACGCCACCCGCACGTGACGCTCGTCGAGGTTACCGGCCGCAGCGCGGCGGGCGAGCCGTTGGCGAAGTCGTTCGCGCACCTTGCAGAGCTTGGCATGACGATCCGCGATCGCATCGAGGACTCGGACGTGTGCTTCTCGGCACTTCCTCACCATGCCTCGGCAGAGCTTGTGCCCAGCCTGCTCGGCGATGGCCGCAAGGTGATCGACATTTCCGCTGACTTCCGCCTGCACGACGAGGCGACGTACACCAGGTGGTACGGCGAGCATCCATCCGCGGCGTTCCTCGACGAGGCCGTGTACGGGCTGCCGGAGCTGCACCGCCGCGACGTGGAGCAGGCGAGGCTGGTGGCCAACCCCGGCTGTTACCCGACCACCAGCATTCTGGCGCTGGCGCCAATTGCGCCTCTTATCGAGGCGGATGTGATCGTCGATGCCAAGAGCGGCGTCTCCGGGGCCGGCCGCGGTCTGGGACTTGGCTACCACTACTCGGAGATCAACGAGAGCGTGCAGCCGTACGGCATCGACGGCCACCGCCATCAACCGGAGATCGCGCAGGAGTTGGATGAGGTGCGCAGCGGTGCAGGCGTCACGACGCCGGTGCAGCTAACCTTCATCCCGCACCTCGTGCCAATGACGCGCGGCATCATGGCGACGTGTTATGCGCGGCTGATCGAGCCGCTCACGACCGACGACCTGCTGGAACGATATCGGAGCTTCTACGCGGGTCAGCCATTCGTGCGCATCGTAGAGAGCCCGCCGGCGACGAAGCACACCTGGGGCAGCAACTATGCGTTCATCAGCCCGAAGGTGTACGCGCAGACGGGGCGAGTTGTAGTGACGGCGTGCATCGACAATCTGGTGAAGGGCGCGGCCGGGCAGGCCGTGCAAAACATGAATCTCATGGTCGGCCATGCTGAGACCGCCGGCCTCGAGCAGCTCCCGATTTACCCGTGAATTTCCACCTTGGGTCCCGGGGACGCAAGGCCTGGTGGCGGAGTGCCCCGGTGAGTCGACCCTGGCGAAACCAGGGATCTCACTCCGGACGCTGGGAGCATCGGTCCTGGAGGAGCGGGCCCCGGCGGAGCGGGCCCCGGCGGAGCGGGCCCCGGCGGAGCCTCCGGACGGCATCGTAGGCGGACGCAGGCTTCGGGGACAGGACTGGTCGAACGCCTGGCGCCGCTGAGTCGTACTGTGGCTCGAGGAAGTGAGGGAAGAAGGATGCTCACTGTGGCGGCCGAGACTGAACGCATCGCCGAGGGCAATGTCACGTCGGCGCAGGGCTTCCGGGCCGGCGCAACGGCTGCGGGCGTCAAAAACGGCGAGCCGACGCGATTGGACCTGGCGGTAGTCGTTGCGGACGAGCCGTGTGTCGCTCACGCGGTGTTCACGCAGAGCGCGATCGTCGCGGCGCCGGTGATCGTGAGCCGGGAGCGAGTGGCCGGCGGTCGCGCCCAGGGCATGGTGCTCAACAGCGGCAACGCCAACGCCTGCACCGGGGATCAAGGGCTCGCCGCTGCCTTATCGATGGCCGATGCGACGGCTGAGCACCTCGGTGTCGATCCGCGTCTGATGCTGGTCGCCTCGACCGGCGTGATCGGCGTACCGTTGCCCGTGGATCGCATTCGCCGGGGCATCGTGGCGCTCGCGCCGACCGCCACCGGGGGGCACGATGCGGCGCGCGCGATCATGACGACCGACACGGTGGCAAAAGAGTGCGCCGTCGTCGTGGAGATCGGTGGACGGCGCATCACGATCGGCGGCATGGCGAAAGGCTCCGGGATGATCCATCCCAATATGGCCACGATGCTCGCGATCGTGACGACGGATGCGGAGCTGGACGTGCGAGTGGCCCGCGGGGCGTTGCGCGCCGCAACCGAGCTCTCTTTCAATCAGGTTAGCGTCGATCGCGATACGAGCACGAATGATACCTTGGTGCTGCTTGCGAGCGGGGCTGCCGGCGGGGCGTCGATTCAGCCCGGTACGCCTGAAGCCACGCGGTTTGCCGGTGCGTTGGAGGCCGTGTGCATTGACCTGGCGCGCAAGGTGGCACGCGACGGCGAGGGTGCCAGCCGCCTGATCACGGTTGTCGTGGACGGCGCGCGCAACGAGGTGGAAGCCCGGCGCGTGGCACGCGAAATCGCCTGCTCGCCGCTGGTGAAGACGGCGGTCTACGGGCGCGATCCGAATTGGGGTCGCATCATGATGGCCATCGGCAATGCCGGTGCGAGCTTGGCGCCCCACACGATCGACGTGTTCATCGGCGACGTGCAGGTTGCTGCAGACGGTGGGGCGATCCCATTCGATGCGGCCGCCGTGAGCGAAGCAATGGGCGCGAACGAAGTCATCATCCGCGTCGATCTCAACGGCGGGTTCGGCCATGGTGAGGCATGGGGCTGTGACCTGACCGAGCAGTACGTCAAGATCAATGCCGAGTACACGACGTGAGCGGTCGACGCGTACCGCCTTGCCAGCTCCAGGCACCCGCTGATGAAGGCCGAGGCCTTGCGGCGGCTTTCGCATGACGCAACGGGAGGACGACCAGCTCCGGAACGTAGTGCGAGGCAAGACGATCGTCGTCAAGCTCGGCGGGAGCGTCGGCAGGGATGACACGCTTCCGGAGGATGCGACCCGGCTGCAAGGGTTGGGTGCGCGCGTGGTGCTGGTCCACGGTGGCGGGCCGCTCATCACTGGCTGGCTCGACCGCATCGGCAAGGAGACCCACTTCGTCGATGGCTTGCGGTACACGGACGGCGAGACGCTCGAGGTCGTCCGCATGGTGCTCAGTGGGCTGGTGAACGGCGACGTGGTGCAGCGCATCGGGGTGGCCGGAGGGCGGGCGATCGGGCTGACCGGCTCGGATGACTGTCTCCTGCAAGCGGGAGTCCGCGATGCGCGCCTTGGTCTAGTCGGCGAGATCACCGCAGTGAATCCGCGCCCGCTCTCGTTGATCCTCGATGCCGGCTATATTGTGGTAGTAGCGCCCGTCGCGGTGATGGCGAACGACGAAGGTGCGACGTTTCTGAACGTCAACGCGGACACGGCGGC
>JAXDLH010000389.1:0-7746 GCA_034666705.1 Chloroflexota bacterium
TGCGGTCCGAAGATCCCCCCATTGATTTTCAGAAGGTCGCTGCGCTCCATCCCCTCCCGGCGCGGCACCGAGCCAACGAGGAGGACCCATGATGTACCGTCGAAGGCGGTCTTCGGATCGGACGTCATCTCGACCGAATTGAGCAGCGGGAAGGCGGAGTCGTCGAGCTCCATGACGACGCCTTCGAGCGCTTTCATCGCCGGCTCGATGTCGAGCAGGCGGAGATCAACTTTCGTGTCGGGCCCGAGAAGATCGCCCGACGCGATCCGAAACAGCAGCGCGTATGAAACCTGCCCGCTCGCCCCGCTTACCGCGACGCGTACGGGTGCCTGGTTAGCCATTCACAACCCTCCTTTGAAACGACTTTGGACCTTAACATAGCGACCAAGCGCTATTCCACGTGGGCGATCTCGATCGGCTGCTTCCCGAGCCGGCGAGCGCCATTCGCCGTCGCCACGACCGTGTCAGCCCACGTCACCCCGTCAAACCCTTCCTTCTCAGCGCTCGGCTTCACCTGGAACACGGCATTCTCCTTAACCGCACCCACGTCGCAGCGGATCTGGCCGCGCACGATGAGCGGCGCGTCGTCGCCGAGGCCCCGACCGTGGATGATGAGAGGGGTCGTGAACCCCGTCCCCCTGCCAGCATCGAGCGAGATCTGCATCAACTCGAGGAACGTGGTGCCAGGGTGCAGCGCCTCCCAGCAGGCGAAGAGCGCCCGCTTCTGCGCCTCGAACCCAGCTTTGATGTCGTTAGACAGCGGACCGATCCAGACTGGCTGCATGCGCTGCGCGACGTAGCCGGCGTAGCGCGCCTCGCACTCCTGCGTGATATACCAGGGGCTGCCAATGCGGCGCTCCGAGGCCATCGTGAGCCGCTGGGCCCGCGCTCCGGGCGGGCCGGAGAACCAGGAGATCATGGTTGGCAGCTCGCCGCCGTCGGCGATCTGGGCGGCGATCATGGCGGCGTACACTTCGCTCTCCCGCACCCCCGGCCGCGCCGTGTCGATCATCGCCTGCACGGCCTTCTCGGCCAGCGCGTCGGCACGCTCGAGCATTGCGATCTCCTCGTCGCTCTTGACGAAGCGTGCCTCCTGCATCAGCATCGTGGCGTCGACGAATGTGGCGTCAGGGAACGCCTCGCGCAGCCGCAGCATCGTGCCC
Source organism: Chloroflexota bacterium (assembly GCA_034666705.1). Taxonomy (GTDB): domain Bacteria; phylum Chloroflexota; class UBA6077; order UBA6077; family SHYK01; genus JAXDLH01. Next base: position 1,164 of record JAXDLH010000389.1, read on the forward strand.
CACTTGATCTGCCCGTCGGCCGAGCGCAACCCGCGCTCCAACCCTGAGACGCCGATGCGCTTGCTGGCCAGGCCGTAATCACCTATTACTGGAATCATCGCCTGGGCAAACGCGCGATTCGTCGGCAGCACCTCCACACCCCAATGCGGCGCGGCGAGACCCGGCCACGATCCCTCGCTGACGAATGCGACCGCAGGCCGCTCCACCGTGATCAGCGCGGCGGCGTCGACACAATTGCCGCCGACCTGGGTCAGGTAGCGGACGTCGCCCTGCCAATGATCGTAGTGCCCAGTGCCGTCAGGCGCGATGATGGCGGCGAGCCCCTCCTGCGCCATCAGGCTGCGCACGAGGCTCCAGCGGCGATCGCGCTCCGCCATGGAGAAGCGCGGGAAGGGGAGGTCTGCATCCCGAATCGGCCGCTCGCTGGCCATCATGCGCATTGCTCCTTTCCGGTACGTGCGTCATCTTGGGGCCCGCCGGGAACCCGCAGTTCGATGGACCTGTATGCCACCCATGGCGTTCGCCGATCCTTCGCGGCTTCGGCAACAGCATTCCGCGCCGCCGTGGTGCTCCGCCAGGGCTTGACGACTCAGGACGACGCACGTGATCAGCGGCCGCGCAGGCGGTTCCGATAGACCTGGTAAAGAACGATAGACCCAGCCACGGCGGCGTTCAAGGACTCGGTTGGGCCCGCCATCGGCAGCGTGACGAGCAGGTCGCAGTGCTCCCGCACCAGGCGGCTGATGCCACTCCCCTCCGAGCCGACGACGAGCGTAAGCGCGCCTTTCAGGTCCGTTTCGTCGTACGCCGTTCCCGACCGCACGTCGAGGCCAACGACCCAGGTGCCGGCCTCTTTGAGCGCATCGAGCCCACGCACGAGGTTCGGGACCTGGGCAATCCGCATGTGCTCGGCAGCGCCAGCCGACGCGCGCACCACCGCCGGGGTTACACCGACGGCACGTCGTTCCGGAATGAGCACCCCGGTGACCCGCACGGCGAGTGCCGTCCGCAGCAGCGTACCCAGATTCTGCGGGTCCTGCACGGCATCCAGTGCGAGCACCAGCGCATCCTGGCCAGCGCTTCGCACCTCCGCAAGTAGCTCGGCGAACGGCGTGTAGCCAAATGGCCGGACTTCGGCGGCCACGCCCTGATGCCGGGGGTCGATCGTATCGAGTCGCGAGCGAGCCACCTTGGCCACCGTGATGTGACGCTCGCCGGCCAACTCGACGACTGCGGCGACCGCGGCGTCGCTCGGCCGGGTAGCAGCGTCGATCAGGATGCGCTCGACGCGCTGCCCGGCGCGCAGCGCCTCGAGCACCGCATTTCGCCCAGCGATAAAGGGCATATCCTATGACTCCAGACGCCAGGTAGTACCAGTCGGCGAATCCTCAATCGTCACACCCAACTCCTTGAGCCCGTCACGTACGCGGTCGGCGAGCGCCCATTGCCGCTCGGCGCGCAGCCCGGCGCGGGTCGCGACGAGGAGATCGATAAACGGCGCAGCGTCTGTCGCCTGCGCCGGCGGCGCGCCGCCTGCCAGCGGGATGCCGAGCACGTCGATCATGGTTCGCAGCGCCCCACGCAGGGCGGCGCCCTCGCCGCCCGCGCCGGCGATGCGGTTGATCTCGTGCGTCGTGTCGAACACCACGCCGAGGGCGCCCGGCGAGTTGAAGTCGTCCTCCAGCAGCGCGTCGAACCGGTCGAGGAGCCCCTGCGCCGCAGCCGACGACTCGGCCGGCAGCGTTGCCGCATCGGATTCACCGTACGCCATTCGGAGCGCCCGCAGGCTGCGCGTCGCGTTGACGAGGCCCTCCTCCGAAAAAACCATCGGCGAGCGGTAATGAGTTTGCAGGAGATAGGTGCGCACCGCGGCCGGCTCGTACTTCTCAAGCATGTCCTTCACGGTCGTGAAGTTCATGAGCGAATGGGCCATCTTTTCGCTGCCCGTCGTTACGAGCCCGATATGGGCCCAGTAGCGCGCGAACGGGACGCAACCCGTGAATGACTCGCTCTGCGCGATCTCGTTCTCATGGTGCGGAAAGATCAGGTCCTGGCCGCCGCAGTGGATGTCGATCTGATCACCCAGCGTCTCCCGCACCATCGTCGAGCACTCTATGTGCCAGCCTGGCCGCCCGGGGCCCCATGGACTGTCCCACGCAGGCTCCCCGGGCTTCGCGCTCTTCCAGAGGGCGAAGTCGCGTGGGTCGCGTTTGCCGGCTTCCAGCTCAACCCGCACCCCCGTCATGCCACTCTCTTCTGTGCGGCCCGAGAGCTTGCCGTAGTCGGGAAACCTATCGACCGCGAAGTACACGTCGCCATCCACGTCATACGCGTAGCCGCGGTCGACCAGCGACTGGACATAGGCGATGATTTGCGACATGTAGCGGGTAACGCTGGGATATTCATCGGCGGCCTTCACGCCGAGCAGCGCCATCGACTCGAAATACGAGTCGGTGTAGCGCTTGGCTACCTCCTCGGCGCTCGCCCCCTCCTGCTTCGAGCGATCGATGATCTTATCGTCGATGTCAGTGAAGTTTTGGACGTACCTTACGCGATAGCCCCGATGCTCGAGTGTACGGCGGATGAGATCGACGGCCACGAACAGCCGGGCATGGCCGATGTGCGGATGAAACTTCGGTGTCATCCCGCAGAGGTACATTCGCACCGGGTCGCCCAGTGGCTGGAACTCCTCCTCGCGACCGGTTAGCGTATTGGCAATGCGCAGTGTCACGAGCAACTCCAATAAACAAAACATTCTGGTCGACCGCGGGGCTGGAACCGAGCGACGACCTTGCAAGGATCAGTCCGACCCATTGTGTCATGCTGGGCCCGCAGGCAAAGAACTGGTAGCACTCTCGGGAATGAGGTGTGGATCCTTCGCTCCGCTCAGGATCACACGCACCTTCCGGACAGCGAGGCTAGTCGCGCGCCGCCCGGGCGAACGGATCGGCGGAGGTCGCGTCGACGTGCGCTTGCAGCGCGGCCAGTCGCGCCTCGAGGAGCACAACTCGCTCCAGCAACGCCTGGATCGTCTCACCCTCCGGGTCTGGCAGGACCTCCACCCGCTCGTGGATGTCGGTGTCGGGGTGGTGGGTGGCGACGACGCGCGCGGGCACGCCGACGGCGGTACAGTGAGGCGGCACGTTCGTCAGCACAACCGAGCCGGCGCCAATCTTCGCATGGTCCCCGATGGTGATCGCGCCAAGTACCTTGGCATTCACGCTGATCAGCACGTCGTCGCCGATTGTGGGGTGGCGCTTGCCCCGCTCCTTGCCCGTACCACCGAGCGTGACGCCCTGGTATAACGTAACGTTGTCACCGATTGTGGTCGTTTCGCCGATCACCACGCCCATGCCGTGGTCGATGAAGAACCCCTTGCCGATCTGCGCACCCGGGTGAATCTCGATCCCCGTGAGGAAGCGGGCAACGTGGGAGAGCCATCGCGGCAGGACCGGAACGTCTGGCCATAGCCAGTGAGATATCCGGTGCATGAGGATGGCGTGGAATCCCGGGTAGGCGAACACGACCTCGAGGCCGTTGCGTACGGCGGGGTCGCGCTCGAATACCGCCCGAAAGTCGGCGCGCAGCGTATCAAACATCATCAATGGCCTTGATTTACTCTGGGAGGTCACGGCGTCGGCGCCAATCGGCACCGGCATCGATCCTCATTATCGCTCTATACGTTCGATTAACGCCGTCGCGAACGCCGCAATTCCGTCCTCGCGCCCCAACGAGCCGACGTACTCGGGCGACGTCGCCTTGACGTTGACCGCATCTGGTGCCAGATGCATGGCACCGGCAAGGTTGTCGCGCATCGCGTCGAGGTGCGCGGCAAGCCGCGGCCGTTGCGCGACGATGGTCGAGTCGACGTTCCCTACCTGCCAACCAGCTTCGGCCAACGCCGCGACCACACTGCGCAACAGGTCGAGGCTGTGCGCGCCGTGATACTGCTCGTCGGTGTCCGGGAACCAGCGCCCGATGTCACCGCGCCCGGCGGCACCAATGAGCGCATCGGCCACGGCGTGGGTGAGCGCATCGCCATCAGAGTGACCTTGCAGGCCACGCCCGTGCGGCACCGTAACCCCGCCGAGCACCAATGGCCGGCCTGCCACGAGTGGATGAAGATCGTAGCCCACACCAATCCGGAAGCCCGCCACTCAGCCGCCCTCCCGCGCTTGTCCACCACGCGGTCCTACGGTCAGTTGTCGCTGACGAGATCGGGAGGACACGTTCACTGGCGCCTCGCGATACTGGGCTCGTCTGCCCGGCTGTTCGCCTTCAAGAGCGCCTCCGCGATCAGCAGATCCAGCGGGTTGGTCACTTTGACGTTCTCGTATGCGCCCATGAACACGCGTACGGGAACACCGAGGGCCTCGACGAGCACGGCGTCATCCGTCGCGTCCGCGGTCGAGCCCTCATGGGCGCGCAGCAGCAGCTCACGACGGAAGATCTGTGGCGTCTGCGCCGCCCAGAGCGAGGTCCGCCCAGGCGTGCCGACGATCTCTTCCCCTCGCACTTCCTTGATCGTGTCCACCATTGGCACGGCCGCGATGGCGGCGCCGGTGTGGGCCGCGGCGGCGAGGCCTCGCTCGATCAGCTCCCCGGTCACACACGGTCGTGCGCCATCGTGCACCACGACCCACTCCGCGTCAGAAGCCGCGTCCAGACCCGCCCGCACCGAATCCTGACGCCGAACGCCGCCGGCCACCACCTCCGCGGTGATGGCCAACTCGCCGAGCAGGTGCCGCATCGGGTCGATCGTGTCCGCTCTGGCGACGACGATCAGCCGATCGATGCATGGGGACCGCGCGAACGTGTCGATCGACCAGGCGATCAGTGGCCGGCCGTGCAGCTCGGCCCACAGCTTGTCGGTCGGCCCCATGCGGCTGGACGACCCACCGGCGAGCACGATGCCGGCCACCACGCCGCTCACGCGCGTTCCGTAGCGCCGCTTTTCGGGATGCTCAGGGCAACGCGGCTCACGTGTGGTGGCCGTTCGGCTCAGCCTTGAGGCGAGCGAATACCATGCGGCCGGCCGAGGTCTGCAAGTACTTCGTTACGACGACACGCACCGACTTGCCGAGCGATGGCCGCCCGTGATCTACGACGATCATCGTGCCGTCCTCGAGGTACGCCACGCCCTGGTCGAACTCTTTCCCTTCCTGCTGGATGAGAATGTCCAATTCCTCCCCGGGGATGATGGGAGGGCGCATCGCGAGGGCAAGCTGGTTGACGTTCAACACCTCGACTCCCTGCACCTGCGCCGACTGGGTCAGCGGTTGGTCGACGGTCACGATCGGGCAGGAGAGGGTGCGAGCCAGTCGAACGAGCTTCTGATCGACCTCGAACACGTTTTCGATGTCGGCATCGGAGATCTCGATCGGGCAATCCGCCTCGCGTTGCAATCGATTCAGGATCTCGAGGCCGCGCCGGCCCCGGCTGCGGCGGAGGTCGTCCGGCGAGTCGGCGACGTGCTGCAACTCGTCGAGCACGAAACGCGGCACGACCAGCGTGCCCCCAAGGAAACCCGTGCGGGCAACGTCCGCAATGCGGCCGTCGATGATCGCCGAGGTATCGACGAGCAGGGACCGATTACCATCCGGCCGCTCATCCTCACTGCGCTTCCCACCAACATGCAGCAACCCGAGAATCTCGTGCTTGTGGGCGAGCATTGTCGTCACCCCGAAGTAGGCCAGAATCACACTGGCCGCCACGGGCATGACCTGCCCGAAGTAAGCTGGTAAAAATGAGAACGAGAACCCGAGCAGGGCACCCACCCCCAGTCCGAACGCGAGCCCGACCCCGGCGGCAAGCACGTCGGTTGCCGTTGCGTGATAGATCTGCCGGCGAATGAAGAAGAAGGGGCGGGTGGTGATGTACGGCGTTATCACGTACATGATGCCGAAGCTCGCCGAGCAGATCGCATAGATGAGCCAGAAGTCGAGCGGCGTCGTCGCCGAGAAGTTGACGGCATTCGACAGCGCCTGGAAAGCGGTCAGCCCGCCGACCATCCCGCCGATCACCCGCAAAACGAACTCGATATTCACGCCGCTTCCAACCCTACCCCATCCCGACTCGGACGGCTGCCTCGCGGAGGGTGCTCGCCTCGACGATCTCCAGGCCACCCTGTAGCGCGGCGCCGCGCGCACGCCGCGGCACGATAGCCCGCTTGAAACCGAGCTTTGCCGCTTCTTGCAGCCGCAGCTCCATCTGCCCCACGCTGCGCAGCTCGCCGGCGAGGCCGACCTCGCCAATCACCACGGTCGTGGACTCAATGGGTACATCTTTATACGACGAAAGCATCGCCAGCGCCGTTCCAAGGTCTGCCGCCGTCTCTTCGATCCGCAATCCGCCCACCACATTCACGTGGATATCAAAGGTATTGAAGGGCACATTGCCGCGTTTCGTCAGGACTGCCGCGAGCAGTACCACGCGGTTGAAGTCGATCCCGCTAGTCATGCGGCGCGGCATTGCCAGCGACGTACGCGTGACCAGGGCCTGCACTTCAACCAGCATCGGGCGGGTCCCCTCGAGGGTCACGACGATGGCTGAGCCGCTTCCGCCCTCGACCCGATCAGACAAG
>JAXDLH010000390.1:0-2921 GCA_034666705.1 Chloroflexota bacterium
GCAGGGCTACCTCTACGGCCGCCCGATGTCGGCCGAGGAGCTGCGGCCGCGCCTCGCGGCCGCCGGGTGAGGACACGCGGGCGCTGACTGCAGCGCCTGCGTGAAACCAAGCACCCTCGGCGCCCCGATGGGGTAATCGAGGGGTTCGCCGACGGGCTGGCCCTCGTCGCGTGCGCGGCGCGATCCTCCGCAGCCCGCGCGGCCCACCCTGACTATGCGCCTGCCCGGCCCCACCCCCTACACCCCACACTCTTGGCGACGAGTGCCTGACTGGATTGGCTCCATCGCCTCGAAGCCCCTGCATGTGCGGGGGCTTCGTCGTTTTGGGGCGCCGGGAATGCCGGTCTCGCGTGGGTTGAGCCGCGACCGGCCGAGCCTCGGCTTAGAGCACGAGGTACTTCGTGGACTCCGGTCCGAGAGGACTCTCGAACAACAGCGCTGTCAGGCCTGAATGGAGGCGCTCGCCGGCTGATCGCACGCGAGCGAACTCGGCGGAGTCGTCGCGCGTGCTTGCTCGAAGGGCGGCCATCGCTGCACGGAAGGCGGGGTCTTGGAGCATCGAGATCCACTCGTCGTATGCGCTGAGGCATCGTGCGCCTTCCGACACGAGCCCCAGCTCGAGGAACGCCCAGGCGATCCGATCGACCGGGCGCGCTGCGAGCTGCTCCGACAGGAAGGTCGGGATCTCGTCAAGCTCGCGCAGCCGGCAGAACAGGACGGGCAGAAGGCCACCCGCGAAGAGGAGCTTCCGTGACGTGCGCAGCTTGGCGTTGCGCATGACCCACTTGGGGTCATCTCCGCCGCTGGTCTTGTGCTTGCCCTCGAAGTCGACGCAGATGGTTCGCCAGTAGCGGATGACGTCGTTGAGCAAGAAGCGTGGAGGACGATGGTTCTTGACGCCCCGGCGCAGGTAGCGATCGAGGATCGTCCCACGGCACTCGTCGACGGCCTCCCCCGTGAGCGCCACCGACTCCAGCAGCGTCAGCATCCGCCGGGTGAGGTTGGCGTTGTCGTCCTCCTCGAGGCCGATAGCGTCGGCCAGCTTGGGCCAGGCGAACGGGACGCCGAAGATGTCCTGCGCACCAGGCGCCTTGCCGTCCTCGTTGAACAACGCCTGACAGGTCTCGGCCAGCGCGTTCACGTCCTCGTCATCTGTGCGACCGTCCGGCGTGAGGATCGCCCAGTCGTTGTCGCTGGCTTCGGTCATCTCGCCGCGGGCCCATGAGCCGTACATCACCACGGACACGTCATCCGGCGTCGCCGCGGCGAGCGCGCCGGACGCGTCGGCGATGCGGCGGGCAGCAAGGTCGCGCGCCTCGTCCAGGTGAGCGAACGTCACCCCCGCGCGGCCGGCGAGGTCGTCGAGCGACCCTGCGGGGCTCAGCGGCGCAGCGGCGCTTCCAGGATCCACGGTACGTCCCGGCAGCGATCCAGCAGCGAGCCGAAGCGCTCCTCGTCGTCCTGGGTCAGCGAGACGTGGTGGGAGCTCTCGTCGAGCGAGGAGACGTGGACGTGGCTGAGACGCGATCCGAACTGCTCGAGGATCCGCTCACCTTCGGCCATGCTGGGATCGACGGCCCCAGCGTGGGCGATGTCGAAACAAAGCCGCGCCTCGGGAAGCTCGTCGAAGATCTGCTGGAGCTGATGGGCGCGCTGACCCATGGGCTTGCGGCTGTCCATGTTCTCGACAGCAAGCTTGGCTCCCAGGGGGCGATAGAGCGCCGCGTCGCCCATCGTGTCGGGATGCACCACGACCGCCTCGACATGCAGTGCCAACCGCGCAAGCACCACGACGAGATCGGCCTCGGGCATCTCACGGCCCTTTGTCGGGCCGTGCGCAGCGACCCAGCGAAACGGCAGAGACGGCCCGGCATCGAGCCAGTCGACGAGTCCTGGGAGCTCAGGCTCTGACAGCGCGGAGAGCTCGACCGCACCCAACGATTCCTCGGCCGCCGTGCGCGCCAGAGCGTCCCAATCACCGCGATGGCCGCTCATGTACCCGGTGGATGCGCCGACCGCGAGGTGATCGCGCACGCGGGGCCACCTCATCTTCGTCAGCGCCGGGACCATGCCAAGGACGCTACCGCGCGCGGCCGACGATGACATTCGACCAGCGCCCAGTTTGCTCGTCCCGTTCAGGCACTCAACGCCAGGAGTGCCTGAATCGGCAGCAATCCGCGCGTATCGGCACCTATCCGGCGCAATCCTCGCGCCGCATAGTCGCTCGAACTACCTGCAAATTACGTATTCCCTGCCCGCAGAGCGGCTGCATCGCACCCAGGAGCTCGGGGGGTTCGAGTCCCCCTAGCTCCATCGTCGACGAGGCCCCGCACAGCCGGGCCGTCTCGTGGGCGGGGATGGTGATGGCTGGGCGCTGGGGCTTCGCCGGTGATGCGATTCAGCCGAACTGAGCCACGGAGCCACGCGGCATTCTTCGGAGTACCTCGCCGGCGATGGAGCTGCCACAGACTGGTCGTTGGGGCCGTGCGCCACCTCCCCCTCTGGCGGGACGCGCGATAACCCGTGCAGAACGCGAGGCCACGTAGTCGTCGTAGCTTCGTTGCTCGGCGACCAGCCTGCCGGTGTAGGCGCGGGCGCCGTAGATGACGACGCGCTTGATCGTGCTCACTGGAGGCTTGCCTCTCCCGCGGTTCCAGCCAGGCGGCGTTCGTGGCCGTTCACTTGCGCGGCCGCCCCTTCCTCGCCCCCGCGCGGTGTGAGCCAGCGGTAGAGCGCCACGAACACGAACAGCGCGTAGGGGATCGAGCCCGGGCCCCACATGATCCCCGCCGCCAGCTGCTGGTCGGCGAGCGCCGACAGGCCGCCGGGCCGCGAGGGCTGCGCCGCGTACGTCGCGTAGAGGGGAGAGCCGGCGAACGCGAGCACTACCGACAGCAGCCACGCGACGGTGGCGGCGAGCG
>JAXDLH010000391.1:0-6540 GCA_034666705.1 Chloroflexota bacterium
AAGCGGATTGGCCAGCCATCCACCCCGGGTAAAGACACGTCGGGCATCTGGTCGCCAACCTTCAGGATGCGCCGCGTCTGGTTCATTGGAGGCCCTCGCTCTCAGGCTAGCGCGCGACGGATCTCGATTGAGTGGTATCCGGTGACACCCTCGGGGAAGTCCTCGTGTACTTCGGCAATCTGGGGGGTGCCCGCGCCATCCGTCGCGCGTACCACGAGCTTGGCACGATCGAGTTCCTGCGGGACGTCCCAATCGTAGAGCCAAAGGATCCAGGCGCTGGGACCCAACGCTGATTTGACGGTCGCCGGCGCCCACGTCATGCCGCCGTCAACGCTGACCTCGACCCTGGAGATACCCCGCGCGCCGGCGACCGCGATGCCGCCGATGAAGTTGGGCCCAGCCCGCAGCGCCGCTCCATGTTTCGGGAGGTCGATGCGCGAGGTGGTGTGCATCTGCACTGTATCGTCCCACCCACGCTCTTCCCAGTAGCCTTTGAAGTCGTAGTCGACGACCTCGATGCCGGTCACCCATTTGACGTTCTTCTGGCCATAGATGTCAGGCAAAATCAGGCGTGCGGGAAAGCCATGTTGCTGTGGCAGCGGCGCGCCGTTCATCTCGTAGGCCAGCATCGTGTCTGGTTCCATTGCTTTCGCGAGCAGAATGCTGTCCGCATACCGGTCGGCGGCGTGGAATACGACTTTGAACGCGCTGGGCTTCACCCCGGCTTCTTTGAGAAGGCTGGCCACCGAAATGCCCGTCCACTGCGCATTCCCAATGAGGTCGCCGCCAATCGGGTTCCCGACGCATTGCATGGTGAAGTACTGCTGCGCGGCCGGCAGGGCGCGGATCTCGTCGTAGCGATAACTGGCCGGTCGCTCCACCAGGCCGCCTACGGTGAGGCGCCAGTCGTTCGAATTGACAGCCGGATCCCGCACCAGGTTCTTAGAGACGGCGTAGAGCTCGTCGTTGGGCGTAATCTCGGTCGCAAGCCCGGGCACACCACGATCGAGCGTGATCTTCAGACTGTTGGGTTCCACAGACTCGGGAATGGCGTCGATTGCCCTGACCACGGGGGGCATAATCGCCGCGGAAGGTTGGGGTGCGGCCGCCCTGATTGCGGGCCCGGGGCGTTCAGCGAGCCAGCGAAAGGCGCTGAACCCGAGCGCCAGGCTGCCAACGGCTATGACGCTGGTGCGAATATAGCCGCGCCTTACACTGGGCTCATTGGACGTAATCGCTCCGGTGGAGGTCGCGATCGCCCAGATGCCCTCGTAGCAGATCAGATAGAGCGCGCCAACCACGGCGAGCGCCCCCAGTGTGCGCATGGCACCATACTGAGTCTCGCTGCCCAGCACGCCTTGTCCGAACAGCGGGAGGGCGACCAGACCGACCGTCGCGAGCGTGGCGATGACCGCGCCGGTGCGGCGCTTCCAGCTCCACCCGCGTCGTGCGAAACTCGCGCCAAGCAGGGCGCCGACGCCGATCTGGCCGAGCAGCACGGCGACAAGAAGCAGACGCTTGGCGAGCGGGCCAAACGTCTGGATCATCGCCACGACGACGCGGATCGGCGTCACCTCGGTTATGGCGTCGCCCAGCTCCTCGACGAGTGATGGCTGGTTGGCGACGACCGCGATCGCGAGCGCGCCGAGCGAGGCGAGGCACCCGGCGAGCACGCCTGCCAGCAAGCCGATGGAGCTGCGACCCGACGGTCGGTTTACAGCCTGGTCCACGTTTCCCTCCCGATCATGCGGGGTGGAACACCCGTCCGTCTCGATGCCTGTGGCAGGACGACGGGCGGCGACAATTGGGCGCGCATCTGCCTCACGCGGTGGCGCGGCGCACTTGAATCGTATGGTACCCCGACGAGCCATCCGGCAAAGGATCGCGGATCTCGGCGGTCTGCAGCGCGCCCGTGCCGTCGGTGGCGCGGACGAGGATCTGCTCACGATCGAGGGTCTCGGGGAAATCCCAGCGGTACAGCCACAGCACCCAGGTGAACGGCCCCAGCGCCGGTTTGAAGGTGGCGGGCGCCCACGTCGCGCCGCTATCGGTGCTCACCTCGACCTTCGAGATCCCCCGCTGGCCGGCGACCGCCACGCCCCCCAGGTAGTTGGGGCCAGGCCGCAGGAATGAGTCGTTGCGCGGCAGGTCGATGCGCGACGTCGTGTGCATCTGGGCGGTGTCGTTCCAGCCGCGGTTTTGCCAGTAGCCTTTGAAGTCATACCCGACCAACTCGATCTTGGTAAGCCACTTCGCGTTCTTCATCCCGTAGATATCCGGCACGATGAGCCGGGCGGGAAAGCCGTGCTTCTCCGGAAGGATCACGCCGTTCATCTCGTACGCGACCATCGTGCCCATCTGGAGCGCCTTCTCGAGGGGGATGCTATCCGTGTAATCGTCCGCCGAGGTCAACACCACGTCCACGGCATCCGGCTTCACCCCGGCGTCAGCCAACAGATCCGCTAGCCAGACACCTCTCCACAGCGCATTGCCGATGAGCTCGCCGCCCACCCCGTTGCTGATGCATTGGAGGGTGAGGAGCTGCTCGGCAACCGGCAGCTCCCGAATCTCGTCATACGTGTACGTGCGTGGGCGCTCGACAAGGCCGGCGACGGTGAGCTGCCACGTCTTCGGGTCGACGACGGGGTCGCGAAAGACGTTCTTCGTGACGACGTAGAACTGATCGTTTGGCGTGATCTCGGGCGGGAGCCCGGGGACGCTGCTCCGCAGTGCTCCCGCGAGGTCGGTCGTAGCGCCCAGCGCCGCCGCGGTCAGCGCAGCCTCACTGGAGGCAAACGGCGCGACCGCGGGCGGCGCGAGGCGGGCGGCGAGCCAGCGGAAACCGCCGATGCCGAGCGCCAGGCCACCGATCGCGTATGCGCCGTTGCGAACGAACCTGCGTCGTGCGGCCGCTTCCTCCTGGGCAAACACGCCGTCTGGGTGCAGCACGACCCAGAGCGCCTCGTAGCCAACCACGAACAGCGCACCGAGGATCAGCAGCGCCCCGAGTGTGCCACCGGCGCCGTAGCGCGTGCTGTTCCCCAGAAGGCCCGCACCGAAGAGCGGCAAAACGACGAGCCCGACGATCCCGAGGAGAGCCACGACCATGGCGATACGCCCGGCTCGGCCCAGCTCACGGCGGTCGAAGATCCCGCCGAGGAGGCCGCCGAGGCCAATCTGACCAAGGAGCACACCTGCGAACAGGAGTCGCTTGGCGTTTGGGCCGAACGCCAGAATCATGCCCTCGATGACCGCCACCGGCGTGGTGGCGGCGATGGCGTCGGCCAGCTCCTCTGCGATGGAGGGCTGGCTCGCCGCAACTGCGAGCAGCAGCGCGCCGATGGCGGCGATGCTCGCCGCGATGATGCCGACCAAGAAGCCGATCGCCAGGAGAGGTCGCCGCTGCCCGCCTGCCTGATCCACGGTCTCCCCCGAATCGCCACGCCGTGCAGCGCGGCCCACGCTGCCATTCTACGCATGGCGACGGAGTACGATGAGTCACGGATTGTCGAATCTGCCGCACCGTAACATGGCTGCCTCAAAATCTGGATGCTACAATTTCTGCGCTATTTCCGATCCAAGCGTATGCTTGAACCGCAGCCGGGGGCTGTGTGACGCAGGTCCTTGTTCTCAATCAGAACTACGAGCCGCTCAACGTGTGCAACGCGCGGCGCGCGATTGTCCTGATTGACGGAGGCAAGGCGGAAGTCCTGGAAGTGGATGGCATAGCCTACCGTTCGCCCTCGCGGACGGTCCGCATCCCTTCGGTGATTCGGCTCAATCACCTCATCAGGCGCCCACGGCCACGCGTGCGGCTCACGCGCCGCGAGATCTTCCTCCGCGACCAGCATACCTGCCAGTACTGCGGCTCCAAGGGCAAAGAGCTCACCCTCGACCACGTCATGCCGAAGCATCGCGGTGGGCGCCACGCCTGGGAGAACCTGGTGAGCGCATGCCGCACCTGCAATCACCACAAGGGCGGCAAGACGGTCGAGGAAGCAAAGATGGCGCTGCGCCGGCAGCCCTTTGAGCCGAAGGCGACGGCCCAGTACCTCTTCCAGCACTATGTGGACTCGAACCAATCGTGGGCGCAGTATCTCGCGATTGCCGACATGCCGCTGGCCTGACCCGTCCCGGTCTCGGTTAACCGCCGTTCACCTAGCGCTAGCTTAATCTTGACGCCACGTAACGGTTCGCGTCACTGCGCCCCCGCAGAATGCTGATGACACCGCTGCGGCTCGGCGCCGGGTTGTGGACGGTCTCAGGCGAAGATCCTGATCAACATCTCAGGGTGGACGCGAAAGGAGATCATCGTGGCAGATCACTACGTCGTTCATGACGACCGCGGCACCGGCGTGGGATCCGGAATGGTGCTCGGGATCCTGGTTGCGCTGCTCGTCGCAGTCGTCGTCTTGTTCCTCGTCTTCGGCGGCGGCTTCGGTCGTGCCACAGGTGGCGGTACGGCAACGCAACCGGGTGGCCAAACCAATATCAACGTGCCTGGGTCAAGTGCGCCTAGCGCGCCCAACGTCAGCGCGCCGCAGGTGAACGTACCGCAGCCGAGCGCCCCGCAGATCAACGTCCCCGGGCGGGTCGACGTGAACGTCAACGGCGGCGGCACGGGTAGCGGCGGCTCCGGTGCCAGTGGCAGTGGAGGCTAAGAGCGACCGCTGAGCGCTCGCTCGGAAAACAATTAAGGGTCCTGGAGCGCGACGCGCGCTCCAGGACCCTCTCTGCGCTAATGCCCTCTCTCCCTCGTGTTGGGGGCGAGACTCAACTACGGTTCACCGCGTTTCGCGAGTCCTGCACCATACGGGGCAGGTGAGGGGACATTTCTCAGCCCCCCAGGAGCGCCTCGCGGAAGGCTGCCTCATTTTTCGACGTCGTAAACGCGATGACCTCGTCGCCGATGAGAATCGGCGTATCGTCCTCGGGGAAGATCGCCGTTCCCTCGCGGATGATCACTGCGATGCGAGCCGGTGACGGCAGCCGCACGTCGCGGATGCGTTGACCCGCCACCCGCGAGCCCCGCTCGATCTTCGCTTCCACAATCTCCACGTCGGTCTCCCGCAGGCGGAGCAGCGGGATGAGGTGCTCCCGGGGGATCTCCTGCTCAATGACGCTCAGGACGACCTCGGTGGCACTCACGGTGTCGTCGATGCCGAGGCGGTGGAAGATCTCCGCGTTCTTCGGGTTGTTGATCCGCGCAATCGCGCGCCGGGAGTGGTACCGCGCCTTGCACACCTGACAGATTACGAGGTTGTCCTCGTCGTCGCCAGTCACCGCGGCCACGAGATCGGCGCGCTCCGCGCCGGCCTCGCGCAGCACCGTCGCCTCACAGGCGTCACCGGCCATCACGATGCTGCCCAGGTCCGCTTCGATCTCGGCGGCGCGGCGTGGATTGCGCTCGATGATCAGAACCTCGTGGTTCTGCTCGACCAGCTCCCTGGCGAGATAGAAGCCGACCTTGCCACCGCCGGCCACAATGACGTACATCACTCACCTCGTGGGGCGTGCCGTTGCGGCACGTCCGGGTCACGTGCTCGGCGCTGCTCCCGACGTCCCGCCGCCGGCCTGGTTCGGTTCCTCGCCCTCGAGTAAGACTGCCAGAAATGCATTCGCACCCATGACGGTCGGCGAGATGGTCTGAATGCCGAGGAGCTCAAACGTCTCCTGGCGCAATGGGTCGTAGATCCGAGCGACGACCGTGGGCACGTTGAAGATGTGCAGCGCCACCTGCGACGCCATGATGTTGCGATTGTCGCCCTGAGTCGCGGCGATGAAGGCGTCGGCGCGCTCGATGCCGGCCCGGCGCAGCACGTCGCTGTCGATGCCATTGCCGATCAACGTGTTGCCCGCGAAGTCGACGTCGAGGCGCCGAAAGGCGTCACCATTGATGTCGAGAATCGTGACTTCGTGGCCGGCGCGCGAGAGCTCGTTGGCGACGCGGGCGCCCACGCGCCCGCTGCCCATGATGACGGTAAACATACTGGCATTGACCTCAGCGGCCGCGGCCTAGTGGCGGCTGCTCACCGGTTCGCTGCAGGAATTGGCTCGCGGCAAATCCAGACTTCGCACGGCGCATTTTTCAGGACGTGCGGCGCCGTCTTGCCCATATCAAACTCACCGAACTTACGCCGATAGGGAATGCCGAGCAGGATCAGATCGGCGTGCGCCTCGAGGGCCTCCTCGACGATTGCCGTGCCGACATCGCGCGCCTGGAGGATCTCGGTCTCGATGCGCTGGCCATGCTCCTCAGCAGTGCGCTCGGCGCGGTCGAGGATAGCGTCGGCTTGCTCACGCTCCTCCACGAGGTCCGCGTCGAGCGGCAAGGTCCGCTGGACCTCGATCACATAGATCGCATAGACCTGGCCCTTCGTCCGCTTCGCGGTCTGGCAGGCCAGGGTGATCATCGTGACGTCGGTCGCATAGCCGTTAAGGGGAACAATGATCTTCTTGGCGTCGAGCATAATGCCGCCGCACGCCGCCCCGTGTGACTGTCCGGCGTGCCGGGACAGACGCACGCCTGAGTCGCCCGGG
>JAXDLH010000392.1:0-5443 GCA_034666705.1 Chloroflexota bacterium
GGTCCCTTCCGGCCGGGCCCTTCTCGTACGCCGGCGCAGGGCGCCCGTGAAGGTCAGACGCGGATGTGGAATGGATTGTGTTCGGGGTGGCGGCCCGCGGCTCCGATGTAGATGCCGCTCGTGCTGATGAGGCTGCCGTCCAACTTGAGGCCAAGCTCGAGCCGCTCGGCGCCGCGGACGGTGAAGCTCACGCCATCCGTGAAGTTGTAGGTGTGGAAGTGCAGCACGAGCGTGTGGCCACCATCCTCGATCCGGTAGTTGTCGCGGTTCTCGAGTCGCGTGGTCACGACGTTCTCGATGACGCCCTCCGTGTGGATGCGGGCATCGAAGTTGTGCTCGTCGCCGGGGCCATGGGTGGCGAGATGGACGCGATCGTCACCGCTCCGCCACAGGTAGTAGCCCATCGGACTGCGGTCGGTGATCGTCGGCACGCCCGCCGCGGTGAGCGACGGGTCGCTGACGACGGGGGTCGGGCTTCCTCCTGAGGCAGTCGTCGGCGTCGGGCCGGCGGCGAAAGCGGAGAACGCGAACGCGGCGAAAACGACGCTGGCACTCGTGAGCGCGGTGGCAAGGCGGGAAACGCGGTTGGTATGCATCTCGAACCTCCTCGATGTTGCTCGGGGGCCGTTTGCCCCTTCACTGAGGAAGTCGCATACCACTCGGCCGATGTACGGGTGCCGGGTGTGAAACGGCACACGCAGAGGAGAACGCTGGGTTAGACGTGGATCGCACCGGTCAGCAGCAGGACGAGGAGGACAATAGCGAGTACGCCAAGCAGTCCCGGGCCGCCGTAGCTGCGACTGGAGTACCCCCAGTAGCCGCCGCCGCCGAGCATGAGTAGGATCAGGACGATGAGCAGGAGCTCCAACACGCTCACATCTCCAGGTGCGTCCGCCATGCGGAAGTTAGTCTCACTCTCAGCATAGCTGGCCTCCAGATTACGGCTGCGTTGCGACACGTGACGATTCGCGAACGGCCCAATACCCGCTCACCCTCCTCGAAGCCCAGGATGAGCGGGCCACGGATGGTCCCAAGTCAACCGGTCGCGGGGATCTCGCCAAGGACCGGCAGCCCGAGCGTGCGCTCAACGTCCGCAGGAGAGCGCAGCGTGGCGTCGAGGTAGTCGACCGCGAGGGCGAGGAACAGTCCCGCGAGCAGCCCAATCGCGCCGCGCACCGCCACGTCGGTCGCGAGCTTAAGGCCGGTTACCGAGCGATCCACGATCGGCGGTGCGAGCACCGTCACCTGGCCGTGGTCGGGCCCGAGCTCGGCCAGATACTTGGGGCCCTGGATGCGGATGAGGTCCGGCACGATCTTCGCGATCTGCTCGGCACGCCCTGGGTCGGAGTGCTGCACCACGACCTCGAGGACGCGGTGCGTGCCTCGCGCGCGGACCGTGTCGGCAATTGTGCCGCGCGGCAGGTCTTCCTGGAGGTAACCGGCCAGGTCACGCGCAAACGCATCGCTCTTCAGCAAGAGGCTGAGGTCGTCCGCGAGGTATTCAGAAGAGAGCCAGCTGTAGTAGTCCTGGTAGTACGCGTACGCTGGCGGACTGCTGGGCGCTTGCTGCCCGGCATTGACGGCGAGCTCGATCGTGGCGGTGTAAACCCGGGGCACCCGCAGGGCGAGCCCGGCCGCGACCAGAAGAAAGAGCAGCGTGACGAGCGCCACGATCGGCCAGCGCCGCCGCAGCATGCCCAGTGGATCGCCAAGTCCCATTTCGTCTCCGTGGTCTTCCGCGCGTTGCGCCCGCTACCCCTCACTCATCCTGACCTTGAGCTCGTCGAAAGATGGATGGAGATGAGCTTGAGCAATGGAAGTGCGGAACGTGTCCTGAGCGCGGGCTCGTTATAGCGCGGCTGAGGGGTGCCCGGCGAGGCGCTCAGATCGTCTGGCGGCGACTGCCCCGGCTGAGCAGGGCGAAGATGGCGACCAGAATCACCGCGCCCACGAATGCGGGGATGATGCGGACGCCGAAGAGCGCCGGGCCGAGGCGCCCCAGGAGCAGCTCGCCGATCCAACTGCCGACCAACCCGGCCACAATGGCGCCGAGCCAGCCCCACCGCAGTGTGCCGGGAATCGCCGCCTCCGCCAGAGCGCCAATCAAGCCCGCCATGAGTAAATGGAGCAGCAGGCCGACGAGCTGCGCCGTCAGGAACAGCACGAAAGACAAAACGATGAGGATCAGGAGGGCGAATGCGACGGCGATCAATGGCATGATGCCCTCAGTCTACAGCTACGGAACGACGCTGAACGTACTGTTGTCAGAGCGCCCGAACACCTCCGGGAAGGTAGTCTCCTCCGCGCGAACGGGCGGCACCGCGAATGTGCCAACCGTGGTGGCCCGCGCATAGTAGACATATTCGGTGACGCCGGGATT
This sequence comes from Chloroflexota bacterium, assembly GCA_034666705.1. Classification (GTDB taxonomy): domain Bacteria; phylum Chloroflexota; class UBA6077; order UBA6077; family SHYK01; genus JAXDLH01. The sequence goes on from JAXDLH010000392.1 coordinate 2,381, forward strand.
CAGCGCAGTCGCCGCGAGCGTTACCCGGTCGTCTCGGACTTGTACCTACTGCCAGGGGGTGTAGTAGCCCGGATACCAGGGGGCCCAGAATCGGCCGCGGGTCTGCACCGGGCCGTCCTTCTGCCGCTCCGCTTCCGGTTGGGCAATCTTTGCGGGATCAGTGGTCCGGAGTTTCGGATCCAGCGCCGGGGCCTGGGGCAGGCCCGCGAGCAGGGCGGCCTGCGCCGTCGTTAGATGCTGCGCCGGTACGCCGAAATAGGTGCGCGCGGCCGCCTCGATGCCATAGGCGCCGCGACCGTAGTACGCCTGGTTGAGATAGAGCATCAGCAGCTCGTTCTTGGAACGGTGAGCCTCTAACTGGAGCGCGAGCACCGCCTCCCGCACCTTGCGCACGGGCACCGGGCGCTCCTCGTCGCGGAGGTACAGCCCGCGGGCTAACTGCTGGCTGATCGTCGAGGCGCCGGACGGCGCGTCTGTCCAGCGGACCAGCGAGCGGACTATCGCGAGCGGATCGATGCCTGGGTGCTCGAAGAAGCGTTGATCCTCCGTAGCCACCGTCGCGTCGATAACGGCCGGTGCTACCTGCTCCAGATGCACGGGAAGGCGCAGGCCATCGCGGACGTCGTATTGGAGCACCCGACCGTGCGAGTCGAGCACCACGGGGCCCGGCGACGGCAAGCGGGACTCCGGCGAATCTAGCGGGGCAAGTCGCAGCCATAGCAGGCCCGCCACCACCAACAGGGAGGCGAGTCCGGTCGCGGTCCACGGTATGCCGCCGGGACCTGGCCATGTGCGCGACCGAGCGCGCATTTGCCCTACGTTCGTGGTCGCCACCCGCCCCCTGCCCTCCGGACGTTTCCAGCCGCGGCCGCATGCATGCGCTGAAGCTGATTCGGTGTCACCATTGGGTCGTGTTCGTCGCCGATGGGCCGACCGGTGATCAGCCTCGCCGGATGCTAACGGACCGACCGTGTTGACGCAATGAGACGAGGGGCTAGCGGAATCCGAGCTCCGTCGGTGTGGGGAGGAGCTCCGATCTAGAGGAAGTTCGGCGTCAGGGGGCGGCCGGGGACTCCGCGGAGATGCGCAGCAGCAACCCGATCATGATGAAGTTTGCCAGGATCGAGCTGCCCCCGTAGCTGATGAATGGCAACGTGATGCCGGTGAGCGGGAGGATGCGCAGGTTGCCGGCCACGATGATGAACGCCTGGATCCCGAGCACCGCGCCGAGGCCGGCGGCGACCAGCGCCGCGAAATCGGTGGGCGCGCGCAGCGCAATGTGGAATGCGCGATGCACGAGGGCCAGGTAGAGCGCGACGATCGCCAGCGTACCTATGAGCCCGAGTTCCTCGCCGAGCGCCGCCAGCACGAAATCGGTGTGGACCGCAGGCACGTACTCGGGATACCCGTATCCCAGACCCGACCCAATCACGCCGCCCGCCGCATACGCGGTCAGCGCTTGGATCAGTTGATACGCTTCGTCCTGCGCGTACGGCCAGGGGTCAAGCCAGATTTGCGTGCGGAGCTGCACGTGCGCGAAGAGGTGGTCGGCAAGAACCCCGCCCAGCACCAGGAATACCAGGCCGACTCCGATGTACCGGCGCCCCGTGGCTGCGTAGAGCATCGCCAGAAATACGAGGTAAAAGAGGAGCGCCGGGCCGAGGTCACGCTGCCAGATGAGGAGCGCCATGGCAAGCAGACACATCGTGACGATGGGGGCCAGGTACGTCAGCGGCGGCAGTGTGAGCCGCCCAACGCGCGGCGGAGCGTGCGTAATGAGCAGCCGCTTCTCGGCGAGATACGACGCAAAGAAGATGACGAGCACGATCTTCATGACCTCGGCTGGCTGGAAGTAATAGCCCCCGAAGCCGAACCAGATGCGCACTCCGCTGCCGTTCGGGTCTACGCCGAACAGGATCGTCCCGGCGAGTATGGTCAAGCCGAGAAACAGCCACGTGTAGCGATAGCGCCCAAGCCAGCTCACGCTTGGGAGACCGAGCGCAGTGGCCAACAGCGCGACAACGCCGATGCCAACCCACAGTGACTGTCGCGACACCAGGCCGGGTTCGAGGCGGTCGACGGCGATCAGCCCGAGCGCCACTAACATGCCCACGATGGGCAGCAACGCCTGGTCAGCTCGCCCCAGGCGCGTGACGAGGACGATGTGGACGAGCAGCAGAAGCCCGGCGAAAGCGCCGATGGTGAGCATAACGCTGGGCCGCAGGGGTTCCCCCCGCACGCCGACGAGCAGTGCCTCCGCCGCGGCCAACAGCAGCAATGGATAGACGAGCAGCCCGCGTTCGAGCGAGCGCAGCGCACGCGTCATCTCCCGCCGCTGGCGCGATACGTTCGGGGGGCGCTCTGCATCCGTTCCCTGTACACCTAATGCTCCTCGCAGCGCTCGAGGCCCTCAGCTTCCCTGAAGCGCCTCGATGATCTGGCTGCCGAGCACCCGGTAGGCGCGGCCCACGCGGGCCGCACGAATCTTGCCACTCTTGATCCAGCGCCGCATGGTCGCGTCGCTGATCTTCAGGATCTGACAGACCTCTGAGAGCGTGTAGACGGCATTGGCCCGGATCTCTCGCTCAGACTCTCGCACAGTGCTTCCCCCTGGGTCCATGTCCGGTGTGTATTCGGCGGCGTAGCGCGCACCAGGCCCGAGCGGACGTGCATCGAGCAGCGCTTGACCGTCTTCACCATCGTAGCATTCGCTTCGTGCCAATCGCTCACGCCGGTCTCCGCAGCGTGATATGTGTACGGCGAGGTCACGCGTGGCCTCCCCTTGTGACCGGCTCGACGCCGTTTACCTTCGGCTTACCTGCTGTTACGTCTGCAGGCTCCCTCGACGTTCACACTGGGAGAAGACGCCGTAATCGGGCAATCTCTCTTCAACGGTCGGTTCGTCGTCAATTCCCTGAAAGGACAGACCCAATGGTCGAGATTGGCTATGCACTCTCCAGCGAGGAGCATCCCGCAGCACACCTCGTCCACTACGCGCACCTGGCCGAGCAGGCCGGGTTCTCCTTTGCGCTCATCTCCGACCACTACCATCCCTGGATCGAC
>JAXDLH010000393.1:0-6398 GCA_034666705.1 Chloroflexota bacterium
GTCGATGTCGATAGCCGCAAGATGACAGAGAGCAGCGTGATGGGGATCTTCCCCGGCGAGAGTCTTACGGTCGAGGACCTGCTCTACGGACTGATGCTTCCCTCTGGCAACGATGCCGCGCTCGCCCTCGCCGAGCACGTGGCAGGGACGAAGGAGGCGTTCGTCGACTTGATGAACGCCAAAGTCCAGTCGCTCGGATTGACCACCTCGCACTTCGTCAATCCCCACGGCCTCGACGCGGCAGGCCACGTCTCATCGCCGTATGACATCGCGATGCTCGCACGCGCAGGCATGCGCGATCCTCAGTTCCGGGCGCTCGCCGGTGCACGAAGCTACTCGACCTCAGGCGGCAAAGGCTACCAGCTCGGCAATCTGAACCAGCTCCTCTTCCGTTATCCGGGGGCGGATGGCGTGAAGATCGGCTTCACCGATGCCGCCGGCAAGGCGATTGTCGGGTCGGCAGTGCACGATGGCCACCGCGTGTACGTGGCCATGATGCGAAGCGTCGATATCTACTCGGACGCGGCGACACTTCTGGATTGGACCTTCGCCTCATATAGCTGGCAGTAGGGTTGCACCAACGTCGGCCATACCCACGGCGGCCAGTTGGATAAGGCTGAGCCGCTCGGGCCCGTTAGCGACTGCGAGCGGCGCTCACAATGAGCTCCGTCGCCATCTCCTCGCCGAGCTCCCCTGCATTGAGCATAAGGTGGTAGTTCTGCGGTGACTGCCAGTCGGCATGATAGAAATGCCGGGCAAAGCGGCCACGCGCGTTGTCGAAATCGCGGGTAATGCGTTCCGCCTCCGGGCGCGTGATCGATTGTTCGGCCATGACCCGCTGCACGCGCAAGTCGAATGGTGCGTACACGTACACGTGCAGCGCGTGCGGGTGATTCCGCAGGACGTAGTGACTTCCGCGGCCGACGATGACGACGTCGTCGCTCTTGGCCGCCTCCTGGATCACCTGCTCGATAGTCTGGACGTACGTGCGATCCGACAGGTCAGGGAACCCTCCGGGCGGGTCGAGCATCTCCACGGGGGCGCTAACGTCTGGGTAGCTGAGGCGTAGCGCATTGACCAGCTGCGTAATCATGGAGTCGCCGCGCTCGTCTCGCTCGCTCACGATCGCCTCGGGAAGTCCCAGGCGGCCCGAGACCTCCTGAATCAACGCCCGGTCCAGGAGCACTGCGCCGAGTTGCTCGGCGACCCGTTGCGCGATTGGGCCCCCACCGCTGGAGTACTGGCGCGAGACAGTCACGATCGGCATATCCACCTCCCGTGTTGCCGGCCCGAACGGTACCGCCCGGGCCTCTTGAGAAAGACCAGCGCGCTCCTATGCAGTTACCGGGGTTACCGAGACCGGCGTGGACCAGTCGCTGTAGCGGGCCACCTTGCCTCGGATGATGTCGTAGTACAGGTCCATCAGCTTGCGCGTCACGGGGCCCGTCTTGCCGTCGGCAATCGGAATTCGGTCGACCTCGATCACGGGGGACAAGTGTGCCGCCGTGCCGGTCATAAAGCATTCGTCCGCGGCGTACAGCTCGGACCGCGGAATCGCTCGTTCCACCGTCTCGATTCCCAACTCGGTCCGCGCAAGCTCGATCACGGTGCTGCGCGTGATGCCGATGAGAATGTCCTGTGATGGATCCGGCGTCACAAGCCGGTCGCCAGTCACGATGAAGATATTCTCGCCTGAACCTTCGGAAACCATGCCGGCGTGGGTGAGCATGATCGCCTCGTCGAATCCACGCTCCCACGCCTCCGTCTTGGCGATGGCGCTGTTGAGATACTTGCCGGTTGCCTTAGCCAGGGAGGGGATCGCGACGTCCGGGACCCGTTGCCAGGAAGAGGTGCAGCAGCGCACGCCTGCCTCGGCGTCCAAATAGGCGCCAAAAGGAGCGACGAAGATGTTCACGTCGTCTTGGACGTCATGTAATCGAACGCCGATGACCTCCTGGGATTTGTAGGCGAGCGGGCGAATGTACACATCCTCCTGGTACCCGCTGCGGCGCACCAGATCAACCGTAATGTCGCAAAGCTCGTCGACCGACTCGGGAATCTCGATGCGAAGCATCTTGGCGCTTTGCTTCAGGCGTCGATAGTGCTCGGGCATGCGGAAGAGACAAATTTGCTCGAGTTGCTGGTTCCAGTTCCCCCGGATCCCCTCGAAGCAGCCCGTGCCATAGTTCAGCGCGTGGGTCATGATGCCTACCTTTGCATCTTCCAGCGGCACCACTTGCTTGCGGAAATATGCATATGCACCCACGCGAATCACTCTCCCTTCGGATCCGAAAGCCCTCGCTACCGCTCTGACCAGGACCACCCACGACGCTTGCGGATCAGTTCTTGAACGTCGTCCGCGACGCGTGCCCAGAGGTCGCGATTGTTCTGGAACGTGAGCACGCGAGCGATCTCGCCAACCGGAAACGTCGCCGCATCCGCCCCCGCGTGCTCGGGCCATTCCGGGCTGTCAACTACCCGCATCAGGTAGAAGGCCACCTCGCGAGCTTCCCCCTCCGCTTCGTAGGGGGCGATCCCCACATCGCGGACGACCTCGGCGCGAACCCCGGTTTCCTCTCGGACCTCGCGAATCGCTGCTTGCTCTGGAGTTTCTCCTGGGTCGATCCACCCCTTCGGGAACACCCACTCGCCGAGCAACGTCCGTCTCAGAATAACCCTGTCGCGCCAGACGATTATACCGCCAGCCTGAACCGCTGCCATTTGCCTATGGCCGAACGTGCGCGCGGTTGCGCCCCATTGCTTTCGCGGTAAACATCGCTTTGTCCGCGGCGCGGAGCAACTCATCGGCATCTGCTTCGTCGGGCAATTGCCACTCGCCGCCGACGCTGATCGTGACGCTGACGGTGTTGCCGGCGTCGTCGATGGGAACCGCCGTTTGAGCGACGGAGCCGCGGACTTTTTCGGTCACGATGACGAGCGCCTCACGGTCGCAGCCCGGGAGGATGGCCGCGAACTCCTCGCCCCCATACCTGGCGACGGTGTCCGTTTGTCGCAGGCTGCGTGCAATGGCTCGCGCAACTGCCTGCAGGACGAGGTTGCCGATCGGATGGCCGTACGTGTCGTTGAACGCTTTGAAGTTGTCTACGTCGGCCATGATGGCACCGATCGGGTAGCCAAGCCTTCGTGCGCGTTGCACTTCTTGATCGAGCGACTGGCGGAAGTGTCGGTAATTGTAGAGTCCAGTGGCCGGGTCAGTTACGGCGAGCCGGCTCGCCTCCTCGTAAAGGTAGGCGTTCTCCACCGCGACAGAGACGCCGTGGCCCAGGATCTCGAGCATCTGAACGTCGTTGTCGCTGAAGGATTGGTCGAGGATCCCCACCACGAAGCAGCCGAGCGCAAGCCCCCGCGCCCGCAGGCCCATGCCGACGAGGTGGAGCCGGCCCTGCTCCGTGGATGACTTCACCTGATAGATCGACTCTTCGTGAAGCACCTTTTCCGCCGCAGCGTCAAAGGCGTCCTCGAGCCCTTCGATGCGCGGGGGGGACAGGGCGGCGAGGCACTTGAGCTGGCCCTCGTCGTCTAGCACGTACACACGGCTTGCCGCCCCGGGAAACAGGGTGGCGAGACCTTGCACGCACGCTTGCCCGCTGGAGGCGACGCTGTGCGTGCGTGCCAATTCCGTCGCGACCCCATTGAGCTGCGTCATCTGCTGCAAGTGCAGTCGCAGCTCCTGGTAGGTCCGGTTGAGATCCTCGGCGTACGCCACGATTTGGCTCTGATACGACTCGAGCTCGTGGATCCGCCCTTCGAGCTCGCGTACGCGATCGGCTTCGGTTTCCGAAGTCATTCGGTATGCCCATTTTTGCTCTGACCAGGGCGATGATCCCGCAGATTCGTCGGGCACGTCTCATTCCACGGCGGCGCCGTGATCTGCGCCGTCCGCTGGACCCAATTTGTCCGGGCCCAGAAAGGAGCTAGTGCGATTCGACCGGTGGTGATGGGCGCTCCCCGAGTGGGCCCCCGACCTGGGCGCGAGCGCGGATGCGCTCGATTGCCCGCTGGACGATCGATATCTCGCTGGCAAACGACATGCGTCGCAGCGCTTCAGCCTCCGGGAACCAGGCGACGAAGTCGTTCTCCCAATCGTGGTCTTCCATACGGCCGCCGGTCTCCTCCAGCAGGTAAAAGTGGACCGTTTTGTGATGCCGCACGCCACGTGCTGAGAACCAGTAGGTAATATCGCCGAGACGCTCGAGGATCCGCACCGATAGTCCCGTCTCTTCGCGGACCTCGCGAACTGCCGTCTGCTCCAGGGTCTCCCCGACGATCGGCGTACCTTTAGGAATACTCCAGCGCTCGGGACGGGCGCGACCGACGAGCACAACCTCAACGGTATCGCCGGCGATTCGACTGATCACCCCGCCGGATGAGACGTCGCGCACGGTTCTCATACGCTCCTCCATCCGCCGAGTCGCGCTGGGATTGTACACCGTGCTCCTGGGATGCCGTAGACGCCGCCCGCGTGCGCTGCTGGCGCGGAGAGCCACCCGGCTCCACTCACCTCGCAGGTTACCGAGAGCTCGAACCCCCGATCGGCCGCATCGCTGCATCGTTGCTGAGACGCTGATCGACCACATCCCAGTTGATGTTGGAAAAGAATGCCTCAATGTATTTCGCACGTTCGGCGGGCTTGTAGTCCACCATGAATGCGTGCTCCCACACGTCCATCACGAGGATCGGCTTGAATCCCGCGGGCGTGCCGTCCTGGTGGAGGGTCACCCAATGATTACTCAAGAGGCCAGTCGCCGGATCCTGAAACAGGATGGCCCAGCCGACGCCTCGCATCTTTCCTACCGCCTGAAAATCGGCCAGCCATTGCTCCCAGCTGCCGAAACTCGCCTCAATCTCCTTCAGGGTGACCGATCCGGCTGCTGGCTTGCCACTACCGGTTGGCGAAAGATTCCCGAAGTAGTATTCGTGCAGGATCATGCCGCTGTATTCAAAGCCGCGGCGGCGGGTGAGCTCGGCATAGAGCGGGGTGCCCGCCTTGCCCTCGTGCAGCAGATGGCCGATCTCTTCATTCAGGCTGTTCGTATTGGTGACGTACCCGTTGTAGAGCCCGAGGTGGATCTCGATCTGCTGGTCGGACAGACCGTGCAGTCCCTTGAGGCTCGAGAAATCCGCGGCCTTGTAGGGGGTGATAGCGCTTTGTGCCATTGAGCTGTGCTCTCCCGTTCTGTAATACCGCCCGTCTCCCGCTCGCCAGCAGTGGCACACTCCGCGCCGAGGCATAACACACGAGGAAAAGTGCACTGGTCGCTGGGGGCTCTGAAGGAGCAGTGAGGCAGCCGTGCAATTATCCCGGAAGAGCCGGGGGGGCGACGAGGCGCCGTCATCGACTCGCCATGTCGCGTTTAATGGGGTATCCTAAGCATCGCTCGATAGCTCACCGTGGCTGCGAATCCAGGGAGCAAGAGGAGGATTCATGCCAACACCACAGCCAGCGATTCTCAACCGCAACATGGGCCCACATCAGTGGTACGTGCACCTAAGCCGCGTCGAGGGCTCAGATCTCTCGCAGATCAAGCGCATCATCTCGCAGTACCGCGAGGACTGCAAAGAGCGGGCCATCAACACCGTGATCGGCTTTGGCCCGACGCTCCTCAAAGACCTCACGACCGACGTTCCTGACGACTTCCAGCCGTTCCAAACCGTCGCCTCGGCCGATGGCAGCGGGCGTGAGGCGAAGGGCACCCAGGAAGAGATGCTCGTGTGGCTCCACAGCATGGACAAGGGCGATCTGTGGAAGACCCAATGGGATCTCCGCCAGGCGATGAAGGGCCACATGAAGGTCGCCCGTGAGACGATGACGTTCATCTTTGGCAACTCGCTTGACCTCTCCGGCTTCATCGACGGTACGGGCAACCCATTGCCGGCGCAGGACCTGGAGGTCGCGATCGTGCCGGAAGGCGAACCCGGCGCCGGTGGCTCTCACATCCTGGCACAGCGCTGGGTGCACGATCTCGAGGCATTCGAGAAGCTGCCGATCGCGGCTCAGGAAGCCGTGTTCGGCCGGAAGAAGCCGGACTCGGCCCGACTCGACAACCCGCCGCCGGAATCGCACCTTGCCCACGTCGAGCTGCGCGAGGGCCAAACGGCCGATCAGAGCAAGCCGAAGCGGGACGAGATCTCGCGGCGTTCCACCCCGTACGCGTTCCATGATGGGACCGTGGGCCTGTACTTCCTCGCGTTCTGCAAGACGCAGGCCCCGTTCCGCGAGCGGCTCCGCGCGATGTACGGCCTCGACGGGCAGCCACGCGACAAGCTGACCGACTACAGCAACCCAGCCTCCGGATCCTTCTATTTCGCGCCAGCGGTTGAGACGCTCGACACGATGCTGCAGTAGCACCAATCCGTTCTGATCGTCGAAGTGGGGG
>JAXDLH010000394.1:0-17814 GCA_034666705.1 Chloroflexota bacterium
GTCGTCGATGCCATAGGTTTCCGTGATGGTCACCACCGTGAGCCATCCAGGGGTATAGGCGCCGCCGCTGCCCAACTCGTCATGCCCATCGAAGCCGCCCCACATGAGCATGGTCGCCCCGGTCCACACCGCAGTGTGTTGATACCGGCCCGCGGGCGCGTCACGCGCCGGATGAGCACCCAGCTATCGGTGATGGGGTCATACCGCGCGCCATCGGGGAGTCCACCCGCTAGAACTCCCCTCCCGATTGAGGTCGATTGCATCGACGCTCGCGGCGCCAACTACTTGTAGGACGGACACCATGAGCAAGGTGCAGGTGGCGAGCGGTCGAATTGCCGTGTTGCGGAGCCTCCGAGCCCCCACGGATACCCATGCAATATCGGGTCTCCAATGCATGCCCTAATCGCAAGTGACCTGAGCCACTGCCCGTACGGCTACGGGCGATTCGGGCATGAGGGAGTTGTCGGTAACTACTGGGAGACAACGAACGGGCCAGATCGGGCGAAGCGGTCGCGCGGGGGGCACTCGCCCCACCGTTTATGGCGGCGAACAGGCCGCCACGCTATTCCGAGCCGGGCTCTGGCTTCCGCTTGAGCTCCGAGGCGTGTTGCGCCATGAAGGTGCGGATCTCGTCCGCCATAGCTAGCACTGTCTCCCACTGCTCGACATAGAGGGTGGTGGGGAAGCGGCCCAGCCCGTACAGGCTCACCGCGCCCTTGTTGGAGATCTTCAAGTAGACCCGACGCTGGGGCGCGGACTTCAACTGCTGGTTCTCCGCGCGCAGCCGTTCGAGCTCAGCCAGCATCTCTTCTTGGTTTTGCATCGGACGCCTCCATCCTGGTTGGCAATTCTAGTCACTCGACGGTGCCCATCAGGCGTGGCGGCCGCCTCACCTCGGAAGTGGCCTGATGCGGACTCAGTGGATGGCGGTGTGGCTGCTGCGGCGGACGCCCACGACGACCAGAACCGTGCCGACGGCGATCAATACCGCGCCAACCTCGGCCCAGAACGGGTCGCCCGTCATGCGGCTGCCGCCGAGGATGTTCAGTCCTTGCAACAGCCAGATCGTGCCGAGCAGATCCAGCACGACACCGCCGACTGCGATCCAGCGCGCCATGCCTCGCGGACTATGCCTGGTAGGTCTGAGTGATGACTTCCCAGCTATGCCCACACGGATCCGGGAAGTACAGGCCCCGGCCCCCGGCGCGCTCGTTCGTCCGTCCGTTGTACGTGCCGTCGTGCTCCGAGCCGTAGGGCACGCCCTCGGCTTGGAGACGGCCGAGCACCTCGTCGAACTCCGGCTCGCTCACCTTGAATGCGTAGTGCAGCCGTGGATACGGATCGCGCGTCGAGAAGTCGAGGATCGTGTCCCCCACGTGGACCGAGGCGAAGGATCCCTTCGGTCCCTCGAATGGCAGCCCGAGAATGTGCGCGAGGAAGCTGGCCGACTCCGCCTTTTCCCGCACGGGAACGATGTGATGGTCGAGAACCACAGGCATGGGACCTCTCCTTTCACGGTGGGCGCGCGCCGCGCCCAGGCTCGTGCCGGCATTTTATGCGATCCCGGTGTACTCTGGACCCACATCCCGGAGAATCGCAGTAAGGAGGGCTCTATGGCAGCACCGCAGCCGGCCCGGATCGGATTTGTCAGCAATCGCACCTACCAGGGCGCGCACTACGGTCAACTGCTGGCGCTCGTGCCGCCAGACGTCACCGTGGAGATCGCGCCGTTGGGACAGGAGGGCCGCTCGTCGTATGACCGGGCGGGCACTGCGGATGAGCATGTGATTCGCACCAGCGCGGCGGCGCGCGCGCACGGGTGGCAGGCGGTAGTGTGCACCGGCGCGCCGATGCAGATGTCGAACCCTGGGTTCCTCGAGCAACTGCGCGAGGCGCTGGACATCCCGGCAACCACGGCGGTGGAAGCCTCCGGCACGGCTCTGCGGGCGCTCGGCGTGCGGCGCACCCTGCTGCTCACGCCGTTCCGCCGCTCCATGAACGACCTGATCGGCGAATATCTCGCGAGCCTGGGCGTCGAGGCGCTCGTGCGGCAAGAGGACTTCGACGACGTCGACGAGGGGAGCCGCATGACGCCCGACGAGGTGTACGATCAGGCGGTTGGCGCCTTCCGCGCCGCCCCGGGGGCCGAGGCGATCTACTTCCAGGGCGCGGTGATGGACCCCATTCCAGTGCTCGACCGCCTGGAGACCGACCTTGGCGTGCCGGTGGTGGCGAGCAACCCCGCGATGCTATGGCGGTCGCTCTCGCTGCTCGGTCGGCGCTACTCGCTGGAAGGGGGCGGCCGGCTCCTCCGCGAGTGGCCTGCGGAATGACTAACAACGGAGGCCCGCCAGGTTGTGCACCTGGCGGGCCTCCGCGAGACAGGAGGGGCGTGCGATCAGACGCTGGAGCCGAGGCCGCTGAACATCGAGGAGATCTTCGGGCCCAGCACGATCAGGCCGGCGATGGCGACCACGGCGACGAGCGCGATGATCAGGCCGTACTCGACCATGCCCTGGCCTTCTTCCTTCTCGGGGAGCGATGCGGTCAGCAGTTGCGCGATGAACAATGCGACCATGGGGGGATAACTCCTCTGGCTGATTAATTCTGTGGCGCCAATGAAACTTGCGCCATGAGCAATGTACGGCACCATTAGTCGCGAACCAATAGGCCACGTGGCCAATTGGGACCGTTTTGTGCGGCTGTTCACACGGATAGCGGCCCACAATAATGATGGGCGCAACGCGGCGCTCGACGTCTGGGGAGCCGATGATCCTCAACAAAAGCACTACACGCCAGCAACCGATGGAATTCGGGCGAATTGTTACAAACACGCCCATGCGTGCTGTTTCCGCCAATTCGGCATCCCTGATCCTTGTTGTCGATCCAGACCCGCTCGCCCGCGACACGGCGGCCACGCAACTGGAGCGCGCCGGCTACTGCGTGTGGACCGCAGCCTCGAGCCGACATGCCCTGGAGTTGATCGGCGAGCGGCACCCGGACCTTGCGCTGCTGGAGTTGCGCCTGCCGGACATCAGCGGCTGCGAACTCGCGCGCCTCGTGCATATACGCGGCATCTGGCTGCCGATGGTGCTGATGGGCGCCGACCCTGCCCTCTCACAGCTCGTAGGTCAAGTGGGCGCGCTGACCTACCTACCGAAGCCCTTCACCGCTGCTGAGCTGCTGCGGGTCGTCGGCCACTATTGTCCGCTGGGGCAGCGCCGGCCGCGGCGGAAGACGTCGCTTGCCGTGCGGCTCTCGAATGGCGCCGAGGACCTCGTCTCTCCCCAACTGAGCCCCGCTCTCGGGTAGCCCTGCACCGCGGCGATCCCGCAGAACTTGCGCGCCCCTGATCGTCTACTTCAGATACGGCGTGAGGAACTGGATTGCATCCGGGCCCCACACGCGCGCGCCGTTCGGCGCCAGCCCGTTGAAGCAGTGGCCCTCCTGGGGCGTCGTCCCCACCGACGGGAAGATCTCCAGACGATAGTCCTTGTTGAGCTTCTGGAACTCTGCGGCCAGCGTCATGCCCGATTGAATCGTGTAGTCGTTCTGCGGATGGATGAAGAACATCGGCACCGTGATGTTGTCGGCTGCTTGGGTGAGGCGCTGTTGCAGCAGCCGGTTGCCCCACGACTCTGCCCCGGGCGAGAGCGCAATGCCGGCCTTGAAGCCCAGGTTGGCCTCCACGCCGAGCACGGTCTGGATGCCGCCGTAGGAGCAGCCGGTGTCGGCAAGATGGCTCATGTCGGCCCAGGGCACGGTACTGCGCAGGTAGTCGAGGGCGGCAGCCTGGTCGCTCACCTCCGCATCCTGGAGTTGGACCTGCATGCGCGATCGGTCTGCCGGCGGACTCGCCAGGACCGCGTCTTCGAGATACGTGCCCTGGGAGCCGCCGTGGCCGCGGCGGATCGGCGCAAACACGGCCCAGCCCTGCGGGCCGAACACTTGCGCCTGGGAAACCCCGGTGGCGGGGTTCTTCTCGCTGCCGTGGTTCCAGATAATGACGGGGAACGGCCCATCGCCAGGCGGCTTCCACAGATAGCCCTCGAGCAGATTGGGGCCGCTCATGAAGTGGACCATCTGGCGCGTGATGGCCGGCGATGTAGGCACAGGGGTCGCAGTGGGCGCGGCGATCGAATCTCCCGACGCGTCTGGCGGCGGCGTATCGCCCTCATCCTGCGCTGCCGCATACCCGATCATCGTCGCGAGGCACAGGCCGATCAGCAACGCCCGCAACACGGGCGTCCTGGCCAGTTTGCCGCGGCAAGCATCGAATCGCGCCATAGACTTCACCTCCCGAGACAGCGCCCGATCACGCCGGCCCCTCATGATTGTGAAAAGTCTAGGCGCCGGACTCGCGTACCGCGTCGATGGAACTACTCATTTGAGTACTCATTTCGGGTTTGGACGGGAGCGGCATGGTGGTCGCGCGTCCAGAGAGCGAGTGCGGTGCGGGAGCGGAAGCCGAGCTTGCCCAGAATGTGCTGTACGTGGTTCTCGGCGGTCCGCTCGCCGATCACCAACGCAGCGGCAATCTCGCGGTTGGAGCGACCCGCGGCGACGAGGACGGCAACCTCGCGCTCGCGTGGCGTGAGCGCCAGTATCCCGGGCGCCATTCCAACGCCGCTGTTGGCCGAAGGCATCGTCCGCTCGAGGGTGAGCACCAGCCCGCCGACTGTGCCATCGACGAGATGCAGGGGGTGCAGGGCGGCGCGCAGCTCCACCACCTCGCTATGGGGGAGGGTCGCGCGCACGAGCATTGGCCGCCCGGCCTCACCGCGGCGGGCGATCCTGATGAACAGACCGAGCACGCGGTCGGCGAGCGACGGGCCGAGTATCTCGGTGTAGGAGCGCCCCAGCGCGTCCGCGGCTGCAATGCCGAGGAGACGGGCGGCCGCGGCGTCCCACGACGTGACAATGCCAGCGGCATCGAGGGCGATGACGGCCGGCGCGGAGTCGCTCACGACATGCCGCCCAGCAGCGCCGAGCTTCGAGTCGCCACCGGGCCCGCCATGCGCCGCGCCTGCAGGTGCGGCATTAGCGGCCGGTGGTGCGCGCGGTCACGACCAGATTGTCGAGCCAGAGGTCGGCGGTGCCCTGACTGGCGGCCATGCCGACCAGCATGAGCCCCTGGCTGTACGTCGCGTCCTGCGTCGAGGCCACTGCCACGCCGTTGACCCGGACGGAGATCGCATCCCTCACGCAGGCGAGCTCGATACGGTTGGTCGCGCCGCCCGGCTGGATCGCGCTGGATCGGGTCCAATCGACGAGCGGGCTGCCGTCCGCCGGCGCAAACCCGCGATTGACGCGCAGCAGCCCGGTGCCAGTATCGACCCAGAGCCGATAGCCGCTGGACGAGATGTTCGGGTCTTGTGCACGGCAGACCAACATAACCGGCGGGCCCGGTACACCCTCCCCATAGGCGGCGTCGACCGCGAGCGAGGCGTCGGCGTACGTGCCGGGGAGGACGGCCACTGCAGCGGCGGGTGCGGGGTCCGTTTTGCGCACGTAGTACCGCCCGCCTTCGTAGCCGACGCGCACGAACGGGCGCGTGAACGTGGGGAGCCAGCCCACGCTGGGGTCGTCGAAGGTGTCCGCGCGCACCACCATTCCTGGTGCATCCGCAGTCAGGAACACGCCACCCGCGTCGGGCGGAGGAACGCCACCGGCATGGTCCGCTGCGAGCGGCCGTTCGGCACCGACGAGGATCGTGCCACCCAGCACGATCAGGGCGGCGGCCGCGGCAAGCCAGCCGGGCCACGCACGCGAGCGAGCGCGTGGTACGGTCGGTATGAACGGCGTGATACGCGCGGTCGGCGAAGCAGCCTGGGCGGCGGTCCCCGCGATGGGTGCCCCGGCGGTAGCGCAGGCCAGCGCCTCGACCAGCGCTGCGGCCGTTGGGTAGCGGTCCTCCGGCCGCTTCGCGAGCCCCTTCGCGAGCGCGCGCTCAATGGCTTCGGGCAGCGCGGAGTTTCGCGTACGCGCCGGCGGCACCCCGCTATTTATGTGCGCCAGCAAGATCGCGAGAGGCGTGCCGCCGCTGAATGGGACTGAGCCGGTCAGCAGTTCGTAGGCGACGATCGCCAGCGCATAGCGGTCGGTCCACGGTCCGACTGCCTCGCCTGTGCCGTGCTCGGGTGCCATGTACTCGGGGGTGCCGAAGAGCGTGCCCGTGCGGCTGAGGCGTGGTAGCGTACCGACAATCTCCGCCAGACCGAAATCGACGAGGATCGGGATGTTCTCGGCGCTAAGGACAATGTTGGCGGGCTTCAGGTCGCGGTGAAGCACGCCGTGCGCGTGGGCATAGTCCAGCGCGGACGCGATGCCCGCGAGGATCGTGATGGCGCGGTCGGAATCCATCGGCGCGCCGGAGCGGTCAGCGAGAGAGTTGCCCGCGACAAGCTCGGTCAAGAGGTAGCAGACGCCGTCCGCCTCGCCGAAGTCGTGCACCGTGAGGATGTTCGGATGACGAAGCCTGCCGAGCGCTCGCGCCTCGCGATAAAAGCGTGCGCGGCACTCGTCGTCCAGTCCGAGGAAATCGGGAAGGACCTTGATGGCCACGTCACGGTCGAGCCCAGCCTGGTACGCTTTGTAGACGATCCCCATACCGCCGTGGCCGATCGGGGCGATGATGCGGCAGCCGGCGAATTGGCTCCCTGTGGCGAGCGGCATATCTCTGGCTCCGTCACCCTGACGGGGACCGTGACGATTGGCGGCGATGCGACCCGCGCCGGCCGCACCGCACTCGCGCTGAACGCCGCCATTCTAGCACTGGTCCTCACGTCGCTCCTTCGAGCTCACGAGATGAATCCACCGGAACCTGGACGCTCCCTGCGCTTCTCACCGCGCATCCGCGCATCGCATGAGCGGGTAGTCGGAAAGGCGATGACCAGGACCCGTCTTGACCTGGTAATCAAAGCGCCTGAGTGCGGCCGGTTTGGGAATAGAATGGGGCCAACACCCCGGCACCCGCCGGGTCGAACAGGAGGCACCATGGCGCAGATCGTCGAGAGCCCCGCTCAGCCGTACGCGGTGTACGACATCGATACTACTGAGGTGGTTCGTGGCCACACGCAATCCGTAGCGCGCAGCGGCATGATGACCGTGCTGGTCCATCGCTGGGCGACCGGTGGCGAGGTAGCGCTGCATAGCCATCCATTCCAGGACGCGGCGTGGACTGTGCTGCAGGGCCGCGTGAAGTTCTACGGCGACCAGGACAACGTGTTGGCCGACCTGGGCCCACACCAGGGCATCTTCATCCCCGGTGGCACGTACTACTGGTTCGAGAACACGAGCGACGAAGAGTTGGTGATGACGCGCATCTCCTGCACGGTACCACCAGAGCTGCGGGGCGAGGCCCCCGGCCCGCTGGACGAGTACGGCCGCACCTTCAAGGAGCGCCCGCAGGATCGTGTGTAGACGGTAGGCCCCCATGGCGCGGAACCAGGTTCGGATCGACGTCGAGCGGCGCGTGCCCTTCGCCGAAGGGGCGTCGTTTGGCGACGTCGGCTCCTATGAGTGGCTCGCCGGCAAGGTGTACTTCGCCATTGACCCGCGTGAGGAGAGGCTGCCCTTCATCTGCGACCTGGACCTGGCGCCGCGCAACGCGAACGGGATGGTCGAGTTCTCCGCCACCATAGATATCGTCAAGCCCGTCGACATGGAGCGCAGCAACCGGCGGCTGCTCTACGAGTTCTCGAACCGAGGCGGCCGCGCAGCCATCACCGCCTTCAACTACGGGCGCGGGCGGGATCTTGCGAAGCCAGAGACCGCCGGCGACGGCTTCCTCATGCGGCGCGGCTACACGGTCATGTGGTCAGGCTGGCAGGGCGACCTGATCGACCGGGGCACGAACGTGGTGGCCTACCTGCCCGAGGCGCAGCACGACGGAAAGCGGCTGCGCGGCACCGTGCACCAGGAGTTCAGCACCATAGCGCCGGGCATCCTCTCGCTCGGCACGAGCGCGGGTGCCGAGGGTGGCGAGAACGTGCAGCCTTACCCGGTGCTCGACCGCGCCACTGCCACGCTCACCGTGCGTGAGCACGAGCGCGACCCGCGTGTACCGGTGCCGGACGCCGAGTGGGCGCTAGCCAGGGCCGAGCTCGAGGGCGACGAGGTCGTACTCACGCCATCCACGAACGACCTCCATCTTAAAGGAGGGTTCAGGCCCGGCTGGATCTATGAGCTGATCTACGAAACCGAAGGCTCGCGAGTCATGGGGCTCGGCTTCCTCGGCGTGCGCGACCTGCTCTCCACGATCCGCTTCGAGGAGCGCGATTCGGCCGGCAGCCCGAACCCGCTGGCCGGGTACGTGGAGAAGCTCTACGGCACCGGCCAATCGATGAGCGGCCGCGTCGTCCGCGAGTACGTCTACGAGGGGTGGAACGAGGACGCCGAAGGCCGCCAACTCTTCGACGCGGTGCATACCCACACTGGCAGTGGGCGTCTGTTCCAGAACACGCGCTTCGCGCAGGTCGGGCGCTACCCACGCCAGCACGAGGAGCATCAGTGGCCGGCTGAGTACTACCCCTTCAATTTCGTTCCAATCCCCGATCCCTTCACCGGTCGCATGGACGCCATGTGGAAGCGGCCCGCCACTGACCCGCTCGTGATCCACACCCATACCGAGGGCGACTACTGGGTGCGGCACGTCTCGCTCTCGCATACCGACCCGCGCGACGGCAACGACGTCGAGCCGCCGCCCGAGACGGCCCGCATGTACCACTTCACGGCCGCGCCGCACATGGCGCGGCCGACCCACGACGCGATCTGGATCGGCCAGTTGACGCCGAACAGCATGTCACCGGCGCCGTACCGCCGGGCCATGTTGCAACTGCTGGACCAGTGGGCGACAAAGGGCACGCTGCCGCCCCCGAGCATGCTGCCGCGCACTGCAGACGGCACGCTGGTCGAGGCCGAGCAAGCGCTCGCCCGCTACCCGAGAATCCCCGGTGTGAACCTGCCGGCCGGTCCAAGCCGCCTGCCGCGCTACGACTACGGCCCCGACTTCGACGAGGTCGGCATCATGAGCGTCTTTCCACCGGAGCCCGTGCCTGGCCAGGAGTACCCGGTGCGCGTGCCGATGGTCGATTCCGACGGCAACAGCATCGCCGGGCTGCGCTACCCGGACGTCGAGGTGCCGGTGGGTACCTACAATGGTTGGTCGCTGCGCAAGGCAGGCTATGCGGAGGGCGAGCAGTTCTGGAATACGGGCAGCTTCGTGCCCTTCGCCCGGACCAAGGCCGAGCGCGAGGCCAATAGCGACCCACGGCTGTCGCTCGAGGAGCGCTACACGAGCCCGGAGGCATACGTCGATGCCGTCAAGTTCGTCTGCGACCGCCTGGTGCGAGAGCGCTTGTTGCTCCGGGAGGACGCCGACCGCTTCGTCGAGAGCGCGCGCAGCCGCAATCCGTTCGACCCGGCCGTCCCGCTCGGCCCGCTGCTCCCTGTGCTGACGGCGCCCGGGGAGTAGGGCCCAGCTCTGTCATCCCGAATCCTTCGATGACTTCAGGACAAGCTGACCTCTATCAGTTGGCGCAGTTGGCGCCTGGCAACTCCGATCAGCTTGATCGCACCTCAACGCCAATGCCAGGTCGGCGTGGAATCGGCTGGTCTCTAACACCCGTCGACAGGCCGAACCAGGCCAGCAAGTGGCTGACGGCTGCTTCCGCGCTGGTCGTCGTCGACGGTATCCGCTATGACTCCCGCTCAAAAGGGCGATAGATCGACGCCCTTGCACGGTTTATCCACGGTATTGCGGCACTGGCGGTCGCAGACGACCCGTGCTATGCTCGCCACATGGACCGTCGAATACACGGATGGACGATGCTGTCGTCTGCAATCGTGAGAGGAGCCGAGCCAATGCGCGCCGCACACCGTGCCGCTATGCTGCTTATGATCTCGATGTTGGTCGCGACTGGCTGCGCTGGCGCGCAGCCGCAGGCAACGACGTCGAGTCCCAGCGGTGGAGGTGCGAGCACGAGCTCGGCCCCCTCCGGTCCACCCAAGCGCATCGTGGCGGCCGTATTCGACGACGTGCCGTTCGTCTACCAGATGCTGAATCCCGCGTCACGCTATCGTGGCGTGGAAACCATCCAGGATCTGGTTACGTCCGGGCTGACCCAGCAACAGCAAGGCGGGGCCGATATGGCGCTGCTCGCCGAGGCGGTCCCGACGATCGAGAACGGCTTGTGGACCGTCCTCCCCAACGGCGAGATGGAGACCACCTGGCACATTCGCCCGAATGCCGTCTGGCACGACGGCGTCCCTTTCACCTCCGACGACCTGCTCTTCACGCTCGAAGTTTCGCGGGATAAGGACCTGCCGATCTTTCTCACCGACAGCTTCGACTACATCAGCGACGCGAAGGCGCCCGACGCCCGGACGATCGTCGTCCACTGGAATCAGCCGTACATCCACGCCAACCAGCTCTTCAGCAGCTCCCAGTCGCAGTTCGCCATGCCGATCCCCAAGCACATCATGGAGCAGGCCTACCGGACCCAGAAGTCCACGTTCCTCGAGCAGTCGTTCTGGGGACGCGATTGGGTCGGCACCGGCCCCTTCAAGATCAAGGAGTGGTCGCTCGGCAGCCAGCTCGTGGTTACCGCTTTTGACCAATACGTGCTGGGGCGGCCGAAGCTCGATGAGATCGAGGTGCGCTACTTCAGCGACGATCAGACCCTGCTCGCCAACGTGCTCGCCGGTACGATCGATGTGGTGATCGGCCGCGGCATCACCGGGCCCGCCGCGGCGCAAACGGTGGCGAGCTGGGGCGGCGCTGGGCACCTGGACCCGCGGTTCCGGTCGTGGATCTCGCTGTACATCCAGTTCATCGACCCGAACCCGTCGATCCTCGCCAACGTCCAGTTCCGCCGCGCGGCCGCATACGCGCTCAACCGCAAAGAGATGATCGACGAGTTGATAGCGGGCCAGAGCCCCGTGGCGGATAGCTGGCTGCTGCCGGGCCAGCCCCAGTATCAGCAGATCGAAGCGCAGAACGTGACGCGGTACCCGTACGACCCACGACAGACGGCGCAGCTCATCGAGCAGCTCGGCTACACCAAAGGTGCAGATGGGATGTACGTCGACGGCTCCGGCCAGAAGCTGAACCTCGAGGTGCGCACGACCGCGGGTGATGACATCCGGGAGAAGCTGCAACTCGCGATCCAGGATTCCTGGAAGCGCGCCGGCATCGACACGACGCTCGTGCTCATCCCCCGCCAACAGGCGCAAGACCTGGCCTACCGAGCGACCTATCCCGCGTTCGAGCTGAACCGCAACCCGGTTGACGAGGAGGGGTTGAAGAATTGGAGCAGCAAGCGCACTCCCCTGCCAGAGAACAACTATCAGGTTGCCGGTAACCGCTCGCGCTATCGGAGCCCGGAGCTCGACACGCTCGTGGACCGGTACTTCACGACCATCTCGGAGCCCGACCGGATGCAGGTGATGGGCCAGGTCGTGCGGACGCTCTCGGAGCAAGTACCGGCGATCGGCATTCTGTACGACGCCGAGCCGACGCTGATCAGCAACAAGCTGGTCAATGTGGGCGCAGGCGCCGGCGCGCGGACGCAGGCGTGGAACGCCTACGCCTGGGACGTGAAATAGGGAGAGGCGGCAGTGCCTCGCGGCGAGGGACCTGCAATATCGCATGACGCGCCCCGCATTCGGGTTGTTGCGCCAGCCGGACGACTTCACCGCTAATGGCCTGCGTCGCCTCAAGAGCACCGTGGCCGCGCTGCCGCAAAACACCTACAACGGCCAGGACCATGTCGTCGAGCTCCGCTAAGAAAGCGCTCGGCGATCTCCTGCGCCCGCTCATCCAGTTGATCGTATTTGAGAAACTGCGCGACCCCTCGCCCGGTGTACTCGCGAAGCATCACGTCGGAGCGAGTGCGCGTTGCCCAGAGGAGCAGGTCGAGGCTGGCGAGGGATTCGATACGCTCGGCCAAGCTTCGAGGCGACGAGGTCACTACATAAGCATATTTGAGACGATTTCAGTTCAGCTCGCTGAGAACTTTCGATTAACCCAGTTGGGCGACATTCCGGGCCGATCGAGTCGTGGGGCGCGGGCGGATCGCCGCCGATAGCACCTTTGAGCGTGCGCACTTGGTTGTCCCAAAGCTGCCCGGCAAGACTGACGCCGCCGGAAAAGCGCGGCAGGCTACACTGAGAGAGTGGTCCTCGCAGTGCATACGCGATGCCCGAGGCGCCGCTTACTAATGACCATACCAGGAGGCGCTTCCGTGTCGACGTTTGTCATCGCAGGCCGCACCCTTGCGCTCCTCGCGCTCCTGACCTTGCTCAGCATCCCGACCAGCCAGGCGCGTGAGACCAACCAATCAGCAGCCCCCGACGCGCTCCGTTGCCCGGGGCGCGCGCTGCCCGAGCCACCAGACGCCTGGCGGTTCGAGTGGCAGTGGGAGGTGCCTGACACGTACCAGTTCCCCGGACCGGACGGCGATGACGGACCGTATGCGGTAGCGATCGACCACAACTGTAATCTCTACGTTGCCGACGCCCAGCACAAGCAGATCGTGAAGCTCTCGCCCGACGCAGAGGTCATCGCCCACTGGACTACTCCGAGCGGCCAACCAGGCGAGTCGAGCAGCCCGCGGGGCGTGGCCATCGACGCGCAGGGCAACGTCTATGCAAGCGACACACCGCGCAACCAGGTGCTCAAGCTCTCGCCCACCGGTCAGGTCATTGCGACCTGGGGGGCCTGCCCGACGCCGTCGGCAGAAAACCGCTTCTGCGACCCCACACAACCCGGTATGTTCACGGACCCAGAGGGAATCGCAGTCGACGGGGCCGGTTCGGTCTACGTCGTCGAAGTAGCGGGCAATCGGATCCAGAAACTCGACGCGCAGGGCAAGTCGCTCGGCGTGTGGGAGATGCGCGGACGCGTACCAGGGGACCTGTGGATCCTTGGCCAGCCAGCGCTGGACCTGGCCGGCAACCTCTACGTGCCGGATGAGTACAACAACCGCGTCCTGGAATTCTCGCCAGACGGGGTTCTGATCTCCCAGATCGGCGGCGGGCCCGATCCGAGCGGCGATCCAGGCCGCTTCCACGGTCCGCGCGGCGTGGCAGTCGACCAGGCCGGCAACGTCTACGTGAGCGATCGTGACAACTGGCGGGTGCAGAAGCTCGCCTCGGACGGCACGATGCTCGACCAGTGGCGGCACTGCCTGGACGCGCCCGCATGCCAATTCCCCGACGCGGGCAATGGACCGGGTGAGTTCTTCGCGGCGCGCGGCCTCGCCGTGGACGGCCAGGGCAACCTCTACGTCGCCGACACGGCCAATAAGCGCGTCCAGCGGCTCATCGCAACCCCGGTGCCGATTCCCCTCCCCGGGAGTGAGCGCGGCTAGCGCGGCGCTTGGTGATCGAGCTCGACCAGCATCCGATGCACCCCTGCACGTAGTGGGCTGGCCGTGGACTACAATGGCGCTGAGAGCGGCCGGGGCAATGCGCGGCCAGACCAACGGAGGAGGCAGGCCCCACTATGGCGATTGTGCAGATTCAGGTTGTCGACCCGCCGAAGGAGGCGGTGGCGATCCCCGACAGCAGCGCGCCGCTGAAGCTCACTGGCTGGGACCACATCGCGATCGTCGTGCCGGATCTGGTCGAGGCAGAGCGCTGGTACGTCGACGTGCTCGGCGCGGAGGTCGTAGGTCGCTATAACTGGGGCGGTGACACGAGTCACCCAGTCAGCCCCCACGGCGATGTCCGCCTCGGCAAGGACGTAATCAGTCTGTTCCTCGGCGACCCGACGCGCGAGCAGCCGCGGCTCATTCACTACGCATTCAACTGCCGCAGTATGGACGAGCTGGATACGTGGAAGGCGCACCTCGAGAGCCGGGGCGTCGCAATCCGCGGGCCGATGGCGCATCCAGGCTTCGGCGCCGTCAGCATCTACTTCGAGGATCCGTGGGGTTACAAGCTCGAGATCACCCACTGGCTGCCGGACTACGAGACGGGCGAGGCCGAGGCGCTGAAGCGCGGCGGCGGCATCATGGGCGAGCGCCCGCGCGCGTAGCCAGCGGTGAGAGTCACCAGCCAATGCGGGTCGCGGCGTTCGATGACGTGCATGCGAACCTGGCGGCCCTCAATGCAGTGCGCGTGGATTCGGAAGCATCGGGGCAACTCGTCGAGGCAACGCGGTCCGCGCCGCCCGGATTGATCGGTATGCCGAAACACGGACTGATGCCTCGGCCACGAAGCATGCACTCGCCATGAGTGAGCGCGATGGACGGCGCTGGGGCTTGGTGACCTTCGACTGCGATGGCGTGCTCGTCGACAGCGAGGAGATCGCGTGTCGCGTCATCGAGCAAGCACTGGCCGAGATCGGTCTGCCGGTATGTCCGTTTTTGGGTATGCCGCGATGACGGACGCCGCCCGACTCGCGGCTGTCGGCGCCCACGTCTTCACCGATATGCGTGAGCTGCCTGCCCTCCTTGGGCTCGGCGTCCCCGACCCATCCTGAGCCGACGCCCGCTACGGGAGCTCGCGCCGGTAGTGCAGCACGCGCCATTCGAAGTCGCCAATGGCTCCGCGCCAGTCGGTGCCGTCGGGCTGGAAGCCGGCGATCTCGTAGAAGCGAC
Source organism: Chloroflexota bacterium (assembly GCA_034666705.1). Taxonomy (GTDB): domain Bacteria; phylum Chloroflexota; class UBA6077; order UBA6077; family SHYK01; genus JAXDLH01. The sequence continues at coordinate 14,607 of JAXDLH010000394.1, forward strand.
GGGCGCGGGCGTTGGAATCGAACACCCAGAGGACCACGGCCCGAAAGCCGCGGCGGCGCAGGTCGTCGAGCGCATAGCTGAAGAGAAGCCGCCCGACGCCGGTACCGACGGCGTCCGGCTCCAGGTACAGGGTGTGGATCTGCGCCTCGCCCTCCACGCGCTCGTCGCCACGCGGCAAGCCACACGCCAGGAAACCGAGAATGCGCTCGTCCTCGCTTGTGACCCAGATCCGCTCCTCGGGGTCCGGATTCGTGAGCCGCTCACGCCAGCGGGCTTCACGCTCCGGCAGCTCCGCAGTGAGCCCGGCAAGGTGGTCAGCGGGCAGGTGGCCGGCATACGCCCATTGCCAGGCCCGGACCTGGATGTCGGCGATCGTCGCGGCGTCGTCAGGCAATGCGTGGCGGACGCTCGTCATACGACAAGGCTAACGGAGCGCGCAGTGGCCTGGCCCGCCTGGCGACGGGTCAGGCCACTGTTCTGCTTAATCGACGTCGAGCTGCTAGCTGTAACGGGGCTTGACGCTTAGATGCACGTACGCCACGAGGGCGAGGACCAACACATTGAAGATGTTGCCGGTCAGCAAGGCGCCAAGCGCATCCACAATCAGGCTCAACGCCAGCAGCCACCAACCGGTCAGGCTGCGTTGCAGCATGAGGTAGCCGCCAGCCACGCCGAGCCCGCCGCTGATAAGCAGCGAGAAGATGCTAATGAAGAATTGAAATCCTCCATTCACACCCGAGGCGCCGCCAAGCAGGAAGAGCGGGGCCACGACCGCGCCGAGCAGCAATAGGGCGAGCCCGGCCAGTACCCCGATGGCGCCAAAGATGATCGACACCCATGGCATGTAGCGCACGTATCCGTCGAGGAGCCGCTCCGGAGCGGCGGGTAGCTGCTTTTGAAGGCGATCGGCGTATTCGTTCCAGTCCTGGGCCATGATCTCCCTCCTGTGGTCCTCCTTCCGGTGGCAGATCGACGGACGCCGGAGGACGCGCCCACAGTATAAGAATGCAGGGCCGGCGTGTGAAGCCCTGTGACATATCTGGGTGCGGCGTAGCTTGCCCTGGAAACATCGAGCGGTGTACGGCTCACGCTCAGTGCATGGTACGCACCGCGATGGATACGGCGCCCGCATTGCTCGTCGATCCGCACGACCGTCCCGTCGTAATCGTTCCTCGGGGCCCAATGAGCCCATTTGCGCGGCGACGAGCGGATCTGCTGCGGCCACCTGCCGGGCGTCGAAGTCAGCGTGCACGGAGCGTTCGACGCGCTCGCGATGAGATGAGGGGCGCCCCTCCGGCGTGGCCAATGCCTTCCGCGGCCCACGGCACTTCGCTGCTATGCTCTGGGAGTAATTCGCCCAGGAGTAGAACGCGCCGTGTTCAAGCTCCAACTCCTCCCCAGGGACATGCACTTCTTCGACCTCTTCGAGGCCGCTGCCGCCAATATGGTGGCCGGCTCCAAGGCGCTCCTCGACCTCATGGAAGTGTTCGAGAACGTCGATGCGAAGGTCAAAGCGATCAAGGAAATCGAGCACGAGGGCGACCAGATCACCCATCGCGTGATGAACGACCTTCGCAAGACCTTCATCCCGCCAATCGAGGGCGACGACATCGTGGCGCTGGCCGAGTCTCTCGACGACGTACTGGATTACATCGAGGAGGCCGCCGTCCGCCTGGTGCTCTACAAGGTCCACGGGCCCACGCCCACTGCCCAGGAGCTGACCCGCATCATCGTGCAGATGTGCGAGGAGATCCAGCGGACCCTCCCGCTGCTGCGGCGCAGGGGGGAACACGAGCGGATCCTCAAGTCGACGGTGGAAGTGAACCGGCTCGAGAACGAGGCAGACGACGCGCTGCGCCGGGGACTGGCCGAGCTATTCGACCATCCGGACGACGTGCTCCACGTGATCAAGTGGCGCGAGATCTACGAACTCCTCGAGGGCGCGACCGACCGGGGTGAGGACATCGCCAACGTGCTCGAAGGCGTCGTCCTGCGCAACGCGTAGGCCGGCCGCGGGATGGACGGGCAGCTCATCCTCCTGCTCTTGGTCATCGCCCTCGGCCTCGGGTTCGAGTTCGTCAATGGCTTTCACGACGCCGCCAACGCCATCGCTACGATCGTCGCCACCCGGGTCCTGAGCCCCCGGGTGGCGGTCCTGATGGCCGGCGGGCTGAACCTGCTCGGCGCGCTCTCCGGCACGGCTGTCGCCACCACCGTCGGGAAAGGGCTGGTCGACTCGGCGGCCATTACGCTCGGCACCGTGGCGGTCGCGCTGCTCGCGGCGATCGTATGGGACCTGGCAACCTGGTACTTTGGGCTGCCCAGCTCGTCGAGCCACGCCCTGCTCTTTGGCACGATGGGCGCGGCGGTGGCCACGGCCGGACCTGGCGTCATCATCCCACAGGGGCTCGCCACGGTGTCGCTCGGCATCGTGTATTCGCCAGTGATTGGGATGGTCGGCGGTGCGCTCATCATGCTGATCATCATCTGGGTCTTTCGCCGCACGCATGCAGACACAATCAGTAAGATCTTCGGCCGCGCCCAACTGCTCTCCTCTGCTTACATGGCGTTCAGCCACGGCAGCAACGATGGCCAGAAGACCATGGGCATTCTCTCGCTCGCCCTGCTCACCGCCAGCGCGCCGGGCACGCCGTTCCAGGTACCGTTCTGGGTGATTGTGGCCTGCGCCACCGCCATGGGCTGCGGCACGGCGATGGGTGGCTGGCGAATCATCAAAACCGTCGGGTTCGGGATGGTGCAACTGCGCCCGGTCAACGGCTTCGCTGCCGAGACCGCCGCCGGCACGGTAATCGAGGTGGCCACCCGTCTCGGCGTGCCGATCTCCACCACGCACGCCATCTCCGGAGCGATCATCGGCGTCGGTGCGCTCCGCGGGGCCAAGCGGGTACGCTGGGGCGCGGTCGCCGAGATCGTCACCGCCTGGGTGCTGACGATTCCCGGCTGCTTCGCCATCGGATGGGTGTTGATGATGGCGGTGCAGCGGGTTTTTGGTGCGATCTAGCTGGAATGACAACCGTGGCGGGGCTGCGGTAGTATTCCGACGCGATAGCGCGTGGGGGTAACGGGATGCAGGTGCGACTGCGGGTGAACGGGGAAGAGCACCAGGTGGAGGCGCCAGCCCCGCGGCTGCTGCTCGACACCCTGCGCTACGAGCTCGGCCTCACCGGCTCCAAGCTCGGCTGCGGGG
>JAXDLH010000395.1:0-9016 GCA_034666705.1 Chloroflexota bacterium
ATCCCGAGCTTGCCGCCGTAGGCCGGCAGCGGCGACGCGTGATCCAGCACGTCGACTGGCCCATCCACGATCACCAGATCGCGGCGTGCGTCGACGTTCGCGGTAACCCGCCATGCGACCTCGGAGGCATCGTGCACGTTCACGTCCTCGTCCACGATCACGACGTTGCGGGCAAACATCATCTGGCCGGTCCCCCACAGGGCGTACATCACCTTACGCGCATGCCCGGGGAAGCGCTTGCGGATCGCCACGATTACCAGGTTGTGGAATACCCCTTCGGCCGGCATGTGCATGTCCACGATCTCCGGGTTCACGAGCTGCAACAGGGGGAGGAAGATGCGCTCGGTGGCCATGCCGAGGTAGTAGTCCTCCATTGGCGGCCGACCGACGATCGTCGTTTGATAGATCGGGTCGCGCCGGTGGGTGAGCGCCGTCAGATGGAACACTGGGAACTGGTCCTGCAAGGAGTAGTAGCCGGTGTGATCGCCGAACGGGCCTTCCGGACGCAGCTCACTTGGGTCGACGTACCCTTCGAGCACGATCTCGGCGTTTGCCGGTACCTCCAGATCCACGGTCTTACAGCGCACCAGCTCCACACCCTGCCCGCGCAGGAAGCCGGCGAAGAGCAGCTCGTCGATCTCCGGCGGCAGCGGCGCCGTGGCGGCGTAAGTTGTGGCCGGATCGGCTCCGAGCGCTACCGCCACCTCCATGCGCCCGCTTCGGTCCGCGCCACGCCAGTGGCCAGCCGCGTCCTTGTGGCGCTGCCAGTGCATCCCGGCCTCGCACGGTCCGTAGACCTGCATACGGTACATCCCCACGTTGCGGCGGCCGGTGGTCGGATCACGCGTGATGACCAGCGGTGTCGTGACGTAACGGCCGGCGTCGAGTGGCCAGCAGCGCAGCGCGGGGATCATCTCGAGCGACGGATCCGGCTCGACGATCTCCTGGCACGGTGCGCTCGAGACGTGCTTTGGCGCTGCCGCGGCAAGATCCTTCAGCTCGAGCAGCTTGCGCAGCTTGTCGACGAGACCGGCTGGCACGTCCGGCTGCAGCAGCTTGCGCAGGTTGGCGGCGATGTCGTCGAGCTGCTTTACGCCGAGCGCGAGGCTCATGCGCTCCTCGGAGCCGAATGCGTTGATGAGCACCGGCATCGAGCTGCCCTCGACGTTCTCGAAGAGCAGCGCCGGACCACCACGTTTCACGACGCGATCCGCGATCTCAGTGATCTCCAGATCGCGGCTTACGGGTGTGGCGATGCGCCGAAGCTGGCCGCGCGCTTCCAGAATCTTGACGAACGACCGCAGGTCGCCTGGTGCTGCCACGATACGCTCCGCACGTCTATTGTGCCCGCATGGAGGATACCTGACCGCCTGGTTTTGACACGGCTCGCCGCGGGCCGCTACACTGCCTCGCAACAACTGTATCGAGAGTCACCTCTGGAGAACGCTGCGCATGGGCTCACTTGTCAAGAAGCGCCGCAAGAAGATGCGGAAGCACAAGTATCGGAAGATGCTGAAGAAGTATCGGCGGCGCAACCACTAGCCTGGCAGCACTGTCCAGGCACTGAGGCGAGAGATCGCGGATGCGAACCCGGCGACACCCCGTGTCGCCGGGTTCGCTGCGCTCTTGGCCGCGCATCCCGGGCGTTCTTGAGAAGGGCTCAACGAGCATGTCGTCCCGAGAAGTAAAGCGCCGAGGGATCTCCCGGAGAAGCGATCGTCCGGCTGCCCCAGACGTCCGTCACCAAAGCACGGCATGATGTCGATGTCGGGGACTGGAAGACTAATAATGGTGCCACGGCGCGCACGGGACGGCGACGGGTGAGCTCGCCGCGGCGCGTGTGGCTCGGGGAGGATGAGGGGCAAACAGCGCTCCTCATCGACGGCGTGGTGCAGTCGGTCGTAGTGGGCGACGGCCCGCTCGGGCCCGGCTATTGGCCGCTGATGTTGCCGGACGTGCGGCCAGCGCGGGCGCTCATCCTCGGGCTCGGCGGTGGCACTATCGCCCATCTGCTGATGCGTCGTTTTGGGCCCATCCCGATCATCGGCGTCGAAACGGACCCGCAGGTGATTCGCCTGGGGCGCTCGGCATTCGACCTCGAGCTGCCAAACGTCGAGATCCTGGAGGGCGATGCCCTCGTGTACGTCGCTCAAGCTGAAGGCCTATTCGACTACGTGGCCGTTGACCTCTTCGCGCACGGCGCGATTCCCCGCGCGATCTTTGGCAAGCCATTCCTGCGCAGCGTGAAGCGGCTGCTCACGCCCGGCGGACTCGTCGCCGTCAATTTCTTCAAAGATCGCCGCACGGCCGACCGCCAGCGGAGGCTGTCCGAGGTCTTCCCGCGCGTCACGCTCGTCGATTCAGCGAAGAACGTCGTCGCCCGGTGCCTGCCCAGGTAGCAGGTTCCGGGGCCTTTTCGGGGGCTCGAGGCGAACGCGGTAGGGTCCGCTCACTGTCTGCCGAGGCAGCGCCTAGCTCCGAAGCGCGTCCTCGAGGAAGCGCGTCTCCAGGAACGCCGTGACTGGGACGGCTGGCACCCCATTCTGCTCGCAGATCCGATTCATTGCCTTCTCGAGCACCGCGGGTTCAGGCTGCAGCCGCCAGAAAGGGGAAACCTCGTCGTATGCGGCCCTTGCGATCTCCGGTGAGTCGACTCCCCACTCGCTGGACCACTTCATCAAGGTGTCGAGCGTGCCGTCCACATTTTCCATGCAGTACTTCATGGCCTTCACGTACGCGCGGACGAATGCAGCGACCAGTTGCGGATCACGCGCGATCGTCTCGGGTGAAACGTAGATTCCCGCGCCAGACGGGCTCGGGGCGTAGTTCGACTCGTGACCAAGGTTTCGATAGCCGGACTTCGCCGCGATGATGGACCATGGGGCGCCGAGCGTCGCGGCGTCGCCGATCCCCTCCTGCAGCATCTGCCACTGCTCTTTGTGCGACCCCACCACGCGCTGCGTCTCGATCTCCGCCTCACCCAGCACAATTCCGTGGATGGCGAGAATGTTGGTCAGCTCGGTGATGAAGCGCTCAGCTTGCGGGCCGGTGGCACCGCCCCCTGAGATCAGAATGTGCTCGAGTTGCTCGGCCGACTCGAATTCCGGACGGGCCATGAGCACGTGCGACGATTCCCGGCTCGAGAGGCCGCAGATCTGGCGGACCGGCATGCCGCTGAGGAACGACTTGTACGCGGCCATCCCTGAGGAGAAGTCGATCTCGCCGGCTACCATCTCCTTCAAGCCTGCGCCATACCGGATCGTCCCCTCGATTCCCTGCTCGGCCAAAAAACCCTTGTCGATCGCGACGAAGAGCGGCGCGAAAAACGGAGCGGGGCGGGGAGCTGAGATCACTACGCGAGTGGCCATGACGTCCTCCCTGCGAGTGGTTCTAGCACGCCAGCTTACACGTTCCGCCATCATAATGCGGACGTGTTCCACAGCGCATATCTTGCGAACGATGCGCTATAACGCTGCCACAGGACGACTGGGTCGATTTGTGCTTGGATACGGTGAGGAGGCGAGATGCACACACGCCTGGGAACGCTTTGGATTGGGTTCGTGCTCCTGGCGGTGAGCTGTGGGAGCCCCGTGCCCGCAACGCAGGCGCCGTCGTCCAGCGGCGGAGCATCGAACGCGCCTGCCTCTTCCTCCCCGGGGCCGAAGCGGATCGTCGCGGCGATCAGCGGGGAGCCAAATACGTTCAACAACACCGTCGCGCGGGCCGGCGCCGGCGGCGTGGCCGGCGTGGATGCGCTGGAGCAGTTCGTCAGCGCTGGCCTGACGCAGCTCGACGATACGGGCGTGCAGCGTGCCCAGCTCGCCGAGGCAGTCCCGTCAGTCGACAACGGCCTCTGGAAGGTCAACGCGGATGGGACGATGGAGACAACCTGGCGCATCAAGCCCGGCGCCACATGGCACGATGGCACACCCCTGATGGCCGACGACCTGCTGTTCACCGTACAGGTTGGCGAGGACAAAGAGATCCCGGCGCTCAGCAACTCGGCGTACAACTCCATCGAAAGCGTTACTGCGCCGGACCCGAGCACCGTGACGGTCCACTGGAAGAAGCCATTCATCCAGGCCGATACGATGTTCAGTTATGACCTGGCGCTTCCGTTGCCGAAGCACCTGCTGGAAAAGGCATTCGAGGACGACAAGGCAGGCTTCACCCAGGTGCCCTACTGGACGACCGCGTTCGTCGGCGCTGGCCCATTCCGCGTCAAAGAGTTCTCGCTCGGCAGTTTCATCATTTTGTCCGCCAACGATGCGTATGTGCTCGGCCGCCCAAAGGTGGACGAGGTGGAGATCCGCTTCATGCGCGATCCCAATGCGCTCATTGCCAGCATCCTCAGCGGGAACGTCGAACTGACCATGGGGCGTGGGCTCTCGCTCGAGCAAGCGGTCCAGGTTCGGGACAATTGGCAGGGCGGCAAGCTAGGAGTCGTGCTCAGCAGTTGGATCGCCGCGTACCCGCAGATGCTCAATCCCACGCCCGCGGCGATCGCCGATGCACGGTTTCGGCAGGCACTGCTGACGGCCGTCGATCGCCAGCAGATGGTCGATTCCCTCCAGGCTGGCCAGAGCATGGTGGCGCACAGCTACTTAAGCCCCAAGGAAGCGCAGTACTCGACCGTCGAGCAAGGCATCGTCCGCTATGACTACGACACGCGGCGCGCGATGACGCTAATGGAGAGCGTGGGCTACGTGCGCGGTGCCGACGGCTTGCTGCGCGATGCGGCTGGCCAGCCGCTCACCATGGAGGTCCGAACCACTGGTGGGGATGACCTGCAGGAGAAGACGCTCTTCTCGATGGCTGACAATTGGCAACGCCTCGGCGTTACGGTCGACCCCGTCGTCGTACCACCGCAGCGGGCACAGGATCGTGAGTACCGCGCGAACTTCCCCGCGCTGGAGGAGGTTCGGCAGCCGAACGACCTCACCACTGGCTCCCTCACCCGCTACTACGGGCCCGAGTCATCGCTACCCGAGAACAACTATCGTGGCAGCAATCGCATGCGCTACTCCAGCGTTGAGCTCAACGGGCTCATCGACCGCTTCTACACTACGATTCCGCAGGGCGAGCGCGGGCAGGTGCTGAGCGGCATCATCCACCACATGACGGATCAGGTGATCCCGCTGGGCATGTTCTACAATGCCCAGCCAGCAATGATTGGCAATCGGCTCGTCAACGTCGGCCCCGGCGGCGCCACGACCGCCACCCCCGCCTGGAACTCCGCCCAATGGGACGTAAAGTAGGCGGTAGGGCTAAGGCATCCTTGATTCCTCTGGCGTGTCCTCTCGCGAGTCCTGTGGCGTGCGGCCGTATACGGTCGCCAGGCGGGCGAGGCGCACGGCGTGCTCGGCGGTGAGCTGGCCGGGTTGGAGGCGCCAACTCCAATTGCCCTCGGGTTGGCCGGGTAAGTTCATCCGGTGCTCTGTGCTGAGCGAGAGCACGTCCTGCGCCGGTACGATGGCGATGTCGGCCACCGATGCCATGGCAGCGCGAATCAGGTCCCACGCGATCTCCTGGCCTTCGACGCCGAGATACCTCTGCAGATAGTCGCGTTCCTTCTCCGGCGCCTGTTGGTACCAGCCAACCGTCGTGTCGTTGTCGTGCGTACCGGTGTACACCACGCAGTTCGGCACGAAGTTATGCGGCAGGAACGGGTTGCTTGGGCCGCTGTCCCAGGCAAACTGCAGCACCTTCATCCCAGGGTATCCGAGCTCCTCACGCAGGGCTACTACCTCCGGGGTGATGAGCCCCAGGTCTTCGATGATGATCGGCAGCGTGCCGAGTGCCTTGCGGGTGGCAACGAAGAGGTCCACGCCGGGGCCTCGGTCCCAACTGCCATGTTCGGCGGTCGGATTCGCGGCGGGTACCGCCCAGTAGCTCTCGAAGCCCCGAAAGTGGTCGATGCGGATCACGTCTACCGTCTCGAGCGCCGCCCGAAACCGTTCGATCCACCAGTCATAGCCGCGCTCGGCCAGGACCTCCCACCGGTAGAGCGGGTTCCCCCAGCGCTGCCCGGTCCGGGAGAAGTAGTCTGGTGGTACGCCGGCGACGATGGTCGGATTGCCGTGCTCGTCCAGGTAGAACAGCTCGCGGTGCGCCCACACGTCGGCGCTGTCGAGCGCCACGAAGATAGGGATATCGCCGACCAGCGCAACATCGTGCTCACGGGCATACCGGTGCACTTTCGCCCACTGTTCCGTGAAAAGCATCTGAAGCACCGCGTGCTGGTCGATGGCCCGCCGCAGCTCTTCGCGTGCCGCAGCCAACGCCTCCGGTCGGCGGAGTGCCAACGCCTCCGGCCATTGCTGCCAGCCTCCACCGAGCGACTCGCGCAGCGCCATAAAGAGGGTGAAGTCGTCGAGCCATGAGGCGTTGTCTTTGCGAAAGATGGCGAGGCGGGCGTGCCGCTCGTGCGACGCATTGCGAAGAAACGTCTCGGCTGCCTGGCGAAGCAGCGGCAGCTTGGACGCCGTAACTCCCTCGTAGTCCACTCGTCCCTGCGGAAATGCCCCGACCTCGCCCAGGCCGTCGCGGCCGATCAGTCCCTCATCCACCAACTGGTCAAGTGAGATGAGCAGCGGGTTGCCGGCGAACGCGGAAAGTGCCGCGTACGGCGAGTTGCCGTAGCCGGTCGGCCCGAGCGGCAGGATCTGCCATAGGCGCTGCTGCGCCTCGGCGAGGAAGTCGATGTAGCTGTATGCCTCAGCGCCGAAGTCGCCAATACCGTGGCCGTTGGGAAGTGACGTGGGGTGCAGCAAGATGCCGCTCGACCGTGGGAAGCGGCCGGGGATGTGGGTCGTCTCCAAGGCTCGAGCCTCCGCGTTGAATCCGGGTCCTGGTTTGATGTTAGCGGACCCTGCCCCGTTCGTTCCGAGCCAGTCGAAAGGGCCCAGATGAGGCGGTCCGGGCTATGACCCGACGCTCAGTGCGGCCTGCTGGCAGAGGGTGATGAACGAGTCGGCGCGGAGACTGGCGCCGCCGACGAGGCCGCCGTCGATGCCAGCGCGCTCGATAAAGCTCGGGAAGTTCTCGGGCGTCACACTTCCGCCGTAGAGGATGCGGAGCCCGTCGGCCGCGCTGCTACTCACGACATTCGCGACAACGCGGCGAATATGGCCGATCACGCGACTCGCGTCGTCCGGCGTGGCCGCGCGGCCAGTGCCGATCGCCCAGATCGGCTCGTAGGCAATAACCACGCGGCTGAGATCGTCGACGCCGGCCAGATCGGCCCGCACCTGGGCCTCGACGTGCTGCTCAGTGCGACCTGCCTCGTTGATCGCCAGGTCCTCGCCCACGCAGAGGATGACGCGCAGCCCGGTCTCCAGTGCCGCGACGACCTTGCGGTGCACGTCATCGTCCGTCTCGTGGAATAGCTGACGCCGCTCCGAGTGACCCAGAATCACATAGTCGGCCAGGCCGCGCAGCATCGTCACGGAGATCTCGCCGGTGAAGGCGCCTTTCGGCTCCCAGTAGGCGTTCTGCGCGCCTACGAGGATGTTGGTGCCGCTCACGCGGTCCCGCACGGCCGCCAGCGATATGAACGGCGGGCACAACACCTTCTCGATGCCGGCGACGATTGGCAGCTCGTTCAGCATCGCATCGGTGAGCGCGACCGCCTCGGGCAGCGTCGTGTTCATCTTCCAGTTGCCGGCCACGATCGGCGTCCGATTTGCCACGCCCGGCTACCGGTCGCCGAGCGCCGCCACGCCTGGCAGCGTCCGGCCTTCGAGATACTCGAGCGAGGCGCCCCCGCCAGTGGAAACGTGACTGAAATGACTCGCGTCGCTGAACTGCTCGATCGCGGCCACCGTATCGCCACCGCCGACGATCGTGGTCGCGCCACTCGATGCGATCGCCGCGGCGACCGCTTTCGTCCCATGCGCGAAGGGCTCCATCTCGAACACCCCCATCGGACCATTCCAGACGATGGTTTTTGATTCTTTGACCGCTTGCGCGAACACTTGCTCCGTCTTCGACCCAATGTCGAGCATCATCATGTCCGGCGGGATCTGGTCCACGTCGACCGTCGTCGTGCGGGCCGATGCATCGAATTTGTCGGCGACGACGGCGTCGACCGGCAGCAAGAAGCGCACGCCGCGTGCCTCCGCCCGCGCTATCAGCTCTTTTGCCAGGTCGAGCCGATCGGGCTCGACGAGCGACTTGCCAATTTCCAGCCCCTGCGCCTTGAGGAACGTACACGCCATGCCGCCGCCGATAATCATCGCGTCGACCTTGGTGAGGAGATGCTCGAGCACGCCGATCTTCGACGACACCTTGGCGCCGCCGATCACGGCCGTCAATGGCCGCTGCGGGTTCTCCAGCACCTGGCCGAGCGCCTCGAGCTCGCGCTCCATGAGGAGGCCGGCGACGGCCGGCAGATGCTTCGCAACCCCCTCGGTCGACGCGTGGGCGCGATGCGCAGTGCCGAAGGCGTCGTTGACGTACAGGTCGCCCAGCTTCGCGAGCTGCGCCGCGAAAGCGGGGTTGTTCGCCTCCTCTTCAGGATGAAAGCGGACGTTTTCGAGCAGCAGCACCTGGCCCGGCTGGAGGGCGGCCGCTTTCGCCTGCGCATCCGGCCCAACGGTGTCACGCGCGAACTGCACTGGCTGACCGAGCAGCCGCTCGAGCTCCTTCGCCACGGGCGCGAGGGTCAGCTTCGCCACGACCTTCCCATCCGGACGTCCGAGGTGCGACATCAGGATCACGCGGGCGCTGTGCTCCAGCAAATACCGAAGCGTTGGCAGCGTCTCGCGGATACGGCTGTTGTCGGTAATGGCGCCCGTATCGTCCTGGGGGACGTTGTAATCTACGCGGACGAGGACGCGCTTGCTGGCGACGTCGACGTCGCGGAGCGTCCGCTTTGCGCTCATCCTTCCATCATGCCTGCCATGAAGTTTGCGAGGTCAGACACGCGGCACGAGTAACCCCACTCGTTGTCGTACCAGGAGATGACCTTCACCATGTTGCCGCCGACGACGATCGTATCGAGAGCGCTGAAAAT
>JAXDLH010000396.1:0-11812 GCA_034666705.1 Chloroflexota bacterium
CGAGGAGCAGCTCGACGACCGCCTCGTGCCCTCGCGCGGCGGCCCACGCGAGCGGGTAGCCGCCATGGCTGTCCTGCTGGTTGGGGTTGGCGCCGCCGGCGAGCAGCGCCTCGACGGCGCCAGGGTCGCCTTCGAGCGCGGCGCGACTGAGCGGATCGATGCGGTCGTCGTGGGCGAGCAGCACCGGAATCGCGCCCGCGTTCGCGATCTCCACGGCCCAGCGCAGCAGATCGGCACCGGTGCCCTCGGGCAGGTAGAGCGGCGCACCGTGGCTCAAGAGCGCTTCGACGAGCGCGGGATCGGCGGCGTGTCGGATCGCGAGGGCCAGCGGCGATGGGCCAGACTCGGTCGCGGCCACGTCCGCGCCTCCTTCGATAAGCGCGAGCGCCGCCTCGCCGTGGCCGCCGCTCAGCGCCCGCATCAACGGAGTGAGCGACTGCGTTTCCGGGCTCGTGCGCGCGTCGATGGGCGCGCCGTGCGCGAGCAGAATTCGAATGACGGCTGCGTGGCCCTCGTAGGCGGCGGCGTGGAGTGGCGTCGTCCCGAGGCGGTCGGCAACGGCCGGATCGGCGCCGGCGCCGAGCAGCCGCGCGACGATGGTCGCATAGCCCGCGCCTGCGGCGGCCTGGAGCGGGGAGCCGTCCCAGCCCTGGCCCGCGAGATGGTTGGCATCCACACCCTCGGCCAGCAGCCGCTCGACGGCGTTCGCGTCGCCCTCACGCGCAGCGTGCACTAGCGCCTCGCCTCTCGCCTCCAGACCTGGCTGCTGCTCTTCAGTCATTGTCCAACTTGCTCCATCACTGCATGAGCGTACCCGACGAGCCGCGCGGCACGCCGGCCCCCCACATCGGGTTACAGTAAGGTGGAATGCTAACCCAGGCGGAGGGCTAATGCAGATAGCGCAACCGACGCGCGGTTCCCGAGCGCTCTTCCGGCTGGCAGGGTTCGGGGCGTGGGTCGACGTTGCGTGCACCGTTGGCGGCATCCTGCTCTTGTTGCGATTGGCACCGGCCGAAGCGATCTTGCCGGTGAATCTGGTGCAAGCGGTCGGCACCCTGCTGCTGTTGCCATTGCCGCTTGCCCTCGCCCGGTGCGATCCGCGCAACGGTGGCGCGGTACTCGCGCTGGGGCTCACCGCCAACCTGCTCGTGGTCATCACGGCGGCGCTCGCCGCGGCAACCCCATTGCCAGTCACGGTGGCCCCGCTGCTCCAGGACACGGGGATGGGTCTATTTGGCGCGTGGCTGCTGATTGCAAATCGCCCGGGAACTATGCCAGGCGTGTTAGTGCGGTTGGGGCGTTGGGGTGGCGCCATGTTCCTGATCATGGGGGTGCTGTCGGTCGGCCTCATTCTGGGCGCGATCCTACAGCCCGAGCCGGACGTTGGGGCACCCGCCGCCGATGTGGCGTCGAACAGCGCTGATGCGACCGCCGACCCGCGCAATATTGGCTTGTTGGCACTGGCGGTCGCGCCAGAGATGGTCTGGGAAGTCTTCATCGGCGGCTATCTGCTGGCGCTGGCGGACCTGCCCGATGCGCCGGCGGATGCGTCGAAACGTCGGCGCTGAGCGCCCGCCGTGTCGTGGCAGACGATCGACCCCGGGTTGCTGATCCAGCAGGATCCAGCCGCCACCCTCTTCTGGTACCGCGACGACGATCGGCTGCGGCCGGGCGACCTCGCGCTCTGGATCGACCAGGCTGGCGCCCTGGTTCGGGTGCAGCTTGCCTATACACCAGCGGTCGGGGCACGCGAGCTCTTCCTTGGCTGGGAGGCCGGCGGGGTGCTGCGGACCGGCGACGTCCAGAGTGACGAGCATCGGGCGGCGGGCGTGCGGCGGAGTCCGCTGGTGCGGCGCCGGGCGCTCGATGCGGCGGAGATCGCGACGCTGCGCGCGTATGTACTCGCGGAAGCCGACGCATTGCCGCCCACGCAGCGGGCGGCCCTCATGGCGTTCGTAGACGACTTTCTCTAGCGCACCCTGTGCTATTTGAAGTGCTTGCTCAGCGCCACGCCCTGGCGCTGGTACGACGAGCCAATCTCCGCGCCGTACAGCTTGGCTGGCGGCGCCAGCAGCCGCTCGTACACGAGTCGACCAGCCCGCTGGTGATCCTCCAGGACGAATGGCACGTCGTGCGACCGGACCTCGAGCACGGCCCGTGTGCCTGGCACGTCGCCATGACCGTAGCCAAAGCCTGGGTCGAAGAAGCCCGCGTAATGGATGCGGAACTCCCCGACCAGCGGCTCGTAGCCAACCATCTCCGCCGCCACAGTGGGTGGCACGCGGATCCGCTCGCACGACGACAGAATGTAGAAGTCGCCGGGGTTCAGGATGAGCTGCCCATCGCGCGGGCGCTCGATCGGCTCCCAGAAGTCGGCCGGTTCGTAGGCGCCGTTGGCGTCGAGATCGATCAGCGGCGCGTGCGGCTTGGCGCGGTAGCCGACCGTGCGGCTGCCCTCCTCGCCGGCGAGGTCGACGGAGATCCACAGCCCGTGGGAGATGCGCGGCGCAATCGGCGCGCCCTCCTCGCTGAACACGAGGGTCTCGTGCTGCTCCAGGTCCTCGAGCAGCTTATCCCACGGGATCGGCGTGCCCCGCACGAAGCGGATCTGGCTCATCCGGGTACCCGCGCGCACCAGGATGCTGAACGTGCGCGGCACGATCTCCAGGTAGAGCCGGCCGTGATAGCCCTCGGCCACGCGCTCGAACTCGTCGCCGTAGTCGGTGATGAGCCGGGTGAACACGTCCACGCGCCCGATCGAGCTCTTGGGGTTCGCCTTCGCCCACACGTCGTGCGGCAGTTGCAGCGACTCCATGAGCGGCACGATGTACACACAGCCCCGTTCGAGCACGGCAGGCCGCGTCAGATCCAGCTCGTGGGTGGTGAATTCCCGCAGCCGTTCGAGCACCGGACGCTTGCTGGGCAGAAAGCTGGCCCGCACCCGGTGCGCCGTGTCGCCCAGCCGCAGGTCGAGGCTCGCCGGTTGCACCTGGGCCGGATCGACCGGCAGTTGCGCCGTGATCCAGTTGGCCTCGATCGCCTCTTCGATCCGCTGTGAGGGGAAAATGCCCGTCGATCGCGCCGTGCCGTCGTCGCCCTCGGCGGCAAAGTCCAGGCCGACGAGATCCGGGAAGAGCGCCAGGGTGCGCGCCTCGCCCCAGCTTGGGCGCAAGGCTTCTGGAAGCACGATCAGCTCCGCGTCGGCCACCTGCTCGCCCCCCCACCGCCGGCACGAGCCGACCGTGTACGTTCCGAAATCATACCCTGACGACCTTGCCTCGCCCGAATCGCGGACAGCCCGCATTCGACGTGCCGCGGAGCGTTGCCCACCATCGCGGTGATTGCCCCTTTGCCCTGCCGGGCGTGGGGAAGGGAGATGAGGTCATAGGTGAAACTGACGCTCGCAGGTCAGGTCCTGCGCAGAGTCTTCGTCCAGTAGGCGAGGGCTTGTCCCCTCCCGCCTGGCAATGGCGGTGCCAGGTGACTCGGCGGAGGGCAAGCCCTCGCCCTACCGAAGCCGCGAAACGACGCGAGGATCTTGCCTATGAACCTGACCCGTTAGTGGCCCGGGAAGCTGCCCGCCGGCGCCAGGGTAAGCTCCCCGCGGCGGCGCTTGGCGAAGAATTTGTACAGCAAGATCAGGTCGACGAATGCGGCCGCGGCGAGCACGATGTAGGCGGTCGGGTTCCCGAGGATGCCCAGATCGATCAACGTGCGGGATAGCCCGAACCCTACGACCCAGGCGTCGAAGCTCATGCAGATACGCCGGAACGTTTCGGCCTCGAGCCGCCGAATCAGGAAGGCGCCAAACGGAATCCCGATCAGCACGCTGGGCACGATGAGCATCAGGATGGAGCCGGTTTGCAGGGAGTAGAGGCCGAGAAAATAGTAGGCGATGCCCGTCAACGTCGATTCCACGATGCGCACGATGGCGATGCTGGCGCGAAAGTCCTCGCGTACGTACCCCTGGTTGTTCAACATCAGCGCGAGTGGCGGCCCGGAGATCGTGGTCACGGAGTAGAGCACGCCGATCCCGGTGCCGAGCGGGAGTCCGACCTGGCGCTCGGCATGAATGTACCGGCGGAAGCCTGACGCTTGGAGCAGGATCAGCGGCAGAAGCACCGCGTACGTCACGACCTTGATGGTGCCGGGGTTGACCGCATTGAGGACGAAGCTGCCAATAATGACGCCCGGCGCGAGGCCGACGACGATTGGGATCGCCCGCTTCCAGACGCGGGGAATGCTCCGCCGGTTGATGAACAGGACGTAGCTGTTGACGACGATCTCGACCAGAACCAGCGCGGGGTTGAGCACCCGGTTGGCGTAAAAGAGCAGCGCGACGGGTACAGTCAACGACGAGAAGCCGTAGCCCAGCGCGCCGTTGACCGTGGCCGCGAAGAGGGTGATGGCGATCAGGGTAATGGCGCCGGCATCGAGTGGCATCATGGCAGTCCATCGGCTGGGGTCGTGCCGGCCATTTTCTACTAAGTCGGCCAGGTAAGTCAACAATAGCCGCACCTGCGGTCGGCGCGTATCATCAAAGGCACACACCCGGTGTGGAGGAGAGGCCGATGCGCAGTTGCGAGCTGACCGCGGGCACGGGCCGCCTGCGGTGATCGATCCGCTGCCAATCGAGCCGCTCCGCCGTCCGCCGGACGCGACGGTCACCGTGCCGGGCTCCAAGAGCTACACCAATCGCGCCCTGCTCGTGGCTGCCATGGCCGATGGCCATAGCGTGATCGACGGTGCGCTCTTTTCCGACGACACGGAGCGCATGGCGGACTCGCTGCGCCGCCTCGGCCTGCGCGTCGAAGCGGATGCCAAAGCGGCGCGCTTCGACGTATGGGGTTCCGGCGGCGCGATTCCGACGGCCGGAGCCGACCTGTTCGTCGGCAATGCCGGCACCGCGGCGCGCTTCCTGCTCGCCTTCGTTGCGCTCGGCCACGGCCGCTACCGACTCGACGGCGATCCCCGCATGCGTCTCCGCCCCCAGGGTCCCTTGCTCGCCGGCTTGGGGCAGCTCGGCGTCGCGATCGCTGCGGAGGAGCGGGCCGGCTGCCTTCCGGTCTCCGTCCAGGCAGCGGGCATCGAAGGCGGCACGGTGACGATGGACGGCAGCCAGAGCAGCCAGTATTTCAGCGCGCTGCTCATGGTCGGGCCGCTCACCCGTCGCGGCATGGAGATCCACGTCGAGGGGGAGCTGGTCTCCAAACCGTATATCGACCTCACCGCCGACGTCATGCGCACGTTCGGCGCCACGGTGGAGCGCGACGCCGACTACCGGACCCTGCGCACGAGCGGGGGCCAGCGCTATCAGGCCCGCGCCTACACCGTCGAGCCGGATGCCTCCAACGCCTCCTACTTTCTCGCCGCGGCCGCGCTCACGGGCGGCCGCGTGCGGGTGAATCACCTCGGGCGCAGCAGCGTGCAGGGCGACCTGCAGGTGCTCGACGCATTCGCGCAGATGGGCTGCACCGTTGCCCGCGCTGACGACCATATGGAGGTGCGCGGCCCCGCCCAGTTGCGCGGCATCGCCGTCGACGCCAACGCTTATGCGGACATGGCGCTCACCCTCTGCGCCCTTGCGCCGTTTGCCGAGGGACCGACGGAGGTGCGGAACATCACCCACGTCCGCGAGCAGGAGTGCGACCGAATCGACGCCGCCGTGACGGAGCTGCGTCGTCTCGGTCAGGAGGTCGAGGAGTACCCGGATGGGCTCCGCATCACGCCGCGCCCGATCCAGCCCGCCACGATCGAGACCTACGACGACCACCGCGTCGCCATGGCCTTCGCCCTGGTCGGTCTGCGCGTGCCCGGCATCGCCATCGCCAACCCATCCTGCACGGCCAAGACCTTCCCCGAATACTGGGATTGCCTCGACGCCTTGCGTGCGTAGCCGCCCCGGCTCATTCGCCCGCGTCGCCCGCTGGCCCAAGCCTGGTCCTTTTGCGCGCCCACTTCACCGGCTATTTGGCGGTTTCCGGAGGCACATGCCTGCCGTTTGGCGCGTATGATTGGGTCACATCACGCACCGATTGGAGGGGTCCAATGATCGTCCGCGAGCTGTCTGACGGAACCGTGCTCGTCATCGCCCAGGAGGGCCACGCCGACGTGGCAGCGCAGTTTGCTGCCCACTGGGGTGGCGGCGAGTTCACGAAGCTCGACCCGTACCAGTCGATGGTGTTCGGCACGATCTACCACGACAGCGGCCACCGCGAGATGGAGGCTGACCTGCCGATCGATGTGGAGCGCGGCATCCCCTACGGCATGCGCCGGACGCCGCCCGGCCTCAGCCGCGGCAACGCGGACGCGGAGAATTGCCAGTGGATGCGCAAGCACGACCCGTACGCCAGCCTGGTTGCCAGCATGCACCGCTCCGGCTTGCGCAAGCGCCGCTACGATACGGTGCGGATGCGCTGGGCGGATCGCGACGAGGTGGTGGCGCCGCCCGCCGGCGAGGCCCCGCTCGGGATGGATGCGGCCTTTGGCGACTTCGAAGACTGGCAGCGTGAGGTGGCTGATGAGCTGCACGTCGAGGGGCGCGCGCGCGATCTGCTGTGGCACAACTACCGTGTCCTGCAAGTCTTCGACCTCCTCTCGCTCTACCTCTGCTGCGATGGCTACGCCAACGGCCGGATGCGCGAGGCCAGCCTCGAGCGCGTGCCCGTAGCGGTAGGCTCCGACAAACTCGCGGAGCTGCGCCTCCAGCCGACCGGCCCGAGCTCGCTCCGCATCGACCCGTTCCCGTTCGACGCCCCGTTGCAGCTCGCGGTGATGGCCCACTGCGTCGCCGAGCAGCCCGACGTGACCGAGGCCCAAGGCCGCGAGGCGTACTACAAGGCGCCCCGCCAGGCGCTCGTTTGGGACGTCACCGGGTAGGTTGGGAGCAACCTACCCAATGGCCGGATCCGAGGCCCACTTGTTGCGAGGCAGATCGAGGGATAAGAATGGCCGATCCGTACATAGAGCTTCAGCGACAGTTTGGTGGTCGCTACATTGCCAGCCGTGATGGCGACGTTGTCGAAAGCGCCCCCACATACGACGACCTCGTGGAGCGGTTAGAGCGCAACAACGTACGCTGGGAGGGGCTCGTCATTCAGTTTGTCGAGCCCATGGACACCGTTGGCGTCTATTGAGTTTCCACTGCTCCGGAAGCAAACGCCCTTTGGGGTGGTAAGTGATCCAATGGTACCCGCAACGATTCCTACGCAGGCTGGGGACGTCGTCTACTGGTTTCTCCTGGATTCAGGCGCCGACTTCTCCATTGCGCCACGGCGCCTCGCGCAGCAGGTTGGTCTCGATTGGGACCTACTGCCCGACGGGCAAGTGTCCGGCGTCGGACCGGGCACTGTGCGCGTTAGGCTTGGTTCGCTGCCGCTCCAGCTCGAGGGAATCGAAGTAACGGCACGCTGTCTCTTTGCGGACACGCCTTCTGCGCTCTTCATCCTCGGGCGGGCGGACATTTTTGACCGCTTCGCTATCACCTTCGACGCACAGCGTGAGAGGATTACGCTGGCTGAGTCGACTTAGCCCGCACTGCTTGTTAGCACCCATGCTGCGAGGAGCGATGTGTCGAGGAGGTAGCGCCTCAAAGATCAGTAATGAGTGGGGTCGGACGACTCTCGTGCCGAATCCGGTCGAGCGCTTGCTCGGTCTCATTCCAATCGAGGTCCCGCCAGACGCCGATCGCGCTCAGTGCATCTTGCGTGGCATCATCGGCGCCGGCCGCGTCCGCAGCTGATTCGTCCACGAAGTAGCAAGTAACGTCGCGGTCATCCTGCTCGAAGGGCAGGCCGATCAGTGGCTGGTCGTCCTGCGCCACTACGCTCGGAGCCGCAACTCGCTTCACCATGGTTACGCGTCCTGAGGGCCAACTGGCCCAATTATTCCACAGGCCCCGGGCTCCTTTGGGAACCCGGGGCCTGGGCGCGCTATTTCGGACGGTGGGGCGCTAGAAGAACGTGGTGAGGTTCTTCGCCAGGAGCACGTTCTGCTCGAGGATGATCTCCCGACGGGCGATCTTCCACGAGTCGCCGTCGCGGCGCAGCGTGTCGTAGCGCCGTCCGATGAGGAAGCTCTCCTCACTCTGCAGCCGATTGCGATAGATCATGAAGTGGACAGAGGTCTTGATCTCGTCCCCCTCGACGTCCGTCACACGCACGTTCGACACCATGTGGCTCACGCGCGAGAACGGCTCCTCGCACCAGTGCGCACCGGTGCGGATCTGCAGCACGCGCTGGCCGAGGGTGAACTTGCCCTCGTCGAACCACGACATCTGGCTCCGCGCCACGGTGTTCTCGCGCTCCGGCTCGGTGTACGGCACGTTCCGCCGCATCGGCATGAAGTAGCGGATGTCCTCGGCCAGGAGTTCCAGCCACTCCTCGTAGCGGCGCTCGTCGAGCAGGTCCGCTTCCATGTAGTAGTAGTCCTCGATCTCGAGGCGCAGCTCACGAAGGGCCTGGGTGGATAGGGTGCTCGTCGCAGTCACGATTGCTCCTCCTTCTTCCGCTGCACGCTCGGCTTAACGCACGGCCGGGTGCGTCATCTCGCCCCAGTCCTTCGCCAGCATCATCTCCTGCCAGCGCTGGTAGTACCGGCGGTGATTCTCGTCGCTCATGATGTTGCAGAAGTTGCCCGGCAGCCCGTAGGTGGAGGGACCGTCCTGCGGAGTCTCGTCGAGGAAGAGGGTGTAGTTGTACGGATAGCGGTGCGAGACGGTGCCCAGCGCCCCCTCGGTCGCCCAGTGCCAGTTCTCCATGTCGTCCTGCTGGGTCATGCCCGCCGGGCCGGTGTAGCGGCCGTAATAGTCGCGGATGTGCTCCTTGACCTCGGCCGGCGCCTCCTTGTCCATGAAGAAGTAAGTCCAGATCTCCGTCATCAGCGGGCCCTGCGGGTGCATGATGCGGACCACCCAGGGCTGGTAGTACTGCGTGCCCATGTTCGGGAAGATGGCGGGGGACGAGGTCACACTCGCCATCGCGCCCATTTTCTTCTTGCGCTCCTGGTAGGCGTGCTCGAGGTATTCGCGCACGATTGGCGCCTCGGCCCACGAGTCCTTGTATGGCTCGGCCTCGAGCTTCGGGAGGCTCATGCTCATCGTGTGGCCGTGCGGGAAGTTCACGGTGTACTGTGTGCCGGAGTCCCGCCGGTCGCGCCGACCCTCGCCGCTCGGGCCAATGCGCACTTCCATGACGGACTTGTGGGTGATCCAGCCGTGGGTGCGGTCAGTATCCGGGCACGGCACCTTCCAGTTGGCCGGCAGCCGCCACTTTGCTACGCCCGCGAGCACCTCGGCGCCGCCGAGCGAGCCGTTGACGCCCGCGAGGAAGCCGCTCAGGTAGGTCTCGCAGCCGCCGAGGTAGTCGGTGAAGCTCGGCGCGTTCTTGTCCCAGCAGCCCCAGATGGAGCCCTCGAACACTTCGCACCGCGCCTCGACCAGGCCCCACTCGTCTTTCGGCATGTTGGCGTAGCCGCCCGCATGGTACGGCAGCGCGGCGATGTGGCCCTCGAGGTTGTAGCTCCAGCCATGGAACGTGCAGGTGAAGATGCCGGTATTGCCCTCGTCGTAGCGGCACACCCGGTTGCCGCGATGGCGGCAGCGGTTGAGGAAGATGTGCACTTTCTGGTTGTTGTCCCGCACGACGATCACGGTCTCTTCGCCCATGCGGCCGAGCACGTAGTCACCAGGATTCGGGATCTGACTCTCGTGACCTACGAAGAGCCAGGTGCGCGCGAAAATTTGCTCGAGCTCCTGGTCGTAGATCTCCTGGTTCAGAAAGATGTCGGGACTGACGAGCCCATGCTCCTTGTCAACCCAACGACCGGTCGTCTGCCGCTCCATGACCATTCGTGATCTCTCCTCTGTGCGTCGGTCCGCCCATCGTATCACAGGTCCGCCGACCTGTCTGCGCCCGCGAGTGTAGCATCTATGCTACACTCCGAAGCGAAATGCCGGGGAGGGAGTTTTATGGTCATGAGCCCTGACCTGGTCGAGCCGCAGCTCGGCGGCAGTCACGGCGACGGGCAGCCTCGCGAGGCCGCAGAGCGCGAGGGACGAGTGCTCCCCCGCGTGCAGGAGCTCATCGCCGCGCTCGACACGGCGCGCCGCACCGCAGGCTTCTCCAAGGCGGATCTCGCCCGCGCCACCGGCGCCAGCCCGGCGGCAGTGCGCCGCCTGCTCACCTCTGGTACCGGCAACCCGACGCTCGCCACCTTCCTCACCATGCTCGACGCCGTCGGCCTCGACCTGATGCTGACGACGCGCCCGGCACGGCCCCCTCGGCGCGCTACGAGCCCCGACCGCGAAGGTCCAAAAGCGACCAAAGACCCAAGCCTCCACACTTCGTAGGCGCGGATGCCGCGGTTTGCCGGCCCATCGTGACAAACTGCTACTCGAGCAGCCGCGACCCGAAGAAGCGCTTGGGAAGCGACCGGACGAGGTCCAGGGACCCTTCGGCGGCGAAGTCTTCGAGGCGTAGATGGGGGTTGTGGGGGCGGATCCGCTCGAACTTGTCTCGGGCCTCGGCATCCGCTGGCGGGGGGATCGTCGCGTCGATCAGCAGCTTCGAGCCCAGCCGCTGCCATAACGCCGTGCCCACGGTGCCCAGCTCCGGCAGCGCCGCGTCCATCGCGTGGTTGTGGGTGCCCGGGATGACGATGATGTCCTCCTGCGGGTTCACGCGGGTGTTCAGCGCCCATAGGAGCTCGGCTGGGTTGAAGATGTCCACGTCGGCATCCACCGCGATCGCCACTTTCGGGTGCTGGTACTCCGACGAGAGCGCTGCCATGAGGAGGTTCTTCGCTTCGCCGTAGTAGCGCGGCGTCATCTGGATCGCGAGCCCGAAGATGCCCGGCAGCGCCATCACGTTGTGCAGGTTGGGACCGCCGCCCACGTCTCTCAGGCGCCGGAAGATCGTGGCGCTCATGGGGATCTTGTGGAAGACGCACCCCTCCATTTCCGAGCCGTTCTGCAGGTTTTTGAAGATGGCGTCGTGGCGGCGCGTCATGTACTGGTACTCGACGATCGGGTTCTTGCCCGTGCCGGTGACGTAGTAATCCTGGAACTCGGAGAAGGGGCCCTCCTCCTCGCGGATGTGCGGCGGGATCATCCCCTCCAGCACGATCTCCGCATCCGCCGGCACCTCGAGGTCGACCGTCTCGCACTTCACGAGCCGCACGGCCTCGCCGAGGTAGCCGCCGGCGATCTCGAACTCGTCGATGCCATACGCCGCCGTCGTCGAGGCGGCCGCGTAGTAGAGCGGGTAGTGGCCGATGAAGATCGCCACCGGCATCGGCTCGTTGCGCGCCTCGTACTTCAGGTAGTTGCGCCACGAGTGCCGGGGGTAGAGGAGGATGCCCGACTTGTTCGGCCCCTTGATCTGCAGCCGGTGGAAGCTCACGTTGCGCTGCCCGGTGTCCGGGTCCTTCGTCACCACCAGGCCGGACCCAATGACCGGGCCGGCGTCGCGCTGGCCCGCGACGTGCACCGGCAGCTCGCACAGGTCGAACTCGCCGCGCGCGAGCTTCACCTCTTTCACTGGCCCGTCGTCCACCATCACCGGCGCGATTCGCGCGCCCATCCGCTCGGCGACGAGGGGCACGACCGTATCCTCGCGGGCTCCGAAGGCGAGCGCCGCGTGGCGCACGTTCGCCGGCGCCTGGCCGAGCGACCGCCAGCCGTGGGGCAGGTTCTCGAAGAACAGCGCCTTCTCCCGGCTCTGGTAGAGCAGCGCCCCCATCTGGGTGTGCGGATCGACCGGCTTGTCGACGCGGATCAGCTCCCCGGCTGCCTCCAGCTCGGCGATCCACGTCC
>JAXDLH010000397.1:0-4599 GCA_034666705.1 Chloroflexota bacterium
GGTCGGCTCGGCGTGCCAGCCGCCCAATTCGAGCAGAGGCTGACTCTGGACCCGGTGGCGCGCCGAACGTGACGACCGCGTCGCGGATGCCGAGCTGCGCAGTGGGCGGCCACCAGCCGTCGCTGCGACCTCGCCGCTACTCCCATGAAGCGGGGATGTTTTTCGTCGGACCCGTCGAATTCCGGATGCCGGCACCTTCGGGGCAGGCAGGCAAGCAAGATCCACGCGATCGGTCGTGCCAGCTTCGAGGCGCTCACTGCTCTTGCGACCGCGCTCATGCGGGCCGGCTGGATGACAACGCGCTGCGTCCACCGCCCGGAACACCTAAGTTGGACATGCCCCGACCGGACGCGTCGTCGCAGGAGCGCGATGGCCGATGGGGAAGCCCCGCCCGCACGCATCGAAGGCAAGGGCTTCATGCTTGCGCGACCACTGTCGGGCGTGCTCAGTAGACTGCAAGCGTGGTTGAGGCCGAGGAGCCCGAGCGCGAGGATCCTGAACTGACCCCTGAGCAGCGTGACGCGCTTCGCAGATCCATGGATAACGTGCGACGGTCACTGTCTCCGAAGATCAACTTCAACCTCCCGACGTTCAAGCTTTCCAAATCCACGCTCAAGAGCATCTCGGTGGCGTCGAACTTTGCTGCAAAGCATTCCAAGCTCTTCGACTCGTTGAAGCCTGTGCTTGTGGCGCAGGACGATCGCAGGAAGCAGTTCGGCCTCATCAACAGCGACGTCTTCAAGATGCACGCTGCCAATCAGGCGCAGTTCGCCAAGTTGAGCGCGCAACTCACCGAGAGTCTCGACTTCGGCTTCGGCGAGTCGCTCTCCAAGATCACCCAGCAGTTCGCCGCCCAACAGGCTTCATGGCTCAAGACCCTGGGGCCGACTCTTGAGAAGTTGAAGACGTCCTTCTACCCGCCGAATCTTGGCGTTATCGAGGGGTTGTACCTGGAGGACGTGGAGAAGGTGGTCATGCTCGACGGCATCGCCCTCTACGGAGTGCCGCGCACCGCAATCGCTGAGGCGCTTATCCGAGCGAACAGTGCCGCCAAGAGGGGGGAAATCCTCGGCCGTAGATGGAAGGCCATCTCGGCTGACTGTCGCGTAGCAGTGCTCGCTTGCCGGTCGGATGCTGTCGCGTCTGATGCCCCCGTCGCCGTGGCAGCGCTGGATGCCCTCGAGGGCGGTCATACCGCAGCCGCTCAAGCGTTGGTTGGCTCGCTCATCGACAGTCTCCTGACGGCCTACCTTGGCAAGGATCGGGCCAACTTCACACCGAACCGCAAGGGCACGAGGACGACGTCCGCCTATGAAGAGTTCACCGTCCGTGAGTTCATCGCGCTTGCGCCCACGTGGCAGGCGTATCAGCAGTTCTGTGTGGAGGACGGCGACCGCGTTCCCGCGACCTTCAGCCGCAACGCCACGGCCCATACGGTGAGCTCGAGGCAATTCAACCGGCGCAACGCTGTGCAGGGCCTGTTGTTCGCGTGCAGCCTGCTCTATTTCTTCAACGAGCAGGCTGTGGCGCGCGCCGCCTAACTGCGCCGGTGCGGGTGTCCGCTGACCTGGAGGCCGACAACCTGCACGCCGGGTGACACCAATCTCCGCAACGAAGCCATTCGGTAGCCAGTTCGCGAGTGAAGGTTCGTTCGGGCCCTCGCGACGGCGAGGAGAACCCCCAACGAATTCGATCTCCCTCACCCCGTCAACCTCTCAGTGATCGTCTAGTTCGCCTGTCTCCCGCCACGTGGACGTGAGGCGCGCTACAAATGTTCAATGAACGGGGGCAAGAGCAACTCACAGATCAGCCTGAGGCTGGTTGTGCCAGGGGATGTCGATCTACTGGCGCACGTCGTCGCGCTGGCCGACCGGAACAAGCGCACTCTTGGGCCGATGCCGCGCGGCGCTTTCCCCGAGTTCGCGCATCAGGGCGGATTGCTGGCCGCACTGGACGACCGGCATGGGCTCGCGGGGTACGCATTGTTTGCGGTTGCGAAGGGCCGCGTTCGGCTGATTCACCTCTGCGTCGATGACAGGTTTCGGCGCAATGGGGTGGCGGGTCAGCTCGTCGATTTCATCAGCCGCCTTCACTCCGATCTCACGGGAATTAAGCTTCGTTGCCGATCTGATTACGCTGCGCAGGCGTTGTGGCCGAAGTTGGGGTTTGCGGCGGTGAACGAGGTGCCGGGCCGCGGGAGGTCTCGAGAACCGCTAGTCGTCTGGTGGCGTTCGCACAATCGGCCGGACCTGTTCTCAGACCATGAGCACGAAGACGCAGCGCTGATGATTGCGCTCGATCACAACGTCTTCATTGATCTGGCCATCGACCGACCTCGGGAAGGAGCTGCCGAGTCGCAAGGACTTGAGGCCGACTGGTTGCAAAATCAAATTCTCAATGAGATTCTGCGACTGCAGGATCCGAGCGAGCGGAGCCGGCAACGCGCTGCCGAGAGTACGTTCCCTCGGCTCCAGCACACGCCCGAGCAGCATGAACGCGCCAGCCGCGTGCTGCGGCTGGCCCTCGGCGGAGCAGCGGCCGCCCACGAATCGGATTTCAATCACGTTGTCTGCGCTGCCGCGGGCGGGGCGAGCCTGTTTGTCACGCGCGACGAGGAGTGGATCGCACTCGCCGCGGAGGCGACATTCACCGCGGTTGGCGTGCGCACCCTGCGACCGTCCGATGTGATCACCCACATCGACGAACTTGAGCATGCCGAGAACTATCGCCCCGCTGCGCTGCGCGGAACTGGGTACTCCGTACAGGACACAGCGGCGCTGTCGGAGACATTCCTGGACCCGATGCTCAGCACGGCGACCGGTGAGCGGCGGCGCCAATTTCGGGCACACCTGCGATCGATAGCCGGTGACAGAGCGTTGACTGGCCACCACGTGCGATCTCCGGAGGGTGAAGTTGTAGTGGCGTGGGCAACCGGCCAGCCCGTGGCCGGCGGGGAATTGTCGGTACCGTTGCTCCGTGCCTCTCGGGCGCCAGTAGCCCCAACGATTGTGCGACTTTTGTTGCTCCGATTGCGCATGGAAGCCATCGAGCGGGGCACCGACAGCGTTCGGGTTTCCGATCCGCATCCCGGACGGGTCGTGCTGGCCGCGTTGGCCGAGGATGGCTACGTTTCCGACGGTACCCAGAACGTCGCTGCCGTGCTTGACGTGCGCAGCACAACGGCGGCGCTCGCCAGGGTGCCTTTGGCACATCCCGTTCGGTCCGAGCTCGCGTCCGCTAGAGAGGGCGCTCTGAGTCCCCAGGACTCGGCGCGGCTGGAACGCCTGATCTGGCCGGCAAAGCTGCTCGACACCACACTCGAGTCATTTTTGATTCCGATTCAGCCTCGGTGGGCACGCGAACTCCTCAGCCTCCAAGACTCACTGTGGGATCGCTCACCGGTCCTGGGCGTGAGTCGGGAGCACGTGTACTACCGCAGTCCGCGCGGCAATCCACACTGCCCCGCTCGCATCCTTTGGTACGCCAGCGGGACGGGTCGAGACCGGGTTGGCGCCGTGGTGGCCTGTTCGCAGCTGAACGAGATCGTCACCGACGATCCACGGCGGCTCTACTCGCGATTCCAACATCTTGGCGTCTACCGCTTGGCTGACATCGAGGCGCGGGCTTCCGGAGGAGAGGCGTCCGCGCTTCGCTTTGTGGATACGGAGGTGCTGGCTCACCCAGTCACATACGAGCGACTCAAGATCCTTGGTGGAGGAAAGAGTCCGGGGGGATCGCTACAGTCGCCGACAAGGATCAGCCCTGTCATGTTCGAGGCGATATATCGAGAAGGGACTCGCCGCGATGGATGAAGAACGCGCGGTGCTCATTAGCGTGCGCCCGCGTTACGCGGAGGCGATCCTGGCGCAAGACAAGACCGTCGAACTGCGCAGAACCCGCCCCAACGTCCCGACAGGGACGCGGGTCATCCTGTATAGCTCGAGCCCCGTGATGGCAGTAGTTGGAACCGCCACACTCCGGCACCTTGAGCAGTCGACACCGGCGGACCTTTGGGACCGGGTGGGCTCGTTTAGCGGTATTTCGCGGGTCGAGTTCGATGACTATTTCCAGGGCGCCACACGAGGCTTCGGGTTGCATCTTGCAGGCGCGGCAAGACTCGACAGTCCCGTGACCCTCGAGGAGCTGCGTCGCGACCATGACCTCGAGCCAGCGCAGAGTTTTCGCTACCTGACGACAGCTCAGGTACTACGGCTTGTGCCGCAAGCGAGCTCGTATGCCACGCGTGGCTCGTTTGCCGAGCACCGAGTGAGGGATTCCTGGCCACGAGTCCTCAATCACGGTGACGATTTGGGGCGCCGAGTCCTCGCCCCGGCCCGCTGGGCATGACTGCGATGGTGAAAGGGATGAGTGCCGCCGCGTCGGTCGCTCGGCGGACGCATCTGTAGCCGAGGTGCCAGACCAGTTGCGCAGGCAGCAGGAAGCCGATCGGTAGTGGCTCCATCTCGGACCGCCACCGCACGGCGGTGACGCCGAACCCACGCCGAGCGCTCCGGTTCACGTTCACACCGTGAGCGAGGGCGGTTGCCTAAACTCACGAGGTGGAGACAAGGCAGATCATAGTGGCTCTTACCGCCGGGG
>JAXDLH010000398.1:0-2983 GCA_034666705.1 Chloroflexota bacterium
ATGGCGACCACGAGGGTGCGGCTTTCGCGGGGCGCGGCCTGGGGCGGCTGTGACTGTTGCGGAGCTCCGGGTTGGGGCGCCGTGATCGGCGTCGGTTGCGAGCATGCGAGGAGCGTAATCGCAAGCAGCAGCACCGGCAGCCAGCGCGCTCGCAGCCGGTCGCGACCAGCTATCATCCATGAACCCGTTCGTCCTGACATCGTCATCCCTGGCTCCTTTCGCCATCCCGCTCATCTGCGGATAGCGCCCCTGAAGTCATTTCTCTCTGCGGCGCTCAATATTACCCCGAAGCCCGTTCGAGGCACTGGCGCACCGTTCGATGCCTGTTCAGGGGTGGGCGGTCGGAGTAGGATGGCGCTGGGACCCGAACGTTCGCGTCGCGACTCCACAGTCCCGGAAGGATGCGCCATGTCTGGACGAGAAGGAGCGTCGTACTGTGTGGTCATCGCCGATGACCAGCACTTCACCCGGCTCGTCCTCCGGACCGCCCTCGAAGTCCGCCAGTCGCTGGAGCTGCTCGAGGCGGAGGATGGCGCCGAAACGCTGCGGCTCGTGCGAGCTCATCATCCTGCGATCGTCCTGCTCGACCTCAAAATGCCAGGGCTCGATGGCCTGGCGGTGTGTCGGCAGATCAAGTCTGACCTCGCCCTCGCCGGCACTGTGGTCATCATACTGACCGCCTGGGGCGACGCGTCCACGGAAGCGACCGTTTATGCCGCCGGCGCCGACGCATTCATGAGAAAACCGTTCAGCCCGTTGGCGCTGCTCGGAATGCTCGACCGACTGCTGCCCGATGGTCAACCCGCACGTCGGGAATAGGTTTGGGGGCGGGCACGTCAGACACGCACCAGTCGCACGGCGAGTCCGCCGCGCGTAGCGCAAGGCTCCTCATGCTAGTATGTTTCGTACATAACGTTCCGTCATACGCCTCATGATGGAGCGGATGCCTGATGCCGATCTGGAAGTCCGTCATGACGCCGTGCACACGCTGGCCGAGGTCAGCCGCCTACAGCAGCTAAGCGATGCGATGGGTCGAAGATACGCAGATGCGGTTGATGAAGGTGGGGAGCGCGGGACATGAGCACGTGGGAAGAGACTGGCGCTGAGGCCCCGATCCACTTTGCGGGCGCAACCCTGGACCGTTATCGTCACGTGTGCGCCTTCTTCAATGGCGATGAAGAGGAACAGCGTGTGCTGGGCCCATTCGTGCAGGAAGGGTTCACGCACGGCGAGAAAGCGTTTCATATCGTAGATCCGGCCCAGCGCACCAGCTATCTCCAACGATTCGCAGACTGGGGCATCGACCCAGTCGGGACCCAGGATCGGGGCCAGTTGGAGGTGCGCACGTGGGATGAGGCCTATCTGCGTGGCGGGCATTTCGATCAAGACGCCATGCTCGCCCTCATCGAGGAGGTGCTGCGTAACGGCCCCACGCAGGGCTTTCCGCGCACCCGGCTCGTGGCCCACATGGAGTGGGCTCTGGAGGATCGACCGGGGGTGGATGACCTGGTCGTCTATGAGACGCGGCTCAACTTCGTCCTGCCTCGCTATCGGGACCCGGTGTTCTGACTGTACGAAACCGCCAAGTTTGGCGGCGGCATCGTCATGGATATCTTGCGAACACACCCGATGGCCATTGTCGGCGGAGTGCTTCAGGTCAATCCCTTCTTCGTCCCGCCGGATGTGTTCCTGCAGGAGTTGCAGGCGCGCGCCGCGCGAGCGGTGGGCACCTGAGTTGACCGAGCCGGCCGCGAGCGCGGCGCCACCGGGGGGCGTGGTGGACCAGGAAGCGTTGCGCGCCCATATCCGGGACCTGGCGTCCCTGTTGGCGTTGCCGGCGCTATGGCAAGGCAGCCAGCCTGAGGCCATCGTGCGCGGCTTGCGGGAGGCCCTTGTCAGCTTGCTGCGCTTGGACGCGGTCGCCCTGCGCCTGGCCCCCACGGGGGAAGACGCGCTCGTCGACGGGCAAGCGCCGCCTGGTCGACTCCTCGAACTGCTGGGCGAGGTGGCAGCAGACTTCGCCGCTGGCGAGGAGATCATGCTGTCGGAGTTGCTCAGCGATCCTCGCGAGGCGCCGGCGGGCCACGTATTGGCGGTCCGTCCGGGGGTCGCCTCGGTCTCCGGCGCGGTGGTGGGATTTTCGTCCCGTGCCGACTTCCCTACTGCCTATGAGCGGTTTCTTTTTCAGGCCGCAGTCGACCAAGCGGCAGTGGCCCTGCAAAGCACGGAGCGGCTCCGGCAAACTCAGGTGGCCCTGCAGACCCGGGACACCTTCTTCTCGATCGCCGCGCACGAGCTGCGCTCGCCGATGACGAGCCTGCTCGCGAGCGTGCAACTGCTCAAGCGAATGACCGCCCGCACGGATGCGCTGGATCCAACCTTGCTCGATCGGCGCTTAGCGATGGTGGAATCCCAGGTGCAGCGGCTGAACCGGCTCACGGGCCAACTGTTAGACGTGACCCGCATGGTCACCGGGAAGCTGACTATTGCGCCCCAGCCGACCGATCTTGCCGCACTTACGTGCGAGGTGGTGCAAGCGGTCCAAGCCCGCACTACCTCGCACCCCATCGTACTTGCGGTGCCAGCGCGGCTGGTGGCCTTGGTGGATCCGCTCCGCCTCGACCAGGTGGTCAGCAATCTGGTGGACAACGCCGTCAAATACAGCCCCGATGGGGGACCGATTACGGTGGCGATCACCCAGCCGACCGACAGGACGATCGAGCTCAGCGTCGAGGACGAAGGGCTCGGCATCGCGCCGGAGCACCGTGAGCGGATCTTCGAGCGCGCGTATCAGATCGATAGCGGCTCGTATGTGAGTGGCTTGGGACTCGGACTCTACATTAGTCGGCAAATCGTGGACGCTCACGACGGGCGCATCTGGGTTGAAAGTGGGTTGCGTGGCGGGTCTCGATTTGTGGTGCAACTGCCGCTCCGGCTGGAGCCAGCGGCCTGATCGACCAGCGGGCCTCGGGCGGGGTGCTTC
>JAXDLH010000399.1:0-5865 GCA_034666705.1 Chloroflexota bacterium
GATCCTTGTTCGTCCGTTTAGGGGCTAGGTTTCCGTTATGTCCGCTGGGCCCGTGCCGCGCCGTCGGCCCGGCCGCCCGCGACGCTCGCCAACACGGCGAGTACGGCCGCGGGGCCGATGAACGGGCCGACCGTATAGATACTGAGGAAAACGCCGGCGACCAGGAACGCCGTTGCGGTCCAGAGAATCGGCAGCCCGGTTGGGACACGCCGCGCGCCATGCAGGGCTGCACCGATTCCGATGGCGACCACGCAGACGAGCAATGCGATAAGGTAAACGATCGGCCCCGAGCCAAGGTCGTGGACCTGCGCCAGGCTACCGGGGCTCGTGAGTGTGAGGTCCGGCGTATCCGGCCCGGTCGCATAGGTTCCGGCGACGTACGTGGGCCCGAATACGGCCCACAGCCAGCCGCCCACGCCCAACAGTGCGGCCAGGAGCCCGCTGCCGATCTCGACTCGTCTCGCCGCCACCTTGCCTCCTGTTCCCCGCCCAACGCGCCAGTAGCATACCCTGCGCGCCAATGAGCTATTTCTGCTCTCATGGAATATAATCTCGCAGAATGGAAATCGTGATTGCACGCCAGCAGACCCTCGTCCCGCGGGCGCTCCTCGCGGTGGACGTCGTCGTGTTCACCCTGCGTCGGGCGTCCGTCGAGCGGGCCTGGCAAGTGCTCCTCGTGCGACAGCCCCGGGTTGACGATCTGCCGCAGGTTGCGCTGCCGGGCGTGCTCGTAAATGAGGATGAAACGTTCGACGCGACCGCACGGCGCGCGCTCGCCGTGAAGGCGGGGATCGACGCCGGTGATTGGTATCTCGAGCAACTCGCGACGTATGGCGACCCGCGACGCGACAGCCGCGCCCGCGTCGCATCCGTGGCGCACATTGCGCTCGTGCGGAGCGATGATATGGTGCTCCGTCCCATGGACGGCGATGAGACGGCAGAATGGTGGCCGGTGAGCGAGATCCCGTGGGATGAGCTCGCCTATGACCACGGCCGCATGCTGCGCGAGGGAATCAATCGCGTGCGCGGCAAGATCCGATACGCCTGGGTGTTGTTCCAGTTGTTGCCGCCGACCTTCACGATGTCCGAGCTGCGCGCAGCCTACGCCGCCATCCGCGACCCGGAAGTGATGCACATGAGCACGTCCAATGTGCGCAAGC
Source organism: Chloroflexota bacterium (assembly GCA_034666705.1). Lineage (GTDB taxonomy): Bacteria > Chloroflexota > UBA6077 > UBA6077 > SHYK01 > JAXDLH01. The sequence continues at coordinate 1,161 of JAXDLH010000399.1, forward strand.
TGTTCAAGCGGCTGATCGAGCGCGGGACATTGGTTCCGGTGGGTGAGCGAGCCGAGGCGCAAGGCCGAGGGCGGCCGGGTGACCTCTTCCGTTTCCGGGGGCCATTGACCGGCACGTGGGATCGTGAGCTGCCATGGTGAAGTGTCCCACGTTCGCGTCCATCCGTTCGAGTAGCCCGATTTCTGATCGATTGGATCGTAATTCGTGCATAAATTCTGCTCTCTTCTACTCGAAATCAAAGGGTGAATCCGTCCCGGCGGGTGTCGCCTGGCATCGAAGCGCAAGGCGTGCAAGGAGAAAAATGCCGTGACCAAGCAGCCAGTCAATCCCGGCGGCCCGCCTCCCTTGCACGCAGAGCTGCTCGTCGTCGGCTCCGGCGCCGCGGGGCTGGCCGCGGCCATCGAGGCGGCCGAACGCGGCGCGCGCGTGCTGCTCGTCACCGGTGGCGCACTGCTCTCCGGGTCTTCGCCCCGCGCCCAGGGCGGGGTCGCCGCGGCGATCGGTCGCGACGACAACGTGGGTCTGCACTATGCCGATACGATGGCTGTCGGCGCAGGCCTGAATGACCGCACTGCCGTGCAGGTGCTCGTGCGCGAGGGTGTCGAGATCGCGCGCGAGCTCGTGCGCGACGGCGCCCCGTTCACGAGTGACGAGGCGGGGCCCGACCTCGGGCTCGAAGCTGGCCACTCGCGGCGGCGCATTCTGCATGCGGGCGGCGGCGCCACCGGCCTCTGGCTGACCCGCTTCCTCGCCGAGCGCGCCGCACGATTCCCAAACATCAGCATCATCGAGCGCACCCAGCTCGCCGGGCTGACCGTCCGGCAGGGCCAGGTAGTCGGCGCGACGCTCGAAGATCCAAACGGTGGGCGCATCCTCGCCGAGGCGCAGGCGGTGCTGCTCGCCACCGGCGGCGCCGGCGCACTCTGGGGCCGTACCACCAACGCGCCGGAGACGCGCGGCGTCGGTATCGGCCTCGCCTGGCTGGCCGGCGCGACGCTCGCCGACCTCGAGATGATGCAGTTCCACCCAACTGCCCTGGTGCTACCGGGCCGGCCGGCGTTCCTCCTCTCCGAGGCGTTGCGCGGTGAGGGTGCGCTGCTGGTCGACGCGGCCGAGCGTCCCTTCGTCGATCCGCTGCTGCCACGCGACGTCGTGGCGCGCGCAGTGGCCGGTCAGGCCGAGGAGCTCGGCGGCGCATACCTCACGATGCGCCACCTCGATCCCGACGCGATCCACGGCGCCTTCCCGAGCCTCTCCCGCCAGTTGTCCGAATGGGGACTCGACCTCGCCCGTGATCTGCTGCCCATTGCGCCCGCGGCGCACTACCTGATGGGCGGCGTCCGCACCGACGCCGATGGACGCACCGACCTGCCCGGGCTCTACGCCGCCGGCGAAGTCGCATGCACTGGTGCCCAGGGCGCGAATCGCCTGGCCTCGAATTCGATCCTCGAATGCCTGGTGTTCGGGCGACGCGCCGCCCGCGCCGCGCTCGGCGAGGATGCCGCGCCGGCGGTCGAGTGGACGCGGATAGCGGCGCCCTTCGATTTCGGGGCATGGCCCAGCCAGTCACGTGATACCGAGCCATCGCCGATCGGATCGGTGCTCGACCGTTGCGTCGGCGTTACCCGCAATGCTGACGGGCTCCGCGCGGCGATCGCAGCCCTCCCCGATCCCGAACACCCAGCTACGCCTCCGGACCTCCGCGTGGCGGGTTTCGCAGCCCGCGCCGCGTACCTCCGCGAGGAGAGCCGGGGCGCTCAATCGCGCAGCGACTATCCAGCCACCGACCCGCGCTGGCGCGGCCGGATTCTCTGGCGCCGTGGCGCTGGTCCGGCATTCGAAGGTGTGATGGAGGAGCAGAATGATGACGCCAACTGAGACTCGCGGAGCGACCGCGCCATTGCCCCTGCTCGAGTCGCTCGACGCCCTGGCGACGCTCGAGCGCGATGCCGCGACGGCCACCCCTGCCCTGCTCGAGGAGATCCGCGAGCTGGCGCGCGCGCGCCACGCCGTGATCCTGGCCCACAATTATCAGGTTGGCCCGGTCCAGGACGTGGCCGACTATGTTGGCGACTCGCTGGGCCTCGCCCAGGCCGCGGCCAAGACCGATGCAGACGTCATCGTGATGTGCGGCGTCTACTTCATGGCTGAAACGGCCAAGATCCTCTGCCCGGATCGCACGGTGCTGATCCCCGACACCGCCGCGGGCTGCTCCCTCGCCGATTCCATTACCGCCGAGCAGGTGCGAGCCTGGAAGGCCGAGCACCCCGGGGCGGTCGTCGTCGCCTACGTGAACACGACGGCGGCGGTGAAGGCGGAGAGCGACTACTGCGTGACGTCGGGCAATGCCGAGGAGGTCGTGCGCGCCATCCCCGCCGGTCGTGAGATCCTCTTCCTCCCCGATATGTTCCTTGGCGCGCACGTCGAGCAAGTCACGGGCCGCAAGCTGCACGTCTGGCTGGGCGAGTGCCACGTGCACGCGGGCATTCGTCCCGACGAGATCGAGGCGCGCCGGGTGGCGAACCCCGATGCGGACCTGCTGATCCATCCCGAATGCGGCTGCACCGCCCAGGTGCAGTGGGCTCGCTCCGCGGGGGTGATCGGCGCCCAGGGCTCGTACGTGCTGTCGACCGAGAAAATGCTGACGCACGCCCGCCAGTCGCCGAAGGACCATTTCCTGGTTGCCACGGAGACGGGGATCTTGCACCGACTCGAGAAGGAGTTGCCCGACAAGCGCTTCGAGGCTGCCGACCCGCACGCGGTGTGCCGCTACATGAAGATGATTACGCCGACCAAGCTGCGGAACGCCCTTCGCGACCTGAAGCCGGAGGTCACCGTCGACCCAACGATCGTCGCGCGTGCCCGGATCCCCATCGACCGCATGCTCGCCGTCCCGCCCACCCGTCCCAGCTTCGAATAGGATCGCGACCAATTCGGGAGGGGATCGCGTCGGCTCACCCCATGACCGGTTGTGTGCGCCAGCCTGCAGGTGCCTGCATCACTGGGTAGAATCCTCGCAGGAGAGGAAGCATGGCAACTGTCTCTGCGACACCGAAAGCTGCAAAAACGCCGAAGACGACGAAGACCGAGCACCCCCACGTCGTGAAGACGCCGGGCATCGTCGGCGGGCGACCGCGCATCAAGGACACCCGGATCAGCGTGGACTTCCTAGCACGTTTCATTATCGGCGGTACCCAGCCAGAAGAGATCGCAGAGATGTACCCGCACCTGACGCTTGGCGGCATCTACGACGCCATCAGCTACTACTATGATCACCAGGCCGAAATCGACCAGATCATTGCAGAAGGCGAAGCGCTCTGGAAGCGAATCGTGGCGGCGACTGACGAGCACGGCCGCATTGACATTGCACGCCTCGCAGCAGAGGACGAGTTGAGGACGGCGTCGGCTGACGTGACGTGAAGCTGCCGTGACTCCTCGGATTTATCTCGACGAGGACATCCACCCGGACCTTGCGCTAATCCTCCGCTCTCACGGGTACGATGTCGTCAGCGCGCACGAGGTGCCCCTCCTGGGCGTACGCGATGAGGAGCAGCTTGCATACGCAGCACGTCAGGGTAGGGCCATCCTCACCTTCAATACCCGTGACTTCGAAGGCATTGCCAAAACATGGTCTGCGTCCGGCCAGCCCCATGCCGGCATCTTGCTCTGTTACAACCAGCGTAATCGCCGCGCGCTCGGCGCATTTGCCGGTCTGGTCGAATTGTTCCTCCAGACAGTGACTGCTGAGGAATTCGCGGGAGTGTCTCTTGCCCTTGAGTCGTTTCGTCCATCTGACCTTCTACCCTGGCCCACTGGCCTGTGCAGTGGGCGTACCATGTGTTCGAAACACTAGGTGTGGAGGTGCATGATGCAGGGTGGGCTGCCGTTGCAGGGGAGGGTGGCGCTCGTCACCGGGTCGTCGAGCGGGATTGGGGCCGCGATCGCCGTCGAGTTGGGCAGGCAGGGCGCCGACGTCTGCGTGAACTACCATTCTGAAAAGGATCAGGCTGAGGAGATCGCGAGCCAGATCCGCGCCACGGGCCGCCGCGCCATTGTCGTGGGCGGCGACGTCGCCACCTCCAGCGACGTGCAGGCTATGGTGGATGCCACCGTCCAGCAGCTCGGCGGGCTCGACATCCTCGTCAACAACGCCGGCATCGAGCACTCGGCGCCCTTTCTCGAATTCACTGAGCGCCAGTGGGACCTGGATATCGGGGTCAACCTCAAGGGCGTGTTTCTCTGCTCGCAGGCCGCTGCTCGCCAGATGGTGCAGCAGGGCCGCGGCGGTCGCATCATCAACATCTCGTCCGTGCACGAGGACCTGCCGTTCCCCGGCTACACCGCGTACGTCGCCACCAAGGGTGGGGTGCGTATGCTCACGCGCAATCTTGCCCTCGAGCTCGCGCCGCATCGGATCAACGTCGTTGGCGTCGCGCCCGGCGCGATCGCCACGCCGATCAACCAGGCCACCCTCGAAGACCCTGAAAAGATCGCCGCGCTGAACCGCCAGATCCCGCTGGGGCGGATCGGCACCGGCGACGACGTGGCACAGGTCGCCGCCTTTCTCGCGTCGGACGCCGCCTCCTACATCACCGCCACCACGGTTTTTGTGGACGGCGGCCTGATGCACCAGGCGCTGCCGCTGTAGACTACACGCGTTCCGTTCTTAACCTCGTTTCTTAACCATGTTCTTGATCACGTCGGG
>JAXDLH010000400.1:0-3431 GCA_034666705.1 Chloroflexota bacterium
AAAGCTGCTGTGCGGTCACACTCGCAGCATGGCGGCGACCGTGCGCACGATGGCGGCGATGGCCCGCAGTGGCGAGTACGGCCGGCTGGGCATGGTCCATTCCTGGAAGTACGCCGATTGGCTGTACCGGCCCCGCGAAGCGTACGAGCTGGACGAGACAAAGGGCGGCGGCGTGGTCTTCCGCCAGGGCGCGCATCAGATCGACATCGTGCGGCTGATCGGCGGCGGCCTCGTGAAAAGCGTGCGCGGAATGACGATGCAGCTCGACCCGCGCCGGCCGGCCCCCGGCTCTTACGTCGCGTATCTTGAGTTTGCCGACGGCACCCCCGCGACCACGGTCTACTCAGGCTACCAGCACTTCGACACCTCCGAGCTCACGTTCGGCCGCGGCGGCTACACCCGACCACACGTCTCTTCCACAATGAGCGCCGAGGACGAAAGCAAGCTGAAGGAGTCGCAGCGCTACTCAGGTGAGGGGCGCGGGCGACCGGAGGGCGGCGGGGATGGCGACAACACGCTCGGCTTCTACGGTCTCACCCTGGTAAGTTGCGAGCGCGCCGACTTCCGCGAGTCGCCCAATGGCATCTACGTCTACGAGGATAGCGGGCGGCGCGAGATCCCCGTGGCGCAGTCTGAGTCGCGTGGCGATAGCGAGCTGGAAGAGCTGTACCAAGCGGTCGTGAATGGCCGCGAGGTGGTACACGACGGCCGCTGGGGCGAGGCGACCCTCGAGGTCATCCTCGGCATTCTGGAGTCGGCCCGCACCGGCCACGACGTTGCCATGACCCACCAGGCGCCGGCTGGGGTGCCCAGCGTCGACTGACGCACGGTTGGCAAGCGCGTGGCCGGGCTTCGTGCGGCGGAGCATCTTCTGCTCACAATCTCATGAGGATTGACGCCCTGCGGACGTTTCCATACACTGCGAAGCATCGTACCCTGAGGAGACCGCATGCTGTCGAAAGAGCAGAACGAGCGCTTCACGCAGGTTGGTCCCGGCACGCCAATGGGGGAATTGCTTCGCCGCTATTGGATGCCGTTCGCCACGGTGAAGCAATTACATGACCATCCGACTCGGGCGGTCACCCTGCTGGGTGAGCATCTGGTGGCGTTCCGCGACCGGAGTGGCACGTACGGCCTCATGCAGGAATACTGCCCGCACCGCAACGTCAACATGCTCTGGGGCATCCCGGAGCCCGAGGGGCTGCGCTGCCCCTATCACGGCTGGCTGTACGACAACGCCGGCAACTGCCTCGAGCAGCCGGCCGAGTCCCCGGACAGCACCTTCAAGGACCGCATCAAGGTCACCACGTACCCGGTGGAGGAGCTCGGCGGAATGCTCTATGCCTGGATGGGCCCGGAGCCCCGGCCGCTGGTACCGCACTGGGAGAACTATGTGCGTGACGACGTGGTGCGGGATATTGGCTGGGCGATCCTGCCCTGCAACTGGCTGCAGATTATGGAGAACAGCCTCGACCCGGTCCACGTCGAATGGCTGCACCGCTACATGACCAACTATGCGCTGGAGCGGCTCGGCCGCATCGACGCCGATGCCCACAACTTCTGGCGGGCACGCGCCAACGTGCAGAAGCACGTCAAAATCGGCTTCGACGTGTTCGAGCACGGCATCGTGAAGCGGCGGGTCCTCGAGGGCGATGACGAGAACCATCCGAACTGGCGGATCGGCCACGCCGTCGTCTTCCCCTTCATGCTCCAGCAGCATCAGATCCGGGTGCCGCTCGACGACACCCACACCCTGTACTGGTGGTACCACATCTATCCCAAGCAGTCCGGCGACGCGGCCCAGCGGGCGGAGGACATTCCGCTCTACGAGGTCCCCCTGCCCGGCGTGGACAAGGAAGGGCTTCCCATCTGGGACCTGATGGACAACAACTCCGGGCAGGACAACTTCGCCTGGATGAGCCAGGGCCCCGTCACGCCGCGGTGGACCGAGCATCTGGGTGAGTCGGACAAGGGTTTGATCCTCTACCGGCGCCTGCTTCGGGAGAATATGAAGCTCGTCGCCGAGGGCAAAGACCCGATGAACACGTTCCGCGACCCGGCGCAGAACGTGAGTATCCACATCGCGAGTGAGTCCGACGACCCGACCTGGGACCGGCGGATCGCAAGCCAGATGGGCGTGAGCACCGGCAACTCCGGTAAGTACAGCCCCATCACCCAGGCGCGCGCCAAGCGGAACGGCTTCGCGGTGCCGGAAAAGGTCGAAGAGTACGCGAAAGAGGTGGCCGCCGCCGGCTACATCCACGCCAAGGAATAGGACTCCGCGGAGGACCACCATGCAACACGTTCAAATCGGCGCCCGGTTTTCTGGGGCGGCCATCACGGCCGTCTTCATCTTGACCGCGTGCACGTCGGGTCCAGCCCCGCGCGCCGTATCTGGCGACCCGGCCAGCGGCGCCGGCTCAGGCGGGCAAAGCACGAGTAGTGGAACGCCCAAAACCCTGCGGATGGGCATGCTCGCCGGCTCGGAGCCGACGAGCGGCATCGTGGTCATGGGCCAGTCCGGCACCGGGCCACCCGAGCACGGTTTCATGCTCCACGCCGGCCTGACGAACTATGACGAGGCGGGTACCCTCCAGCCCTGGATCGCCACCAGCGTACCGTCACTGGAGAACGGCGCCTGGCAGGTCGCGCCGGACGGGCGCATGGACGTCACGTGGAAGCTCCGCCCCGGCGTGCGCTGGCACGATGGCACGCCGCTGACGGCCGCGGATTTCGTGTTCGGGCTCCGAGTCCAACTGGATCCAGAGCTCCCAACGACGCGCGCCGGGTTCCTCAACCTCATCAGCAGCGCGGACGCACCCGACGACAGCACGCTCGTGATCCACTGGAAGCAGCCGTACATTCTCGGCAATGCGGCCGGCCTCTACGACGTGCCCGCGGTGCCGCGCCACATCATGGCGGACCTCTATGCCTCGGACAAGCAGGCCACGATCAACAATCCGTACTGGACCACGCAATTCGTGGGCCTCGGCCCCTACCGAATGAGCAACTGGTCGCAGGGAACCGAGATGGCGGTCGTCGCGAACGACCAGTACTTCCTCGGGCGGCCAAAGATCGACCGCGTGATCGTGAAGTACTTCGGCGACGTGAATGGCGTCGTGGCCGGCGTGCTCTCCGGTGACATCGACGTGGCGCCGGTGGGTGCACTCAAGGCAAGCGAGCTGGTCACCCTGAAGAACCAGTGGGAGGCCAACGGCGCCGGTACGACGCTGCCCGGCATCTCGGGGACCCGCAATTACCGGTTTCAATACCGCGACCCGGCCGCACCGTGGGTACGCGACGCGCGCGTGCGGCAGGCACTCAGTTCCATGCTCGACCGGCAGGCCATCGTGGACACGTTGATCTTCGGTCTCACCACCCCGGCCTATACGATTCTGCCGACGGACGATCCGGTCTATAAGCTCCTCGAG
>JAXDLH010000401.1:0-2879 GCA_034666705.1 Chloroflexota bacterium
ACGCTCTCGGTGGGTGCGCTGCGTTTCTGTCCGACCCCGAGAACAGTGTGGCGGGCCCTCAGGCAGGCCTTACGCGTCACGCGTGCCTCCTGAAAACGCCAGCAAACGGTCCCGCCGTCCTCAGTGAAATCCTTGAATGCTGTCGCTGTCGCCCGTCAGTCCTCGCGCGGGCAGCAGAGCTCGACGAAGTTGCCGGCCGGGTCTTTGAAGTAGAGCGACTGCGTGGCAGGGCAGGGTGCCGGGTGCTCGATAGGGCCCTCGAACGGGACGTCGTGCCGTCCCAGCACCTGCGTTGCGTGTTGGATCTGCGCCAGCGTGGCCGAGATCGCCAGCCGGGGCGCGCCCCGCAGTTGCTCGGGAGGCGGCTCCTGGAGATGCTCGGGTGCGAGGTAGATCGAAATCTTTGCCTTACCCACCGTCACATTGCTGTGGGGCGGTCGGTTCTGCCAGAACCCCGCGTCCGTATCGCGGCTGGCCCGCGCCGCACCGCGCCGTCGCGCCTCCAGCAGCTCGTCAGTCGAGAGCATGTAGCGCGTATCGAGCGAGCCGCCGAGCACTTCACCTAGCACCTCGGCGTAGAACCGCTCGGCGGTGACCAGATCGTCGACCATCACGACCCGGGTTCCCAACTCCACCATCTCTCGTCTCCTACAACCGTGTCGCCGCTTCGGCGATCGGCGTCGGTGGAGCCACGAGGCAACCAGCCTCCTCGGCGCTCCGGGCGATGCTCGCGTCCGTGTCTACGATCACCTGGCCGTCCACGAACTCGATGGCGTAGACGCGGAGTGGCGGGGTGTCCTCCATGCCGAAGCGCGGCTGGTATTTGCCGGTGCGGTTGAAGCGCCGCCGGTGGCGCGGGCAATAGAACCGAAAATGCTCCGGCTGGTAGGTCACCGCGAACTGCATATGGGTGCAGACTTGGGACACGGCCAGGAAGCCATCTGCGAGCCGCACGAGGAAGAACTGGCCTTCCGCGATGCGCGTCACGGAGCCCACGGCGAACTCGTCGATGCGCCCCACGAGGATCTTGCCGCGGCCGGCCGCCGGCACCTCGAACGTCACGGCGCTGTGCATCTCCAACTCGACCACGTGGCCATCCGGGTCGGTCACATTCAACCCTGCTTCGCCTACCGCCCGCAGGCCCGCCTTGCGCTCGTCCCGCATCGGGTAGCCGCGGCTCTGCAGCCGCCCCACCAGATCTGGCCACTCCGCTTCGGAGACGATCAATCGCGTGTGCACTCCGGGCGGGTCCGGGCGCGTCGCAGCTACCTCCATCAGCACGAGCATGGTGCCCGTACCGAGCGCATAGCTCGCATTCCGCCCCTCACCGGGCCAGAGGTCGCGGCCCTGCGGCGGCAGCCCGAGCGCCTGCCCGTAAAACTCTTCGGAGCGCTCGAGGTTCGCGACGTCGACGACGATGTGGTGCATCTCCCCCATGCCCATCGCTATCCCTCCACCGACCATTGGGAGATGTTCCAGAACGGGTCGCCGATTTCGCGCGCGCCGTTTACCGGGCCCTTTACGTTGCTCCGCACCACCAGCGGCGAGGGGTCCTGCATTAAGTAGCCCGCGGCGACGTCGGTGGTAATGAGCCGCTCGATGTCGATCAAGACGTTGTCGCGTGCGGCGCGGTCCAGCGTGGTGAGCTGCAGCGTGTAGAGTCGGTCGTATTCGGGATTACTGTACGTCCCACGATTCTCCGGGCTCCGATACCGATTCGCGGCGGTCGGGGCGCTCGCCGTCGCCAGGCGGGTCACGAAGCCGTTGCCGCTCTGAATCTGTGTGGCGGGGAAGTTTGCGCGGAACTCGTCGTCTCGCTTTTGCTGACCGTTCAAGGTAAGAGGGATCGAGTTGATCCCGGCCCGTCGCCAGAAGTCGGCGATGATCGCGGAGTCCTGTCCGTCAGTGCTGCGGATCTCCGCATCCAGGGTGTTGCCTCCCGCATCTCGCAGCAATCCGTCAGCGCCCGCCGTCCACCCCGCGTCCCGCAGCAACGCCTGGGCCCGCGTAACGTCGTAAGGGTACTTGGCGATTGCGGCGTCGATCCTCGGAAAGAGGAGATGCGCTCGGGGATAGGCAGTGTCGGCTGCGACGCCGAGGCGTCCCTGGACGCCGTTGGCGAGCGCCTCGCGGTCAATCGCGTGGAGGAACGCTTGCCGTACCCGGATGTCCTGTACGGCCTTCTGATACCCCGGCACGTCGCGGAACTGGTAGTACAGCCGGCGCGCTTTGAGCGCGGGGATGAACACCTGCCCGCCATTGGCCTCCTCCAGGGTAAGCGCCTGCTGGGTGGTGGCGGTCGGGAAAACGTCCACGGCGCCGGCGAGCATGCGGGCGATGACGGTATTGGCGTCAGCCACGAAAAGCACATGCAGCGTGTCGATCTTCGGCTTGCCCAGTGGGAAATACGGGTTGGCGGCGAGGGTAATCTCAACGCCCCTCTCCCATGCCGTGGGCCGGTACGGGCCGCTGCCTACCTTATCCGGTCCTGTCCAGAACGTGCTCGTCACGAAACCGCCGTCATGTTGGGCGTACAGGTCGCCCAGCAGGTGACGCGGCAATGGGACGAATTCGTTCAAGGTGAGTGCTCCTGCCTGCAGATAGGGCTGCCGCCAGGAGATCTCGAGCGTCTGCGCGTCGCGCGCCACCATGCCGGTGACCAGTGATTCAGGGATCCGATCCTCGGTGGGGATCTGGTCATCGGTGTAGACCGTGTTGGCGAAGACGAAATCGTCAGCCGTCAATGGGTGACCATCCTGCCACTTCACATCAGCGGACAGCGTGTAGGTGGTTTTCATCGTGCCATCCGCATTGACGACCCAACTGCCGTCATCCTGGCTGGGCAGGTGGGCGGCGAGTTGCAGATGCGGGCGATCGTT